>DASRLE010000242.1:0-7694 GCA_035648615.1 Saccharimonadales bacterium (SeqCode) | reverse complement strand
AATTTATATCACAAGCTTTTCCGTTCCCGCCAAAACTTGTCCGACACGCTTGCCGAAACGCAAAAAGATTTCAGCAGCGCGCCCGCGAAAATTCTTTTGGAATTTGTCGCCTCGGCCAAACGCGGTGTTTGCCGCGACATGGGCGTTGCGGAAAATGATGAATGACTTATGATTCCCACTGTTCGTGATTTTACTTTGACCCTTCAACCCTAAACTTTATAATTTGCGTTATGCCGCCAAAAACTGAAAAAAACCCTGAAAAAGCCGCCGGTGCCGAAACCCATTCCGCCGAACCTAAACTTTCCGCCGCCCGCCAGCGCGATCTGGACGCCGCCATTTCCTCCATCACCAAAGCGTATGGCGATGGCAGCATCATGCGACTGGGCGACGCCCGCGCCAAAGTAGGGATCGAAGTCATCCCCACCGGCGCGCTGGCGGTTGATCTGGCTCTGGGCGTGGGGGGCCTCCCGCGCGGCCGCGTCGTCGAGATATTCGGCCCGGAATCCTCCGGCAAAACCACTTTGATGCTCCACGTCATTGCCAACGCCCAAAAAACCGGCGGCCTGGCGGCTTTCATTGATGCCGAGCACGCCCTCGACCCGGCCTACGCCAAAAAACTCGGCGTCAACCTGGACGAACTGCTCGTCTCCCAGCCCGACAGCGGCGAAGAAGCCCTCAGCATCTGCGAAACCCTGGCCCGCTCCAACGCCCTGGACGTCATTGTCGTTGACTCCGTCGCCGCCCTGGTGCCCAAGGCTGAATTGGAAGGCGAGATGGGCATGGCCACTATGGGCATGCAAGCCCGCCTGATGAGCCAGGCCCTGCGCAAACTGACCGCCATCCTGGCCAAGTCCAAAACGACCTGCATTTTCACCAATCAACTGCGCGAAAAAGTCGGCGTCATGTTCGGTAATCCCGAAACGACCCCGGGCGGAAAAGCGCTCAAATTTTATGCCAGCGTCCGCATCGACATCCGCCGCCGCGACACCCTGAAAGATTCCGCCGGGGTGGCGATCGGCAACGCCGTCAAAGTAAAGATTGTCAAAAATAAAGTTGCCCCGCCCTTCGCCGAGGCCGAGTTCGAGATCATTTACAATCACGGCATCAACAAAGAAGGCAACATCATCGAAGTCGGCATCACCAACGGCGTCGTCGATAAAAAAGGGGCATGGCTGCAATTCGAAGGCGAACTGATCGGCCAAGGCAAAGAAGCCGCCCGCCAGGCCCTGGCCGACAAGCCTGAACTAGCCCTAAAGATCATCGCCGCCATCATGGCCAAGCGCAGCGGCGCCGCCCCGCTGGCCCGGGCCGAAGTCGCATAAGGCCGCTATGCCAATGGTTGCTTTCAAAAACGGTGAGCAGGGACACCGCGCTGACTCAACAACAGCAATCACCACCGGCAATCGCAAAGAAGATAACAAACTTAGACTGGAGGACCGTGCGGCCCACGATTGGTACCGATTCGTGCTTTCTTTCCCACCGCACCTGGTCCGGCACTATGCGAAAAAGTTTGGTTTGGTTTCTTCCGATTGTGTTCTCGATCCCTTTTGTGGCACGGGAACCACTCTGGTCGAGTGCAAGAAACTTAACTTAACGAGCATTGGCATCGAACCGAATCCGGTGGCTTGTTTCGCCAGCCGCGTCAAAGTCGATTGGAATATCAATGCGGATGGATTATTGGCACACGCCCGCGAAATCGCTCAAATCACCCATGAAAGATTGAAGCGCGATGGAATTGATGAAATGGGCGGACTGTCTCTCTTTTCCCAGCAGCGAATTGCGGGGACCACCCTTCGCACACTCCCAGCCGAAACGTGGAAATTTTTACTGAAGGATTCAATAAGTCCGTTGCCTTTGCACAAGACGCTGGTGCTCCTGGAAGTTCTGGCCGAAGAAGCCGACGACCGATTTTACGGACACGAACGGCTGGCCTTGGCGAAGGCAATTGTTTTTGGCATCAGCAATTTGCAATTCGGGCCTGAAGTGGGTATTGGCGTTCCCAAGGTGGATGCTCCTGTAATAAGTCTTTGGTTACGTGGCGTTGAAGCGATGGCTGGCGACTTGCGGAAATTAGCGGAACGTCCTCAATCCAAAGCCACTGTCCATTTGGCCGACGCAAGACATCTCGCCCACGTCTTGGACCCAAACTCGGTGGACGCAGTCATTACCTCCCCTCCCTACCCAAACGAGAAAGACTACACTCGGACGACACGGCTTGAGTCGGTGCTGCTTGGTTTCATTCAAAGCAAAACAGATTTGCGGTCGCTTAAACAAACTTTGGTCAGATCCAATACTCGCGGCGTTTACAAAAGCGATCAGGACGATTTGCTGGTGGCGGGACACGGGGAAATTCAACGCATTGCCAAAGTCATCGAACAACGCCGGCTTGACATGGGCAAGACCTCGGGGTTTGAACGTCTTTACGCGCGAGTCACCAAACTTTATTTTGGAGGCATGACGCGACACTTGGCCGATCTGCGCGCGATATTGCGCCCCGGCGCTCAACTCGCCTATGTCGTGGGCGATCAGGCGTCGTATCTTCGCGTCATGATTCGCACCGGCCAGCTATTGGCAGGCATCGCGGAATCACTGGGTTACGAAGTGGCCGGCCTCGACCTTTTTCGCACGCGATTATCAACCGCAACCCGGGAACAACTTCGCGAGGAAGTGGTCCTTCTTCGCTGGCCGGGCGCGAAAACTTAAACGTTATGCGGTCGCCCAATATTTACGCATCGATTATCGAGGAGATATTCCTCTCAAAATATAAAGCCGGCCTGAGACAATTTGATTTCGCCCGCGCAGATATTGTCAAACATGGGCGACAACTCAGAATCTCGCTGCCGAAAAACCTCGGTGACTTGGTGTATAGCTTTCGTTATCGAAAGGCATTACCCAAGGCGATTCAATCCACTGCGGGCGCCGGGGAAATGTGGATCATTCGGCCGGCAGGACTGGCCAAATACCGGTTCGTGTTAGTGCCGGACCAACCTCTCGGCCCAAACGTCAACATGGTCGTAACAAAAGTTCCGGATGCGACGCCAGGCATTATCGCAAAATACGCTTTCAGTGATGAGCAGGCGTTGCTCGCTAAAGTTCGATACAATCGGTTGGTCGATGTCTTTTCCGGAGTTGTCTGTTACTCACTGCAAAGTCATTTGCGCACTACCGTACCAGACATGGGCCAGGTGGAAACAGATGAGATTTATGTTGGTTTGGATAAAAAAGGCATTCACTACGTTTTCCCGGTTCAAGCCAAGGGGGGCCGGGACAAACTCAGCATTGTCCAAATTGAACAGGATTTTGCGCTTTGCGCCCGGAAGTTTCCCACCTTGATTTGCCGGCCTATCGCTGCTCAATTTTTGCCGGACGGCGTTATTGCCTTGTTTGAATTTGAGTCCGGCGCTGCCGGCGTAGGCATTGCTTCCGAAAAACATTACAAACTGGTTCCCCCAGAACAAGTGAGCGAAAATGATTTGGCCGCCTACCGTCACCGGACGGCCGAATAAAGCGGAACCAACGAGCGTGGAATTGTCGCTACAGTACTTAACGTGTCGCGTAACTCAAAATCCAATAATAGCGCAATAATTCAACTTGAACGTCCGCCGCAAAATCGTCCACCGCGGCGCGTAATTCCGCCTCGGTCGGAAAATTTTTGAGCACTTCGTATTGGCTCCCGTCGTCCAGTCGGCGAGTCTGATAGGTGTTGCGTTGCTCATCCGTCCGCGAAATTGGGGTGCTGCTGCCTTCCACGTAAATATTGTCAATAAACACCACTCGCGTCCCCGGAGAAATGGCGCGGTGAAAACCTTGGATAAAGCTGCCAATTCTGGCTTCGGGAATGTGCGACCACCAAAAAGCTGAAAAACCGCCGGTGAATTGTTGTGGCAGGATGGGCAACGCGTACGCGTCTTCCCGCTGAAAGGCCACTTTTCGCGGGTCCATGGCCTTTACGCGCGCCACCGCCAAAACTTCTTCATTGATGTCGGTGGCAACAACCGATACCGCCGAGCGGCCAAGAATCTCCGTCCAATAACCTGTCCCGCAAGCGACCTCCAAAACGTCTCTCCCTGCAAACGCGCCTTCGATTGAGTCTTGCAACTTGCGCAAATCGGCCTGCCGTTCGGGCTTGTGGTAAATGCGCTCGTATTCCCGCGCGCGGGCAGCGTAATAGCCAGCCATGGAAGATTCGATACTCAACCCAAGGCCGCCACTCTGCGAGCGCCGCTTCAGAAAGTCAATCGCCGCTCCTGGCGATCCCTTCCCTCCTATTTTATCCCATCAAGCGCCAGATTCAGGCGCAGCACATTGACTCCGGGATCTCCCAGAAATCCCAAGCCCGCCGGGTCGGTATATTGATGCACGAGAGACAGGACTTCGGCCACTTTCAGGTCCCGAACCCGGGCGACGCGCACGGTTTGGATTTCGGCGTTGGCCACGCTGATGTGCGGGTCCAATCCGCTGGCGGAGGCGGTCACGGCGTCAGCGGGCACGGAGGCGTTGGTGGCCATGCCGTTTTGGGCGCGGTAATCGGCCACGTTTTGTTTGATGGAATCGGCCAGCTTTTGCGAGGTCGGGCCGAGATTGCTTCCGCCGGAGCTGGTGGCGTCGTAGCCGTTGCCGGCGGCCGAAGGACGGGAATGAAAATACTTTTCGCCGCTGAAGTTTTGGCCGATGAGCTTCGAGCCCCGCACGACCCCTTTTGCGTCAACAATAAGACTTCCGTAAGCCCGGGCGGGAAAGAGCGCCTTCCCCAAGCCAAAAACCAGCAGCGGATAAATCCCGCAACAAACGACGGCCAAAATTAGCGTCGAGAAAACCGCGCCGCGCAGTTGAGTGAGAAATTCTTTCATAATCAAACCAGTTTGAGAGTGGTTATAACGAGATCAATCGCCTTGATGCCGATGAATGGGATCACGACCCCGCCTGCGCCGTAGATGAGCAAATTGCGCTGCAACATGGCCAGCGCGCCAATGGGTTGGTAAGCCACTCCACGCAAGGCGAGCGGAATCAGCGCGATAATGATCAAGGCGTTGAAAATAATCGCGCTCAGGATGGCGCTCGTCGGACTGTGCAAGTTCATGACATTGAGCGGCGCGATGGCCGGGAAGGTCGCCATCAACATGGCGGGAATAATGGCGAAATACTTGGCGATGTCATTTGCAATGCTGAAGGTGGTCAGCGAGCCGCGCGTAATGAGCAATTGTTTCCCGATTTCGACGATCTCAATCAGCTTGGTGGGGTTGCTGTCCAGATCGACCATGTTGCCCGCTTCGCGCGCGGCTTGGGTGCCGGTGTTCATGGCCACGCCGACGTCGGCCTGGGCCAGGGCCGGGGCGTCGTTGGTGCCGTCGCCGGTCATGGCGACGAGATGGCCGGCCGCTTGCTCTTCGCGGATGCGTTTCAATTTTTGTTCCGGCGTGGCCTGCGCCATAAAATCATCGACCCCGGCCTCGGCGGCGATGGCGGCGGCAGTCAATTGATTATCGCCGGTGATCATCACGGTGCGGATGCCCATCTTGCGCAACTGCGCAAAACGTTCCTTGATGCCGCCCTTGACCACGTCCTTCAATTGCACCACGCCCAGGACCTCACGGCCTTCCGCGACAACCAGCGGCGTTCCGCCCGAGCGCGAAATTTCCTCCACCGCCGCCGTGACCAGGGTTGGAAACTTCCCGCCCGCCTCGTCCACATAAACCGAAATCGCCTGGGCGGCGCCTTTGCGAATGCTGCGCGCGGGATGTCCGTTCACCGACGGGAAATCCACGCCGCTCATCCGCGTCTCGGCGGTAAACGCGACAAATTGCGCGTGTGACTCCGCCACTTCGCGCCCGCGCAGATTAAACCGCTCCTTGGCCAGCACGACAATCGAGCGGCCTTCGGGCGTCTCGTCGGCCAGCGAGGCCAATTGCGCCGCATCGGCCAGGCGGTCTGCCTTGATGTTGGGCGCGGGAATAAAAGCGGTCGCCATGCGGTTGCCCAGGGTGATGGTGCCGGTTTTATCCAGCAACAGGACATCGACGTCGCCGGCCGCTTCGACCGCGCGGCCGCTCATGGCCATGACATTGCGCCGAATCAGGCGATCAATGCCGCTAATGCCGATGGCACTGAGCAACCCGCCAATGGTGGTGGGAATCAAACACACCAGGAGGGCGACCAGCACGGGCACCGAGAAATTCACCTGCGAGTAAAGGCCGAACGGTTTGAGCGTTACACAGACCAATAAAAAAATCAGCGTCAAGGCCGAAAGCAGAATGGTCAGGGCGATTTCATTAGGCGTTTTTTGGCGGCGCGCGCCTTCCACCATTGAAATCATCCGGTCCAAGAATGTGTTGCCCTTTTCAGAGGTGATCCGAATGACGATGCGGTCGCTCAAGACCCTCGTGCCGCCCGTCACCGCGCTGCGATCGCCTCCGCTCTCGCGAATCACCGGCGCCGACTCCCCGGTGATGGCCGCCTCATCGACGCTGGCGATGCCTTCCACCACGTCGCCATCGGCGGGGATGGTGTCGCCCGCCGCGCAGGTCACCAGGTCGCCCTTCTGTAATTCCGTGGCGGGCACAAGTTCCTCGCGTTTATCGCGCAATCGCCGCGCCATCGTTTCCTTGCGGCTTTTGCGCAGACTGTCGGCCTGGGCCTTGCCGCGACCCTCCGCGACAGCCTCGGCAAAATTGGCAAAAAGGACCGTGAACCAGAGCCAGAGCGCGAGTTGGAAAATGAAGCCGCGATCACTCGGTGAGGTAAAAATTCCCGCCGTGGTCAAGGCCGCGCCGATCATGGTGACGAACATGACCGGGTTTTTGATCATGAGGCGCGGGTGCAATTTCTTGCAGGCGTTGAGCAACGCCGGTCCGACAATGTCCCAGTCAAAGAGAGAAGGAGCTTTTTGAGTCATAAGATTAAAAGAGTTTTCCCTGCACCGTCAGGAAGTGCTCAACAATGGGGCCAAGGGCGAGAGCAGGGAGAAAATTCAAGGCTCCCACCAGCAGCACCGTGCCGAGGAGCAAGATTACAAAAGTAAATCCCGCCACCGGAAACGTTCCGGCGCTGGGAGGTGAGACTTTCTTTTGCGCGAGCGACCCGGCCATGGCCAGGATCGGGATGATCATGAGAAAGCGGCCGACCAACATGGCCAGGCCAAGGGTTGTGTTGAACCATGGAGTGTTGGCATTGAGACCGGCGAAGGCGCTGCCGTTATTGCCATTGGCTGAACTGTAGGCGTACAAAATCTCGGTCAAACCATGCGGCCCGGTATTGTTCAATCCGTCCAAACCCCATTTGCTGACCGAAGCCCAGGCCGCGAAACCAAGGATCGAGACGGCGAGGACCAGCAGGGCCAGCATAGCCATCTTCACATCGTAGGACTGGATTTTTTTACCGAGGTACTCCGGCGTGCGCCCGACCATCAATCCCGCGATGAAGACCGCCAAGACCACGAATACCAACATGCCGTAGAGTCCCGCGCCCACGCCGCCCACGATGATTTCCCCGAGTTGAATATTGAAGAGCGGGACAAATCCGCCCATGGCGGTGAAGGAGTCATGCATCGAATTGACCGCGCCGCACGAAGCATCCGTCGTGACCGTGGCAAAGAGCGCGGAATTGAAAATGCCGAAGCGAACTTCCTTTCCCTCCATGTTACCGCCCGACGCGGCGATTCCCATTTGCTGGTGAATTGGATTGCCCGCCGCCTCGGC
>DASRLE010000241.1:0-16835 GCA_035648615.1 Saccharimonadales bacterium (SeqCode) | reverse complement strand
AGACTCTGGTGGCGCTCGGGAATTTGAAGCTCCAAGGTGGCGAGTTGTTGTTCCGACATTGTTTTGGTCGCTAATTGATGTTCCTCATCAATGAAATCGACGCGATAAGTCTGGCCGGTTTTCAGTCCCCGAAGATGGACTTGCATGGCGGAGTAGGAACTTTCCTGGTGGCGGAAGGCCAGGATGATGCCTTCGTCCAGATCGGGACGGTGGAGTTGCCAGGCCATCCATTGGTCGGGCGCCATCGTCCACGGCGTGAGCGGGTAGTAATCACCGATCCAGTATTTGCTGTTTTCCTTCATTTCGCTGATACAAGTCCGGGCCTTGGCCAAGGGAAATTTGTCGCTCAAAATGTCCCACTCCCCACAGAAGCCGGAGTTCGCGGAACTTCGGCATTCGTAGGCGCCCACGGTCCAGCCGATGGTGGCATGAACGGGCAGATAGAGGCTCAGGCCGTAGGTCTGTGACTGGTCCCAATCGGAACGGCCCGCGTGGCCGACGGAATCGCTGCGGGTTTGGACGACCGAGCGCATGATCATTTCGAGGTCAATGCGCCGCCCGCCGGAGGCGCAGTCGTCAATATACATTTTGGGAAAGTGCGCGCGCATTTCATCCCACATCGCATATAAACCCTCGACATAGCGAATCTCGGTGATGCCCTGGCGGTTGGGCGGGTCGTTTTGCCGCCAGAACGGGAGCGGGTTCATGTTGAAATCGTTGCGATAAGTGTCGATGTGGAAGTCGGTGATTTGCTGGATGAGCAGATCAGTCATCCAGCGGCGCGCCAGGGGATTTCCGAGGTCAAACAATCCGCCTTCGTTGGCCGGCTTGGTGGTGGGCAGGATGAATTCAGGATGTTCACGGGCGATTCGAGTATTTTCTCTCACCCGTTCCGGTTCGTACCAGACGAGGAACTTCAACCCCAGTTTTTCACAGGCCTCGCCAATGGGCCGGAGGCCGTTCGGAAATTCTTTGGGCTTGGGAAACCAGTTGCCCACCCCGGGCGAAAAGTTGCCTTCGAACCATCCGGCGTCGAGCCAAAGGGTATTGCAACCGAGCTCTTGGTTGATCTTCGCGGCCGCGAGCTGGCCCGCTTCAGTCGCCCAATTGGGCCGGGCGCTACGTTGGGCAAATTCCATGAAGGTTTGCGCCGCAATAGCAAACTGCACCGGCTGGCCGCCGAGCTTGGGCAGGTAGTGGGCGAGCAGCAGGCGGCGGAATTCGTTGTGGGCATCCATCCGGTCGCCGGTCCATGGAAGCAGCAGGATGCGCGGCGTGCGGATGGATTCGCCCGGATGCAGCGACAGATGCGTCAGTTCCATGCCGGCTTGAAGACGGGTCGTCCCCGTTTCATTGCGTCCCACGGAAGCCGCCCATTGACCGGTCCAGCCGATGGCGGTGAAAAAGCCGGACGCGCCTTGCTGCAAATTGAAAAAGGGGAACGTGCCATTGGAAGGCCGGCCTCCCACCGGGGCCAGCGTGACGCTTTGCCCCCGCTGCAAGCCGTGTTTCGAAGGGACATAACTGCGCGGGCTGGCGTCATCCCCATTGATCTGGTCCAGCACGAGATCTTGCGCCGAGGCGGTGGCCAGGGTGACATCGAGCGCCTGCACCTTTTCCAGAATCGGGGTGTCGTTTGTGCCCGCATTTTCGAAGCGAAGGAACCAATCAACCGCCGGGAAATCGTGGAAGGCAGAAACCAGGGCAGTGACCTTCAGGCCGGTATGCGGATCACCCCATTGCACCCGGTATTCGGTGCGGTCGGCGAATTCCTGCTTTTGAATTTCACGCTTCCAGGAAGCAAGCAATGTCTCTAACGATTTGCCGTCATAAACAAAAGAAAAAGGGGGCCGCCTGGCGGGCCACATATTGCCAGTCAGCGCCTCCGCGCCCAGGCCAGGGGCCGAGGACAGGCCGCCGGCAAACGCTGCAGCAGTCCACCGCAGAACGTCGGGCAGGGCGACATTCGCCAGGGGCGGAGAATTGGTGGTCTGAGCTGAAGTCAGTGGCGTGGCCAGAACTAGCGCACAGAGCGGGACCAAGATAAAAAAACTATGAAGACGGGACATTATCTTATGATTTCAATTCCTGATGGGGTCACCAGCCGAGTGTTGAAGAGCTTTTCACCGGGCGGCCAGTAATTTTTCCAGTTCGCCGACGCGCCGGATTAGGTCGGGCAGGCGTTGCAGGGCGATCATTTGCCGCTTGGCCTGGCGGTCGGGCTGGGCGGGAGCGCCAAGCCATTTTCCGCCGTCGGGTATGTCGTGCATGACGCCGGATTGGGCGGCGACGATGACTTTGTGGCCGATTTTGAGATGGCCCGCCACGCCCGCTTGGCCGGCCAGCGTGGTGTAACTTCCGATTTTGGTGCTGCCGGCAATTCCGACTTGGGCGATGACCAGGCAATGTTCCCCAATGGTCACGTTGTGGGCGATTTGCACCAGGTTGTCGATCTTGCTGCCGTTGCCGATGACGGTCGGGCCGAGCGCGCCGCGATCGATTGAAACGTTGGCGCCGATTTCCACGTCGTCGTGAATGATGACTTGGCCGACTTGGGGAACTTTGCGGTGGACGCCGGCGTCGAAGACGTAGCCAAACCCATCCGCGCCAATGACCGCGCCGGCATGGATGCGCACGCGCTGGCCGATTTGCGTTTGATTATACAAAATGACGTTGGGGAAAAGCTGGGAATCCGCGCCGATGGTGGAATTGTCGCCGATATGGTTTCCGCCCCGCAGAATAACGCGCGGGCCGATTTGGACCTTTTCGCCCAGCACACAATAGGGGCCGACATGGGCGGTGGGATCGATTTGCGCAGAGTCAGGGACGATGGCCGAGGGATGAAGGCCCGCAGCCAGGGCGCGCTCTGGAAAAAAGAGCGGCAGCACTCGCGCAAAGCCAATCCGGGCATTGGCCACCCGGATGAGGACTTTGCGCGCGGAGCTAAAGTCGCCGTCGATCAGAATGGCCGAAGCGGCGCTTTGTTCGGCCTTGGCGAAGAAGGTTTCGTTTTCGGCAAAAGTGAGATCGCCCGCTTTGGCGGTGGTGGCGGGCGCGAAGCCGGTCAGGGAAATGGCATCATCCCCGAGGACTTGTCCGTCGAGTTCTTTGGCGATGGCGGCGGCGGTGAACATTTTTTGTTTTGTCGAATTGAAATTCTTTGCTCACTATAAAGGCCGCGTATTTAACAATTCAATATCAAGTTTATTATGGCAAAGACACTTCGCGTCGGCATGATCGGCTACGGCTTCATGGGCAAAGCGCACTCGAACGCCTGGCGCCAGGCCCCGCATTTTTTCCCCCTCAAGGCGGAAATTGAGATGCACACCATTTGCGGGCGCAACGCCGAGGCGCTGGAGCAGGCCCGCGTCAAATACGGCTGGAAAAACGCCTGCACCGACTGGCGGCAGGTGGTCAATTCGCCGGAGATTGATATTATTGACATCGCAACCTCCAACCTGACCCACGCCGAAATCGGCATCGCCGCCGCCAAGGCGGGCAAGCACATTTTTTGCGAAAAGCCGCTGGCCATGAACCTCGTCGAAGCAAAAAAAATGCTGGAGGCGGCCCGCAAGTCCGGTGTCAAAAATATGGTGGGGTTCAACTACCGCCGTGTCCCGGCGATTGCTTTTGCCCGAAAATTAATCGACTCGGGCAAGCTGGGGCAGATCCGGCATTTTCGCGGGACGTATCTTCAATCCTGGGTGGCCGACCCCAAGTTCCCGATGAATTGGCGGATGCGCAAGGAAACGGCCGGCTCGGGCGCGCATGGCGATTTGAACGCGCATTTGATCGATCTTGCGCATTACCTTGTGGGTGACATTGCCGAGACGATTGGCTTGCAGGAAACGTTCATCAAGGAGCGCCAGCGCGAATCACAGGCCATCGGGCTGGGCGCTTCGGCGGGGAAGGGGACCGAGAAGGTCACCGTCGATGATGCGTCGGTCTTTTTAGCCAAGTTTGCCGGCGGCAAAAATATCGCGCCCGGCGCCTACGGGACATTCGAGGCCACGCGTCTGGCGCCGGGCCACAAAAATTATAATCGTTTCGAGATCAACGGCAGCGAGGGCAGTCTGATTTTCTGTTTCGAGCGCATGAATGAATTGGAATATTGCAATCGCACCGATCCGCCGGATCAGCCTGGCTTCAAAACCATCATGTGTACCGAAAAAGTTCATCCCTACATGGAAGGGTGGTGGCCGCCCGGACATGTGCTGGGTTATGAGCACACCTTCGTGCATGAAGTGGTGGACCTGGTCAATGCCATCGCGGACGGGTCGCCTCTTCAGCCGGACTTTTTGGCCGGAGCAAAGTGCGTGGCCGTGCTGGAATCGGCGGTCAAGTCAACTCAGGGCGGACGCTGGACCAAAGTTGCGGAGGTAAAATAACCTCAGCCGCCAAGGTAGGCGGCGCGGACTTTGGGGTTCTCCCGCAAGGCGGCGGCGTTGTCATGCAGAATAACGCGCCCGGTTTCGAGGACATAGCCGTAGCGGGAAATTTCCAAGGCCAGGTTGGCGCTTTGCTCGACCAGCAAAATGGTCAGGCCCTGGCGGCGATTGATCTCGACAATCTTTTCGAAAATGGTCTTGACCAGGATCGGCGCAATGCCCAGGGACGGCTCGTCCAGCATGAGAAATTGAGGGCGGCTCATCAGCGCCCGTCCAATGGCCAGCATCTGCTGTTCTCCGCCGGAAAGTGTGCCGGCGATTTGCTTTTGCCGCTCGGCCAGGCGCGGAAAAATTCCGAAGACGAACTCCCGGTCCTGCCGAATCTTCTCCGGGTCTTTTTGCAAGTAAGCGCCCATGGCGAGATTTTCGGCGACGCTGAGATTGGCGAAAATCATGCGCCCTTCCGGCACATGAGAAATACCTTTGGCGACGATCTGGTGCGGCGGTAAATTGGCCAGGTTTTGCCCGTGATACCGAATCTCGCCCTTTGCTTTAACGAGGCCTGAAATGGCCCGGAGCGTGGTGGTCTTTCCCGCCCCGTTCGCGCCAATGAGCGTCACGATGTCCCCTTGTTTGACCTCCAGCGAAATGCCATGCAACGCAGCCACCGCCCCGTAATGCACGCTTAAATTATTGATGGTCAACACTTGGGGCGAATCCTAAGCGATAAACTACAAATTGCCAGAACGCAAAGGGGTTGCGCTTGGCCGTTTTCGGGGAATGTTGGTAGAGTATCGAAGGCCAACTCAAGACCGCAATTTTGGCTGTCCCATTCTTTCCGATGTTAACTGAACCGCCCAATACAGAATTAAGAGAGACCGGAGTCCCCGCCGTGGGGCCTGTTCCGTGGGGCACGCACTTCTGTAATTTCTATGAAACGACGCAAGACTTGCTCGATATTTTGATTCCCTATTTCAAGGCCGGATTGGACGCAAATGAATTTTGCTTGTGGGTCGTTTCCGATCCCATCAACGAGGCAGAGGCCAGAAAAGCCTTGGAGCGGATGCTGCCGGAGGCGTCCCGGCGCCTGGCTGCGGGCGACATCGAGATTGTTTCGTATGCGCAGTGGTATTTCAACGACGGGGTTTTGGATCTGGCCAAGGCGATGCGTGTCTTGCAGGAGAAGTTGGCCCAAGCCTTGGCCAAAGGCTACGCGGGTCTGCGAGCCAATGGCGAGGAAACCTGGTTGAGCAAGAACGAGTGGGGCGATTTTTTGGACTATGAGCAACGCATAAATAAAGTAATCGCCGGTCATCGCCTTATTGTTTTATGCACCTACCCGCTTGCTTTGCAAGGCGGGGCCAAGATTTTCGATGTCGCGCGCAGCCATGAATTTGCCATTGCCAAGCGCCGCGGGAATTGGGAAATGCTGGAAACGCCCGAACTGCATCTCGCCAAAGCCGAAATGTGGCAGTCAAACAAAAAGCTGGAAAAGCGCGTGGCCCAGCGCACCTTCGAGTTGGCGGAGAGCCATCAGGCGCTGGAGCGCGAAAATAGGGAGCGCGGGCAAGTGGAAAAAAACTTGCGCGATTCGCGGGAGAGATTGCGGGCGTTGAGCGCGCGATTGGAATTACTCCAGGAAGAGGAGCGCGTCCGCATCTCGCGCGAAATCCATGATGAACTGGGCCAGAATCTGACCAGCCTGAGAATGGATTTAATCGCCATGGAGCGGAAACTGGGCGAATTGGAAACTTCGCCGACGGTCAATGCGCTGGTCGATCGCATGGTGGGGGCCACTGAACTGGTTGATTCCACCATCACCACCGTGCAGAAGATCGCTGCGGAATTGCGCCCCGGAGTCCTGGACCGCCTGGGCTTGGGCGTGGGGCTTCAATATGAAGGCCGGCGGTTCGAGGAGCGCACCAGCCTGCCTTGCGTAGTGCGCGTGCCGGAACAGGAATTGGCCCTCCCCGGTGAATTGGCCACCGCCCTGTTCCGCATTTTTCAGGAGTCGTTGACGAACGTGACGCGCCATGCCAACGCCACGGCCGTGGAAGCGGAGTTGAAGGTGGAATCCGGCGCCATAATTCTGCGCGTGCAGGACAACGGCAAAGGCATCCGCGAAGTGGACGCGCAGGCGCCGCAATCGCTCGGCCTGCTTGGCATGAAGGAGCGGGCGGCCTTGTTCGACGGAGAAGTTCTCGTGCAGCGCGGCCCGCAGGCCGGGACCGTCGTTACCGTCCGCATTCCATGGCCGAACCTATGATGCGAGTGCTCATCGTGGATGATCATGAAATTGTCCGGCGCGGGCTGCGCGAAATCCTGTCCGACGAATTTTCGCCGCTTGAAGTGGGTGAGGCGGGCCATTTTTCCGCCGCCTTGGAGCAGATCCTCCGGCAGTCTTGGGATTTGATTATTGTTGACATCAATCTGCCTGGGCGGAGCGGCTTGGAGGTGCTGGAAGAAGCCAAGCGCTTGCGCGCCAAAACGCCCGTTCTGATGTTGAGCGCCTACCCCGAGGAAGAATTCGCCGTTCGGTCGTTTAAACTGGGCGCATCCGGTTATTTGAACAAAAGTTTCGCCGCGGACGAGTTGCGCGTCGCGGCCAAAAAAGTGATCGCCGGGGGCAAATACGTGACCGCTGCTCTGGCCGAGAAACTGGCCGCCACTCTTGGCCCTGATGTTCAAGCTGAGGCCCATGAAACCCTCTCGACTCGCGAAATTCAGGTTCTGCGAATGGTGGCGCAAGGCCGGACGATCAAGGAAATTGCCGCCGAGCTTGCCCTGAGCGAAAAAACCGTGGCCACTTATCGCACTCGTATCTCCCAGAAAATGGGCTTGGGCTCCAATGTGGAACTTACTCGCTACGCGTTGCGGCATGGTTTGGTTGACTGAAGACGTGTCGGTAAAACTACCGATAAAACAGCATAAATCTCCCGACGCAAGTTGAAGCATTTGGCTTTCTGGCTATTTGCGGTTTTTCGCCGATTGTCACTCATCGCGTATTGAACGCTCAAATATTTTGATGGCAACATTATGCAAGTCAATGGATTACGTTGAGATGCAAAAACGGTTTGGGCTGACCCTCAAGGGTTGGCGTCGGCGATGCGGCCTTTCACAGGAAGAACTCGCCTGGCGGGCTGGACTTCATCGTTCCTATGTGGCGGACATTGAACGGGGAGCGCGAAATGCCTCGCTGCAAAGCATCGAAAAGCTGGCGCGGGCTTTGCAAATCTCCTTCTCCACGTTCTTTGAACCTTTCGGCGATTTTCCCGGTCCCGGCGCCATCGAGAAAAGGAAACGC
Source organism: Saccharimonadales bacterium (SeqCode) (assembly GCA_035648615.1). Lineage (GTDB taxonomy): Bacteria > Verrucomicrobiota > Verrucomicrobiia > Limisphaerales > Palsa-1400 > DASRLE01. The sequence goes on along the minus strand of DASRLE010000241.1, from coordinate 9,143 downwards.
CCCGTGGAAATCCTGCTGGTGAGCGGCGCCCCGGCGGAAATAGAAGCGATTGTGCGGGCCTTCCGGCAGGCCCGCATAAAGAATCACATTCATGTCGTTCGCGATGGAGCGGCGGCACTGGAATATCTTGGGACGGCTGCGGCGGCGGCTCCTCTGCCGCTGCAAAAGCGCCCGCAAGTCATTCTCCTCGATTTGAATGGGCCGCAGGTCGGAGCCTTGGAAATGCTGCGCCGCCTCAAACAGGACGAGCGGGAGCGAAGCATTCCCGTTATCGTTCTGACCGATTCCCCGGACGATCCTGAAGTTGTCGAAAGCAAGCGATTAGGCGCGGAAGTTTCCCCGGCCAAGCCGGTGGATATCCAGCGCTTTTGCGCGTTGCTGCCCAAGCGGAGCTACGGATGGAAGTTGTTCCACGACGAAGAAGAAAGCGAGGAGCACAGCGAATGACGGTGCTCTTTACAATCCCCAGGATGATTTCACCAAAATTTCTACGTCTTCTGGTATAGCGGGGTGGCCAACCGCTTTTTTGGCGATTTTTTCGATCATGCTTTTTGGCATTGGCTGGTGCGGAACCACCGTTCCACGCCGGATATCTTCCTGCACTTTGGAAATGTCAAAAACAAGCGAATCTCCAATCGCCACGTCGCTATCATATCGGGTGATGAAAGGGTGTTCACCGATGCGGAAAGTCAAAGCCATTGGGCCGCCTCGAGACCGGGTAAGGTTGAAAGCGGCAAATTTCCCTCCATTTTGATTTGGATCCGTTACCGCGATCCAAAGATGTTCTTTGCCATCATTAGGCGGATACCAGATGAATGTGTCCCCCACCTTCATCGGGCCTAACCGGCTTGCATTGAAGCTTTCGCTGAGTGAAGAGCAGCAATTTCCTGCTCAATTTCCTTAACGGCGGATTCTCCCAGGTTTTCATGGTAAAGAATTGTGCGTGGGTCAATGAGTCGAGAAGATTTGCCGGGGTTTTCCCATTCCGGGAGTTTGTGAACCAGGTCGATAACCTGCCCCACGGTTAAATCCTTGACCATGCTATATCCCCGGTGGAGGGCGTCTTTTTCTCTCCGCGAAAGTGGTTTTTCGTGAAACTCTGATTTCAACGAAATCGCATCCAACTTTCGGGGGTTGAAAACTGTCCTCCAAGCTTCCATTTCAGGGCCGCTGACTTTCTCGCGCAATAGATCGTAAATCCGACTCATGACCGGGCCATTTTCCAGCGACCAGAACTCATCGCCCGTGATGGGGCGGTGCCATTCGACAAGCGCCATTCTTTCGGCGAGGTACAGCGCCTTTATTAACTTTAACATGTCGAAGCTTCCCCCGTTAAGCTTGCAGACATATTCAGTAGCGGCGATTGCTTTTCGTATGTCGAAGATGAAATCCACCTGCAAAGGGTAAACATTTTTTGGTTAAATATCAATACTTTCGCGCACGCATAGACACGAATGGGAAACTGGGCGGGGGGTCCGCTCGCAGGGTCGCCTCAAACATCCAGTTGCAGACTGCCGGTAACGGATTATCTTACCGGCATGGATTGGCAGAAAATAGTGTCTCTCAGTATTGTGGCCGCCACCGCCGGACTCTTTGCGCGGGCAAAATTGCGGCGGCGGAAATTCAGCTTCGCGCGCGACACCCATTGCGGCTGCGCTTCCCCTTCCGGCTCGAAGGCCTCGATTGTGTTTCACGCGCGCAAGGGCCAGCGCCCACAGATTCGGGTCAAGTCCAGCTAACCGTATTATGGGCCTGCTTTGTTCCTTGCCTAATTTCGCCCCGTGAGATAGTTTTTATTCGTCACCATGCAAAAAATCAATTCAGCCCTCCAATTTTCCAAGAGCAACTCCAAGAGCAGCTCCGTCCTGGCCAAAGACCATGATACCCATTGGGTTCCTAATACCGACGTGTATCTCACCGATGGCGCCGTCGTCATCAAGGTTGAATTGGCCGGAATGCAGCGCGAAGATCTGGAATTGACCGTCGAGGGCCATCGTGTCCGCATCAGCGGCCAGCGGCCGGATGGCTGCAGGCCGCCTCAGTGCAAATTCCTGGTCATGGAGATTAATTACGGCTGCTTTGAAACCGTCATCGAGTTGCCCGAAGGCTACGATCTGACGCGGGCCAAGGCGGCTTACCAAAATGGATTTTTACGCATCGAAGTGCCGATGGGCGCCCAAGCCCCGCGCTCGATCTCGGTCAGCGACGATTAATCCCGCGCATGACCACACCGGAAACGGAGTTTATCAGCATCCTGGGCGCTGGGGACAAACCGGATACGTCGGCCACCAAAGTTTGGTCCAAGTCACTTCCCGAATCGCTGCCCATTCTTGGGTTGTCCGATATTGTCATTTTCCCCGGCACGATCACGCCGTTGCTGGTGGAATCCCCGCAAAGCATTCGCTTGATTGACGACGTGGTGGCGGGCGACCGTTTTCTAGGCTTGGTCTTGCAGCGCAATGCGGACACGGAGAATCCGACGCCCGCGGATCTTTGGCCGCACGGCTGCGCGGGACGCGTCCTCAAGATGCTGAAATTTCCCGACGGCACGGTGCGCGTGCTGGTGGAAGGTTTGCGGCGGTTTCGCATCACGGACTATGTCTCGGAGTCTCCCTATCTCATCGCTAAAATTGAGAAGCTCAAGGACTTGGCGGACGATTCCCTTGAATTGACCGCATTGACCCGCAATGCGGAACGCGAGTTCCAGGAGATCGTTAAGCTTTCTCCCACGCTGGCCGAGCAAGTGAAGGTCGCGGCCCTCAACACCGAGGACTCCGCCAAGCTGGCCGATTTAATCGCCGCCAATCTTAATCTCAGCCTGGAGGAGCGGCAGCATCTGCTGGAAATGCCGGCGGTCAAGGACCGCTTGACCCGCCTCCTGCCTTTGCTCAGCCGCGAATTGGAAGTGCTCCGGCTTGGCTCGAAAATTCAAAACGAGGTCGTGACCTCAATGTCCAAGAACCAACGCGATTTTTTCCTGCGCGAACAAATCCGCGTTATCCAGCGTGAATTGGGCGAGGTCGATACCGGTGCGGCTGAAGCCAAGGAATTGCGCGAGCAAATCGAACAGAATAAGCTGCCCGAAGAGCCCAAAAAAGTGGCCCTCAAGGAGTTGGAGCGTTTGCAGCAAATGCCCCCGGCCGTCGCGGAATACACCATGACCCGCAATTATCTGGATTGGCTGATTAATTTGCCGTGGTCGAAGTTTACCGAGGACAAGCTGGATTTGGCCGCCGCCGGACGGTTGCTCGATGAACAACATTTTGGCCTGCGCAAAGTCAAAGACCGGCTCCTGGAATTTCTGGCCGTTATCAAACTCAAGCAGCAGTTGAAAGGGCCGATTCTTTGTTTGGTGGGTCCGCCCGGGGTAGGGAAGACTTCTCTTGGCAAGAGCGTGGCAGAGGCATTGGGCCGCAAATTCGCCCGCATTTCCCTGGGCGGGATGCGGGACGAAGCGGAAATTCGCGGGCATCGCCGCACTTACGTCGGGGCGTTGCCGGGCCGGATTATTCAGACGTTGCGGCGGGTGGAATCGAGCAACCCGGTCATCCTGCTGGACGAACTGGACAAGGTCGGCTCGGATTTTCGAGGCGATCCTGCTTCGGCGCTGCTGGAAGTGCTCGACCCGGCCCAGAACAACACCTTCGTCGATCATTACTTGGACCTGCCCTACGACCTTTCGCGGGTTTTATTTTTGACCACGGCCAATTGGCTCGATCCCATTCATCCCGCGTTGCGCGACCGGTTGGAAGTCATCGAATTGCCCAGCTACACTGCGGTCGAGAAAGTGCAAATCGCCAAGAGGCATCTGGTTCCGCGCCAGCTCGAGGAACACGGGTTGAAGAAAAAGCTGGTCCGATTTCCCGACGCCACCTTGCGCCAGGTCATCCAGGATTACACGCGGGAGGCGGGGGTTCGCCAGCTTGAGCGCGAGATCGGCGCGCTGACCCGCAAGGCCGCCCGGAAAATCGTCACCTCCCGCAACCAGAATGGGCCGCTGATCATCACTCCCGGCAAGCTGGTCGGTTACCTGGGCCAGCCGCAATTCACTTCAGAACTTGCCGAGCGCATTACCGAATGCGGCATCGCCATCGGTTTGGCCTGGACACCGGTCGGCGGGGAAATTCTTTTTATCGAGGCCACGCGCATGCCCGGCAAAGGGGCGCTCATTTTAACCGGCTCATTAGGCGAAGTAATGAAGGAAAGCGCGCATACCGCCTTCAGTTTTTTACGCAACCGCGCCGAGACTTTAAAAATCGATCTGAGCGATTACGACAAGCGCGATATTCACATCCATGTGCCGGCCGGCGCGACGCCCAAAGACGGCCCCAGCGCGGGGTTGACCATTGTGGCGGCGCTGGCCTCGCTGCTGACCCATCGCCGGGTCCGTTCCGATCTGGCCATGACGGGAGAAATAAGTTTGCGCGGGCGCGTGCTGCGGGTGGGTGGCATCAAGGAAAAGGTTTTGGCCGCGGCCCGTTCCGGCTTGAAGCACGTCATTCTTCCCGACCAGAACCGCAACGACTGGCTGGAAGTCCCGCTCGAAGTGCGCCAGAGAATGAAAGCGCATTTCGTCAAGACGATTTCTGATATGGTGCCGCTGGCTCTCACTCCGAAATAATGCGCCAATTTTTCCTGGCAATTTTCCTGGCGGGTTGGGCGATGGGTCCGATGGCTTTTGCCGCCACGCCCGAGGAAACGGCGGGACAGGCGCTGGCCGAACGCCTGCGCGCCGCGCAGCCGGAGGAGGGTTCTCGCGTCACGGGCACGCTGATCATCCGCTCGGGGGATCGGCGCAAGGAGATTCCGGTTGTTTGCCAGGTGACAGTCACTGACACCAACTGGATGACGACCTACCAGGCGATGGCAACCTCCTCAACCGGCGCGGAACAACTCGTCGTGATCCATTCGAGTAATGGGCCGAATCAATATTTGTATGCGCGCGCCCCGGCGCCCTCCGCTCCATTGCCATCCCTCGCGCCGGTGGAGGACGCTTCCATTCCATTGGCCGGCTCGGATTTTTCGCTGGAGGATTTGGGCCTGGATTTCTTGCATTGGCCGGCGCAGCGGCAGCTTAAAGGGGAAATGCGCCTTGGGCAGCCTTGCTATGTGCTGGAAAGCAGCCGGCCATCGGGCGGAATCGGGCGGATCAGATCCGATATTGACAAGGAAAGCGGCGGCATCCTCATTGCCAATGCCTTTGACGGCCAGGGACACGCCATCAAGGAATTTTCCCTCCACGGCACCAGCTTCATAAAGGTCAAGGGCCAATGGCGCTTGCAAAAGATGGATATTCGCAACAAAAAAACAGGCTCGCGCACGGAACTGAAATTTGATTTAAACAAGTGACGTATGCACCACCTCTTGGCCAGCGCAACCGATTGGATTTGCTGGTTGCTGGTTTTGGTCTTGACCGGAGCGTGCGGTTTTTGGGCTTACGAACGCAGCGATGATCGCCGGGCCTTGGTGCGCCGCTGGATTATTTCGGGAGTGATGCTTTTGATCATGGCGGCCATTCCAATCCGCAAAGTGCCCTTTCTGATCATTCTGCCCTACCTTGTTCTGGCTTTTATCTGGATTCCCACCCTGACGCGCGTGGCGCTCAAACCGCTCACGGGCGCATTCGAGGGCGGCTACGACGAGGCAGTTCCTAAGCCTTTTTATTTCCTGGCCGAGGGTCAGCGCCGAAAGGGGCATTACCAGGAAGCGATTGCCGAAGTGCGAAAGCAGTTGGAACTTTTCCCCGGCGATTTTGAGGGAACGTTGAAGCTGGCCGCGATTCAAATGGAGGATTTGAAAGACCTTGCCGCCGCGGAAGCAACCCTCAACGAATTCATCGCGTCGTCCGGGGGCGAACCAAAAAACGTGATCAGCGCACTGCACGCGTTGGCGGATTGGCAATTGCAATTTGGTCATGATGGCGCGGCGGCGCAGGCCACGTTGGAGCGTGTCGCCCAGCTTTATCCTGGCACATCTTTCGCGCATGCGGCGGCGCAACGCCTCGCCCATTTGGGATCAGCCGATGAAACGCGCCGGGTGCGGGAGCATAGCAGGTTTACCGTGACGCCGCGCGAACGGGACATCGGTTTGCGCAGGGATGCCACCGTGGTTGCCGCCTCCGCCGATCCCACCGTCTTGGCCGGGGAGTATGTCAAGCAATTGGACTTGCATCCTTCCGACACCGACACCCGCGAAAAACTTGCCGTGCTCTACGCCGAGAGTTTTCAGCGGCTGGATTTGGCGGCGGCTCAGCTTGAACAATTGATTGCGCTGCCCGCTGAATCCTCCAAACACGTCGCGCGCTGGCTTAATTTATTGGCCACGCTGCACATCAAGATGGCACAAGATGTTGAAGCGGCCGAAAATGCGTTGCGGCGCATTGTCAGCCGGTTTCCTGACGGCGCACTGGCCACGGTGGCTCTCCGGCGCCTGGCTACGTTGCCGGCTGAAACCAAGGGCGCCCAAATCACTGCGACCAAGACGTTGCCCAGCGCGAATTTAAATATTTTGCAATAATCGCGAGTCCCAACAATATGAACTCCACCATCGCCCACCTGATTCCAGCCGTTTTACTCGTCCTAACCTGTGCCGCGAACGGCGCGAATTCTTTTCCGCCCGCGTCCGAACTTCCACTGCGGCCCGAGCCGCCGGATCCGCTGGTCATGTTGGATGGACATCCTGTCAAGACGAAAAAAGAATGGGTCAAGAAACGCCGTCCTGAGTTGAAGCAGCTTTTTCAGCATTACATGTACGGCTGGCTCCCTCCGGCGGCCAAGGTTAGCGGCGAAATCACTTACACCGACACGAACTTCTTTGACGGCAAAGCCACCCTCCAACTGGTCACCATCAAGCTTGGGCCCGCTGCTGCGCCCGAAGTTCATTTGTTGATGGTCATGCCAAATCGGCGCGCCACACCGGCTCCTATTTTTCTGGGAATGAATTTCAGCGGCAATCACACCTTGCTGGCCGACCCGCATATTCCGCTGACTGCTTCCTGGATGCCGAACAAGTTGCCCAACGTAGTGAACAATCATGACACCGAAGCCGGGCGCGGGACAGAAACGAACGTTTGGTGCATCGATCAAATTATCGACCGGGGTTACGCCGTCGCCACTTACTTTTGCGGCGATGTCGAACCGGACAATGACGCGCCGCAAGACGGCGTGCGCGAAACGATCCACCCAGCGCGCGCCTCAGATGATTGGGGAACCATCGCCGCTTGGGCGTGGGGGATGGAGCGAGTCATGGATTATCTGGTCAAGGATCGCAATATTGACTCGAAACGCATTGCGCTGGTCGGCCATTCACGATTCGGCAAAGCCACGGTAGTGGCTGGCGCTTTTGACGATCGAGTCGCCCTGGTCATTCCATTGCAAGCCGGCTGTGGCGGCACCGCGCCGAGCCGTGGCAAAGTGGGCGAGTCCGTCAAACAAATTAACGACCGCTTTCCCCAGTGGTTTTGCGGCGAGTTCAAACAATTCAACGACCGGCCGCAACGGCTGCCGTTCGACCAGAACTGTTTGATTGCCCTCTGCGCGCCTCGTCCCGTCCTGCTCGGCGGAGCGACTGGGGACACATGGAGCAATCCGGCCGGCGCGTTCGAGATGCTGCGCGGAGCCGGCAGTGTTTATCGCCTGCTCGGCGTCGAGGGTCTCGCTGCCAATACCATGCCGCAAACAAATAAACTGATTGACAGCAATCTCGGTTTCTTCATGCGCCCCGGCAAGCACTCGATGAGCCGCCTCGACTGGAAATACTTCCTCGATTTCGCCGACAAACATCTGGCCAGGTAGGACTGCTCAAAAAATCGAGGCATAGCCTCGACTCTACATCGGTAACACTGGTGTTGTAGCGTTGAGCCTCCGGCTCAACCGGTCGAGGCATAGCCTCGACACTACAACATATTAGCCAACCGCCATGCCAAGGAGAAATTCGATGTTGCTGCGCGTCTTTTTCAACTTGCCGAGCAGCAGTTCCATCGCTTCGACCGGCGGCACGCCCGTGAGCGCGCGGCGGAGGATGACGACTTTGTTGTATTCTTCCGGATGGTAGAGCAGTTCTTCTTTGCGGGTGCCGGATAGCTCGACGTTGATCGAGGGGAAAATGCGGCGATCGACCAAGTGGCGATCGAGGTGGACTTCCATGTTGCCCGTTCCTTTGAATTCCTCGAAGATCACTTCGTCCATGCGGGAACCGGTGTCAATCAAAGCGGTCGCGATGATGGTCAGCGAACCGCCTTCCTCAATGTTGCGGGCCGCGCCAAAAAAGCGTTTCGGTTTGTGCAAGGCATTGGCATCGACGCCGCCGGAGAGGATCTTGCCAGAATGCGGCTGGATGGTGTTGTAAGCGCGGGCCAGGCGGGTAATTGAGTCAAGCAGGATTACGGCGTCCCGCTTGTGCTCGATCATGCGTTTGGCTTTTTCGATCACCATCTCGGCCACTTGCACATGGCGCTCGGGTGGTTCGTCGAAGGTGGAACTGATGACTTCCGCCCCACGGCAGGAGCGTTCCATGTCGGTCACTTCTTCCGGCCGTTCGTCGATCAGCAGGATGAACAAATAGGCTTCCGGGTTGTTCTTGAGGATGGCGTTGGCCAGCTTTTGCATCAGCACGGTTTTGCCGGTGCGAGGAGGCGCTACGATCAGGCCGCGAGTCCCTTTGCCGATAGGACAGACCAAATCAAGGACGCGGGTGGAAAGTTCGTCCTGCGCCGTCTCCAGCAAGTAGCGCTTGGTGGGAAAGAGCGGGGTAAGGTTGTCAAAATGTGTTTTGTCCTTGGCTTTGTCGGGGTCTTCGGTATCGACCGCTTCGACTTTGAGGAGCGCGAAAAATCGTTCTTTGTCCTTGGGCGGGCGGATCTGGCCGGCAATCAAATTGCCGGTCTGCAAATCGAAGCGGCGAATCTGCGAGGGCGAAACATAAATGTCCTCGGGGCAGGGGAGATAATTGAAACTGCGCGAGCGCAAAAAGCCGAAGCCTTCCGGCAAAATCTCCAAAACGCCCTCCGAGAAAAGCACTCCGGCCCGTTCGGCATTTTTTTGCAACAGTTGGAAAATCAGTTCATGCTTGCGCATGGTGCCGAAATTCTCGATGCCCATCTCGCGGGCCTTTTGATTCAACTCCGGCATGGGCAGTGCTTGCAG
>DASRLE010000240.1:0-3817 GCA_035648615.1 Saccharimonadales bacterium (SeqCode) | reverse complement strand
CGCCGGCTGCACCAACTGACTGGTGGGAACGAAAAACTCCTCCTGCGGCAATGTTTGTGGTTTGAACACGCCCAATGTTAGCCAATACTAATAATAAGACAATACTATTTTATAAAAAAAGACGATTATTTCAACAGGCTGTTAGGGTTGACACTGAAATTGATTATGTTTACTTGACATGTATCCGCTCCATCCATTTATTCTACTCGCAGTTCACAACATTATTGTCTAAATGAAAACAAAAATTGCAGCCTTATTCCTTGCGTCGCTCCTTACCGGGTGTGTCGCGACCTCGTATCAAAAGTCCATTTCTGTCACCAAAGACCCGCAAGAAAATATAATTTCTACAACTGAAACTGAGAGCGTAAGTCAGCCACCAAACAGCGGAAGCGCATCGGCTCCGATTAAGTTCAAATATCTGAAAGATTGGGGGAAAGACTGATTGATTAAATCTTGCATCTTCGTTTGCCGCTGGAGGTCCGAGGCGCAAAGAATTTAACAGTTAAACTTTGTCGGAAGGTCCGAGGCGTCAACACCCGTTGGCTCGACCCCTTTGCCCCTCCGCTGAATCATGCGCAAATAAAGGTTAAAGTATGAGGGTTCGAAGATGGATTCGGTGCGGTCTTCCATCCACTTTTGGTTTTTCTATGGAAGGGCCAAATTGCTGATCACGGTGACCTTTCCTCGATCAAAATAGGAAGATGCAATGGTTAAGAGATTGCTCGTATTATCGAGGCTAGTATCTTTGACTAAATCCGAATTCTGACTGTTCAATGGAACGTCCCAAACAGGTCCAAAGATCATCTGTCCATTGGCGCTATATTTGAAGGCGACGGAAGCAGGACTCAATGCGGCGTAACTCTGCAACTCTGCAAAGAGCGGGTTGTCCGTCCTTATCCAATCCCTGGTGTCAACAGACGAAGCGATAGTCCATCCACGGACCGCAGAGGCAATGTCATGCTTTGCTGCAGGAACAAATTGTCCTGGCCAAATTGGAGTTAGCAACTCAAACCGGGCTATCAACCCGGCGGTTCGCCGCCTTAGTTCATCTTTTGAAATGCCAAACGACAGCATCGTGTTGAACTCTTCCGAAGATATGAGGAACTGATTTAAATCAGTCCTGAATTGCTCGGGCAGTTTCTCTTTCTGCTCGGAGATTTTCTCTTGCTCTATTGCTGCCTTATTCGTCCTAGGTTCACAGCCAACGAAAACGATCCCCACGCTAGCCGCAAGAATACTGGAAAAGATGGCCGAGAAATGCGGAAAGGAAACGTTCATAACAAAGTTGCGCGGCCAGCTTTTCGTTGCGGTGAAAACCTTGATATTTCGAGGTTAATAACGTGGTCTCCATTGGGTGTTACGACGCAAGGAAGTTCGAGTTTTTTTGCTCGTGCAGCCACTTCTGCGTTTGTGACAGTAGCAAGGACATAATTATAGGAACGCAACGCCTTCTTGGTTAGATTCTCGACGGGGACTTTGGGGATGGCCATGCATGGCAATTTAAATTGTTGCCATTCACATTTACGGTTGGGCCGGAAAGTGACGGTTACGGCGTTCCAACCGGGACAATGGGATTCCGCAGCGACATATCCATTCTTTCCTTGTACAACCTCACCTTTAGATATTTGGCCTCCAGATTGAAAATCTCCATCTCGGAGATTGAAAAGAAAGGATTTCCTGAACTCAGGATGTTTGTTGTGAGGTAACATAATGTGTAAAGATTGGATAGCAGATTTTGACGGTATGCTGTTTCGAGGGCTGCGATGGGGCATTTGTTCTTACTCGCGTTCATTGCCAGCGCATGTTACCGGACTATGAAGACGGAGTCAATCACCAAGATTTGCCCGAGTTACAGTATACGCATCGCGCCAACGTTATCGAACGCCATAGGTGGCGCAAGTGGAGGCCATTTCGATACTCTGTCCACCAGTGTCTTGGCGGAGGTGGGTCCAGCCGAACGCCAGAATTTATTACCGCAAAGAGCGCATAGAACATAAAGAAAAAGAACATTGCCTATGAAATGCTGGAGATGTACACTGTCAAACACAAGACTTGCGGCTCAAACTCCTGCTGATCCCGACGCGCTAAATCCCGGCCTCTCTGAACCTGCCTTTTTCTGAGCAACGACGGGACCCTCGCCGGCGAGGCTCGCGGATTCTGTTGAAGGTGGCCAAGCCGGTCGACATCGAACTGCACGCGGGCTCCGTGAAAGATTGAAGTGGGGGGCGGGGCGGCATATCGTGGGGGCGGATGCTTACAATTTCTGAGGTTAGCAAATCGTTTGGGCCGCGCACGCTGTTCGAAAATGTTTCGATGCAGATTAATCGCGAGGACCGCCTGGGCCTGGTTGGGCCGAATGGCGCAGGCAAATCGACCCTGTTTTCGTTGATCCTGAATGAGGATTCGCCGGACACCGGCGCCATTTCGTTTGAAAAAAATGTGACGGTGGGCCATCTGCCGCAGGAAAATGCGCCGGCGGGCGACGAAACTGTCCTGGAGTTGGCCATGGCCATTACGCCGGAATTGGCGGACTTGCAGCGCAAAATTAAGGCGTGGGAATCGGACCATCCGACGGAGACGGATCATCATGATAACATTCACGCCCGCTATGATGAATTGGGCGGGTATCAATTGGAGCCTAAGGCCAAACGCATTCTCTCGGGTTTGAGTTTTCGCGAGAAGGATTTCAATCGTCCGTTGCGCGAGATGAGCGGGGGCTGGGTGATGCGGGCGCATTTGGCGCGGCTTTTGACGCAGGAACCGGATTTGCTGATGCTGGACGAGCCGACCAATCATCTTGACCTGGAATCGCTGCAATGGTTCCAGGAATATTTGCAGAGGTATTCAGGGGCGATCATCATGATTTCGCATGACCGCAATTTTCTCAATAATCTTGTCACGCATATTTTAGACATCCGGCACAGCAAGCTGGTTCGCTATCGGGGGAATTATGAGGATTATTTGACCCAGCGCGCCGCGGCCGAGACGCAATTGGCGGCGGCTTACAAAAATCAGCAGCGCGAGATCGCGCACATGATGGACTTCGTCGTCCGATTTCGGGCCAAAAATACCAAGGCGGCGCAGGCGCAGAGCAAACTCAAGCAGATCGAGCGCATGGAAAAAATCGAGGCGCCGGTCAGCGATGATAAAAAAATAAAGTTCCAATTTCCGCAGCCGGTCCGCAGTGGGTTGAAGGTCATTACCCTCGAGGGCATTCACCACGCTTACGGGGCCAATGTGATTTATCAGGGCATTGATTTCCAGGCCGAGCGCGATCAGCGAACGGTGCTGGTGGGGCCAAATGGCGCGGGCAAATCGACCCTGCTCAAAATCCTGGCCGGCGCGCTGCCGGTGCAAGCCGGGACGCGCGAGCTGGGGCACAATGTCAAATGCGGCTACTATTCGCAGTATCGCGTCGAGATGCTGGATCCGACGCGAACGGTTTTGGAGGAAGGCCTGGATACGCCGCAACGGGTGCGCGAGGAATTTGTGCGCACGGTGCTGGGCTGCTTTTTGTTTCGGGGCGACGATGTTTTCAAGAAGGTCGATGTATTGAGCGGCGGCGAAAAAAGCCGGCTGGCTTTGGTGAAATTACTGCTCGATCCGCCGAATTTATTGTTGATGGACGAACCGACGACGCATCTGGACATGCCGAGCATCGACGCGTTGATCGGCGCTTTGCAACAGTTCAAGGGCACGGTGATTTTCATCAGCCACGACGTTTATTTTATCCGCGAGTTGAGCAATCATGTGGTGCGGGTGGACGCGGGGCGATTGATGCATTACCCCGGCGGCTATCAATATTACCTGGACAAAA
>DASRLE010000239.1:0-23932 GCA_035648615.1 Saccharimonadales bacterium (SeqCode) | reverse complement strand
ACGCTAATCTCTACGAAAAAGCGCTCGAAAAACACGGCAGCCCACTGGCCAGCCTGATGAAAAAAGAGGCGGCGGCCAAAGGTGAATAATTTTCAAAAAATATGTTGCCGGAACAACTCAGAGCTCTTCTTCTGTTCACTCAGTGCCTCAATGCGGCGCGCGAGTAAAGGCGCTGGCCACTTTGATGTTGGCCGCTTTAGCCGCGTCCATCACTTTGACGAATTGGCCGAAAGGCGCGTCGGTGTCGGCGCGAATGGCCAGAGTGGTTTGGGGATTTTGGCGGACGGCGGCAATCAGCCGTTGCTGCAACGTTTCCAAAGTCACCGGATCGGTCTTTAAATAGAGCGGGCCTTGTTTTGAAATGGTCACGACCAGCGCATTCTCCGCCGCGCCGGTCTTGGGTTGCTTCGATTCCGGGAGGGCGAGTTTGAGGGAAGGCTGCTGTTTGAACGTCGTCGTCACCATCAAAAAAATCAGCACGACGATCAACACATCAATCAACGAAATGATGATGACCGTCGGGGCCGGGCGTTTTCTGTGGGTGGTGAACTGCATGGCCTATTTCGGCATGGAGGCACAGTAGTTTAACCCTGCGGGACTGCAAGAGGTTTACAGTGCCAATAACTCGGCAACGTCAATGGTCGCGTCTGGAAAATGGAACGGGCTGGCCTGGTCGCCGGGATTCAATATTTGTGTCGAGCTATAACCGGTGAAATTCGGCTCGCGGTAAACCTCCAGCGTCCCACTCGCTAGATTTACAATCCAAACCTCGGCAATGCCCGCTCGCCCGTACGTCGGCAACTTTGCCTCGCGATCGGATTCCAGTGTCGAGTCGGACACTTCGATTAAGAGGAATACATCGTCAGGCCCGGGATGGCGGCTGGTATAATCGTCCGCCGCTGGTTTGAGCAGCATTAGATCGGGTTGCGGCTCGGAAAAATCGTTCAGATGGACAGGGTTTTGCGCTGTCACCAGCCAGCGCCCTCGAGACCGATGACTGAAAAGACGAATTAACCTGTTTACGACACCGCCGTGGGATGGACTGATGGGGGATATATCAATGATTTGGCCGTCGAGCAATTCCACACGGGCCTCTGGAGGGAGAACGCCGGTTTCGCCCATGCGATAATACTCTCTGACGCTAAAACGATGCTGAGTCTGAGTCGGCACGAAAGCAGGTTAGCAAATGGCCGTGCCGTTCGCAATTAGCAATGGAAAATTTCATGAGCCTGCTCGGGCCATTTTTACCCGCCCAAGCGGCTATCGTATCAATAACTCGGCAACGTCAATGGTCGCGTCTGGAAAATGGGCCGGGCTGGCTTGGTCGCCGGGGTTCAATATTTGGATCGAACTGTAACCGGTGAAATTGGGCTCGCGGTAAATCTCCAGCGTCCCATTCACCAGATTCACAATCCAAACTTCGGCGATGCCTGCTCGGCCGTACGCCGGCAGCTTTGCCTCGCGATCGGATTCAAGTGTCGAATCGGATACTTCGATTAAGAGGAATACATCATCAGGGCCGGGATGGCGGCTACGGTAAAAATCCGAAGCTGGCTTGAGCAGCATCAAGTCGGGTTGCGGCTCGGAATAATCGTCCAAGTGGATTGGATCTTGCACGGCCAGCAACCAACGGCCTTGCGCATAGTGGTTGAAGAGAAGGTTTAAACGTTTAACCGTGCTTCCATGAGAGGGACCAATGGGGGACATATCAATGATTTGGCCGTCGAGCAATTCCACGCGGGCGTCCGGCTGAAGCACGCCCGTTTCGCCCATGCGATAATACTCTCTGACGCTAAAACGATGCTGAGTCTGAGTCGGCACGAAATGAGCCTAGCAAATGGTCGTGCCGTCCGCAATTAGCAATGGAAAGTTTTCAACCGCGCCCGCGTTTGGGGGCCTCGGCCAATTCCGGCGCGTCGTCCTGATGGTACAACTGGCGCAAAAATTCGTCGCAGAGCGAGGCCATTTCCACGGCGTGGTTCTCGACTTTTTTGTTGTAGTAACTCCAGGCGATGAGCGAGGGGATGGCGGTGATCAGGCCGAGCAGGGTGGCGCGGAGGGCGAAGGCAATGCCATTGGCCAAAACGTTGTTGTCGCCCAAGCCGGTCGCGCCCAGACTGGCGAATAGGGCGATCAATCCATACACAGTCCCGACTAATCCGAGCAGCGGCGCGACGCCGACGACAATCTCGAGGATGACGAGGCCGCGCTCGAGTTTGGAAATTTCGTGGCGCGCGCTGGTTTCCAAACCGCGGCTGTTTTCCTCCTTGTTCCACGAACGGTGTTTGTCGGCCAGCAGAAGAAGGCGGCTGAGGGCGGAAGGATGTTGTTGACAGATTCGGCGCAGCATGGGAAGGTCGTCGGCCGTGCGGCAGTTTTCCAGCGCGCCTTCGACGGCCGGCGGGATGACGCGGCTTTTGCGCAAGGCCAGCCCGCGCTCAATGATAAAGGTCAATCCCACCAGCGAGCCCAGCAGCAGGATGTAAATAATAATCGTTTCCATGTTTAGCTTCTTCGGACTCCCCGAAGATAGGTCATTGGTTCAAATAGTAAAAAGTAAATCGAATGTCGCGGTAATCCTGGGGAATATCGCGGCGCATTTCCATCGGCCATGGATGGTAGGGCGAGGGCTCGAGGATCGCTTGCTCGCAAACCAGGGCCAGCAGGTCAGAGACGCCGTTTTCGATGATTTTCATGTCGGTGATGCGTCCGTCCGGATGCAGCCGGAACTCGAGAACAACTGTTCCCGGAATATTCGCGGTGACGTTCTGCAAAAGCTGGAACCAGTGCGACTGCACGGCATCAATGAACTCCTGGTCATAATCGCCGTAGGAAGTTTTCACCGCGTCAAGCGAATCCATGGAAATATGCGGAACGCCGCCCTGCTGAAGGGTTTTTTCGCCGAGCATTCCGTGTTGCGCCTGGGCTTCGGCCAGGGTGCGCGGGCGCTGATGGTCGGGTTGCGGGAGGGGTTCGACTCCCGGATCTGTCGTGCCCTGGCCGTCTTTGTCCTGCGCCTTGGCCGCCGGTTTGGCCATGCTTAAATCGCCCGGCGTGTAGGCCTTTTGCGGGAGGGCTTTTGTTGCCGGGGTTTCGGCGGTGTCGGGACGACGCGGGGAAGGTTGCAGAGGTTTGGCTTTGGACTGCGTATCCGGCGTCGTTTTGAGCATTTTGTCCTGATGACCGCGAATTTCCGGCACGGTCGAAATTTGTTTGGGACTCGGGTTAGCGACCAAGGAACTGTTGGCGCTGTAGAACTTGGGGTTTTTGGGCGGCACGGTGGACGCGAGAGCCGGATCGACATCGACGAAGACCAATTGCGACGGTTCTGACGGGACACGGGCGGGAAGTTTTTCGGATCGCGAAGGCATTAACAGTTTGGAGGGCGTCGGCAACCAGGTGAGAAGATTGAGATTCCGCCACCAACCTTGGGATTGGCCCCATTTCCAAGCGCCGAAGATAGTAAGATGGATTACCACAGAAATAACGAGGGCTCTGAGCAAAAGTCTCTCAGTGGAATTCTTCTCGCTAAGGTCGGCAGCCATCACCGCTAACAGGATGTCTCAAAGCGGGCCGAAAACAACAAAAGGTTTGAGATGGGCTTTGCAAGATGGCGTCTTGGGCTTCGTATAGAAAGGTGGCGGGAATGAATGAAAACCGCCCTGAGTAACGTCAAAAGAAGGTAAACAATATGCAAAGGACTTATATGAAAACGCTTATGAAAATTTCGATGGCGGCCGCTGTCGCCCTGGCCTTGACCACGTTTGGCACGCCCAAAGCCCAAGCGGGGGTTTGGTTTCCGGGCCGGGTGCTTGGCGGAGTAGCGGTGGGCGCGGCTATTGGAGTCTCCGTGGCTGCCGCCCATGCGCCGTATTATGTTTACCCAGGCTATGGGTATTCGGGGGTGTACGCGGCGTGTCCGCCGGTCTATTATGGTCCGCCTGCGGTCGTGTATGGCGCGCCTTACCGGTATGGCTACGGTTATGCTTATCGTGGCGGCAGAAGGGGCGCTTGGGGCTCCCGGCACTACGGTTATCGCCGGTAATAATTCAAAAAATAAAAGTTTGGCCAGAGACGGCAAGGAGGAACCCTGTCTCCGGCCTTCGCTTTTTTTCAACCGCTCTTGATTCTGCTCCTCACGAGCGGGAAGCAAACAGGCTCACAAAAAGGGCGAGGCGCCTCTCACCGCACAAACGTGCGGTAGAATGTCTGGTCGAGGAGGGCTATAACTGGCGGACATTACCAAAAACATCACTATATAAATATGAAGTCAAAACTCATCGCCAGAACTCTCCAGGGCGCTTTTTGGGCCGGGATACTGCTGGGCAGCGCCATGCTGGCGTCGGCCGATACCGTGGTGACCTTTCAAGTCGATATGTCTGCCCAAATCACCGCAGGCACGTTTGTCCCGGGAACGGACACGGTATCCGCTCACGGAACCTTTAACGGGTGGGGCGCGGGCATCAGTCTAACCAATAATCCTGTAGCGGCCAATCCCCACCTTTACACCGGAATCACCGATGACACCTCCGAAACCAATGGGGCGGTGATGATTTTCAAGTACGTTCTGGATGGCAGCGCCTACGAAACGACCACGGATGGGGACAATCGTTGCGCGCAACTTCCCGCCAGCGGCGGCAGTCTTGTCCTGCCCGCTTCGTATTATGCCGATGCCGGCCCAGCCAGCACCGCCAACGTGACGTTCCAGGTCGATATGGCCGAGCAAATCCAACTGGGCAACTTCAATACCAACTCTGGTATGAGTGTCGAGGTCAACGGGACGTTCAATAGCTGGGGTTCGGGAAATACATTGACTAATGACCCGACTATTCGGACGACCAACACGACCGGTACCATTACTTCCAACGTCTATGTGGGCACTTTTCCCATCACCGGACCGACCAACGCCACTCAAGAGTTCAAGTATGTCATGGAGCCTGCGGGCAGTTATGAAGGCCCTTCCCCGGCGGATTCAGATTATGATAACGGCCAGAACCGCTTTTTCATTATCACTTCACAGAAATTGCCCATCGTTTCCTTTAGCGACGTGCCACTCAACGTCACCATCACAAACAATGTGACCTTCGAGGTGGACATGACAACCCAGATCGAGGCGGGGAACTTCACCTCGAATAATACGGTGGAAATTCATGGCGACTTTAACTCCTGGGGCGGCGGCCAAACCATGACGAACAATCCGGCCGCCAGCAACCCGGATATTTACAGCACCGTGATTCCCTATGTGGCTGCGGCCAACACCGTGGTCAATTTCAAGTATGTCATCCAACCCGGCACACAGTGGGAAAATACCGCCAGCGGCAACAATCGCACGGCGACTCTCCTGAGCACCAATGGCAATTTCGCCAGCGGCCCCGTTTACTTCAGCGACCAATCACCCAGCACACTGATTGATTTTGTGACATCGACTAACTGCATGGTGAAATTTACGGTGAACATGACCAACGCAGTCGGGACGGACGGCACGGTGTTCGACAACGCCTATCCTTCGGGCGACCAGATATTCATCAATGGCCTCAACGCGGGAGTGAATAACAGTTTCTGGACTTGGGCCAGTCCGCCCTTTGGAGGAGGCCCGGCCGCTTATCTAATGACACAGATTTCCAATACAACGCTATTTACGGTCACCTTGCCGGTCAACGAAGGCCAGGGTGCGGACTTGATCTATAAGTATAGCATCAACGGGTTCGACAACGAGGCGGGTTTCGCTGACAACCATCAGCGTTGGATTCGCAGCTTGCCGGCCTATACAATGCCGACGGACACCTTCGCCAGCCAGGGAACTTCGACCCAGGCTGAAATTCCAGCGGGTAATTTAGCCATTGCCCGTTCCACCGGTGGCCAAGTCAAGCTTTCGTGGCTTGGCCGGCGCGGGGTCCATCTCCAAACCGCGACCAACTTGAATCCCGCCACAGTGTGGACAGACCAGAACTCCACGGACGGAACCAACCTGATCGTGAGCGCCGGCGGCACGGCGAGCACCAACTATACGCCAGGACCAAGCAACCTGTTCTACCGCTTAGTTGGGCCCAAGTGAGATATGTGACGCTGCGCCCCGGCGACGAGTCAAACCGCCGCCGGGAAGCGAACGAAGTCCAATGAACCTGTCGAAAACATCCGCCTCAAAAGCCTTCACGCTCATTGAGCTGTTGGTGGTGATCGCTATCATCGCGATCCTGGCCGCCTTGCTGTTGCCGGCCCTGGCCAGCGCCAAACAAAACGCGCTGGTGATCAATTGCATGAACAACAAGAAACAATTGTTGACTGCATGGTTCATGTATGCCGGCGAAGATAATGATGTGCTGGCGGATAACCATGATTACGATGACTTCAACGAGTACGAAGCCGGGACGACAACTCCCGCCTGGATTGAAGGAAAGATGGATTGGTCGTCCGCCCCGGCCAACACCAACACGCTCTACTTCACCGATCCGCGGACTTCGCTGCTTGGGCCTAACATCGCCAACTCGGTTAAAGTCTTCTGGTGCCCGGCGGACCGGTTCCTCGGCCCGCAACAACGTCCGCTCGGGTGGCAGAACCGCTGCCGAAGTGTCTGCATGTCGGGCTACACCGGCCCGGGCCAGAAATGGTCGTTTGGCGGCTGGACCGAAACCAATAACGTCAATAAATTAGCCCAATTCGGCAACCCCGGGCCGGCCAACTCATGGGTCTTCATGGACGAGCATCCAGACAGCATTGACGATGCCCAGCTTTATGTGAATCCATCCGATGCCAACCCGGCTACTTCGACCGGAACCTTTACCGAATTGCCGGCCAGCTACCATAATAATTCATGCGGAATCGCCTTTGCGGACGGTCACGCTGAATGCCATCACTGGATGGAAAAATCCAGCTGTCCTCCCGTAATCTATCAAACGGTGCATGACGTCAATGTTGGGACGACGAGCAGGGATCTCATCTGGCTGGCGCAAAGAACGCCCCATAATTAGTGTCCAATAGTGTCCAAATCCATTGACGGCTCAAGTTCTCTCACACCACCGGACAAGGCTCCAGCCTAGTATGAGGAAATTATTCAACCGATGCTGTGGCCGTGTGTTACTTTTGGGCCTTCTGGCTTTTACGCTGACTTTGGGCAACGCCAATGCCCAAAACCCGAAGGTTGAATTGTCTTCTCCCTCCTGGGTGCGCGAGGGCGTGATTTACGAAATCTATCCGCGCGACTTTTCTCCGGAGGGCAATTTCAACGGAGTCACCGCGCGTCTTAATGACCTTCAATCTCTCGGAGTCACTATTCTCTGGCTCATGCCCATTCATCCTATCGGCGAAAAATTTCGCAAGGGCACTTTTGGCAGTCCCTACGCGGTGAAGGATTACTACGCCATTAATCCGGACTACGGCACCGAGGCCGATTTGAAACATCTGATTGGCGAAGCTCATCGGCGGGGGCTGAAAGTGATCATGGATATGGTGGCCAATCACACGGCGTGGGACAGTGTCCTGATGAACCATCCTGAGTTTTACAAACAGGATGCGGCTGGAAAAATTTTGCCGCCGGACCCGGCCTGGCGGGATGTGGCCGGGCTTAACTATGCCAACCCGCAATTGCGGCAATACATGATCGCGATGTTTAAGCATTGGGTTGATCCGTCCGGGTTTGATTTTGACGGTTTTCGGTGCGATGTCGCGGAAAACGTGCCGCTGGAGTTTTGGCAGGAAGCTCGCGCGGAATTGCTCAAGACCAAGCCGGATCTGATGCTGCTGGCCGAGGGATGCAAACCGGAACTGACGGCGAAGGCGTTTGATCTCGATTACTCCTGGCCGCTCCTGCACGCGCTGAACAATGTCCTGATGGAGGGCGCTTCGGCGGCGGACATCCGGCGTTGCTGGGAAGAAAATTACCGCCAATTTCGCCCAGGCGCTTTGCACATGCGGATGTCCGACGATCACGATGAATGCCGCGCCATCGCCCGGTTTGGGTTGAAGGGGGCGTTGGCCGCTTCCGCCCTGATGTTCACCTTGGATGGAGTGCCGATGCTTTACAATGGCATGGAGGCAGGGGATGTCGGAGAATCAGGCGATCCGGCTTTGTTCGAGAAGTTGCCCATCTTTTGGCATCCCAAGGACCGCCCTCCTTTAACGGAGGTTTACCGCGAGTTGATTGCCCTGCGCAAACAGTATGCCGCATTTCGCGATGACAAGGTCGTTTGGCTGCATAACTCAGCGGAAGGCAGCCTGGCCACTTTTATGCGAGGCGATGGCAAGGATGAATTTGTGGTGGTGATCAACTTTTCCAACCGTCCGGTCACAGCGCATTTGAATGCGGACGCGGCGGATCAATTCAAACCGGTGAAAATCTCAGGCCTGCCGGGTGATTCGGAACGGGCGCTGCCCGATATTCAATTGGGAGCCTTTGAATGGCGCATCTATCATCGGACGATGGCGGCGCCTTTCAACGAAGTTGAGCAAAACAGGCCGCCAAGGGTCGAGTAAGATTCAATCTAAAAATTCCTGCACGGGTTCGGGTGCGGGGGTCAAAGGGAGGGGCGGCAAACCAACAGTCTCAAGAAACAGGCGCTGCGGGCGGATTTTGTCGCAAATCTGTTTGTTAAGCCGGTAATGCGCTTCGCGATCTTGCTGGGAAACTCCTTCGAGCAGCTCTTCGGCGAGAATTTCATACTTCCGCCAGATGGGCGCAATCTTATTTCGACCGCTGTCGGTGATTCTGACTTTCTGGCTATTGCCGTGAACACCTCGCACAAGATTGGCGGCAGCCCGCTTGGTTTGGGCCCACTGGCTGTCGCAAAGGCAGCCAATTCGGCGCGATAAGAGGCCCCCACTATAGCCGAGAGCCTCTCTCAATTCCCGGAAGGAAAGGTATCCCTCCGCATCCAGATGCTCAGGCAAGGACATCTCGATCAAAAGCTCCGCAATCTCGATGGTAAGCCCAGATCCGGCAAGAACTTGCCATTGAATTGTTTTGAGCAAGGCGCGCTGAGCAATTCCTATGGAAGTGAGGACATCTATTGCTGGAACTTTTGCAGGATGGCCGAACAGTAATCGCATATCAGGCGATTAAACTTAATGTTAAATACAAAGTAAAGAACTTTATATTTAACAAATTAAACACTTTTAGCGTCGTCCGTGACCCAAGCCATTAAGACGGCAGCGACCAGCATGGATACGCCTCCCATTGCCACCACTTTTACTGGATCATTGCCAAAGACGTTTTTTACAATCGGTTCCAAACCTAACGAGGCCACGATTTCCGGAATTACAATGAAAAAATTGAAAATACCCATGTAAACTCCCACTCGTTCCGGCGGTAATGCACCGGCCAAAATCGCATACGGCATGGCCAGAATGGAAGCCCACGCCACCCCCACCCCGATCATCGTGCATTGCCAAAGAATTGGGTCGTGGATGAAGCAGGTGGCCACCAAGCTCACCCCTCCCGCGGTCAAGGCCAGTTCATGGACAATTTTGCGGCTGGTGCGCCGTGCCATCACCGGCAAGACAAAAGCGACCGCGAAGCAAACAATCGAATACCACATGAAGGTGCGTCCTCCAAAAATCGTCCCTTCGTCAAAGGCTTTCGACTGCGGGTCGGTGGTGTGAAAAACTTGTTGCGCGGTCGCCAAACCAAAAAACATCCACATGCAAAACAGCCCAATCCAGGTAAAAAACTGAACGACGGCCAGTTGCTTCATCGTCTTGGGAATCTGCCCGATGGCCGCCGCCACATCCGGCCCGCTCAGCATCAGCCCGATGACGCCGCCGATGCCCGCTCCCGCCAGCAAATGCCATGGAGTAAAATGGTGGTCCACCAAAGCCCCGCGCGCCGCGCCCAACACCGCCCCTGCCACAGCGCCGCCCAGGACAAACGACGGTTGAAATCGGACTTTGCGCCCGGCCCGATTTCGTTGGCGCCATTCCTCGATATTCTCCGGCGGATATTCCTTCGTTGTAAAGACCGTCCACAGCACCGCGAGTAAAAACACCGCCGCGCCCATTTTGAACGAGTACTGCACGGCGAGAGGGATGCCGTTGGCCGCGTTCCCGGTGACTCCGAATCGGCTGAGGATGTCCGGCATCGCATTGGCTGCGGCTGCGCCGATGCCGATGAAAAAACTCTGCATGACGAAGCCCGCTGTTTGCTGTTCTACCGGCAACAAATCCGCCACGAACGCGCGAAAAGGTTCCATGCTGATATTGATCGACGAATCCAACACCCACAACATCCCGGCAGCGACCCAGAGGATTGGAGCATCAGGCATGGAAAACAGCGCCACACTGGATAGCGCCGCGCCAAAGAGAAAGTACGGCCGCCGCCGGCCCAGCCATCCCCAAGTCCGATCACTCAACGCGCCGATCAGCGGTTGCACCATCAATCCGGTCACGGGGCCGGCCAGCCAAAGGAGAGGAATCTTCGAGGGTTCGGCGCCGAGTTTTGAGTAAATGGCGCTCATATTGGCCATCTGCAAGCCCCAGCCGAACTGGATTCCCAAAAAACCAAAGCTCATGTTCCAGATTTGCCAGAAACTTAGACGGGGTTTTTGCATGATTCCGGCGAGCGTATGCTCTTCGCCCGAAACTTTATAGCCGCATGTCTATGCGGTTCCCCCTTCCTACTCCTTCTTAATCTTAATCTTAATCTTAATCGACTGGGATTGAAGAGGATTACGATTAAGATTACGATTAAGATTACGATTAAGATTAAGATTAGGAGGAAAACCAGTGTTGGATGGTTAATATCCGGAGGCATGCCAACTCCCAACTTCGTTATTCTCCATTTTTTTCTTGACGGAGTGCTGTTTGGGGTGGAATTATTTCGTGGTCGCTAATTATTTATGAAAAAACTCTTTGCTTTTGCCCTTCTCGGAATGGTTTCTTTTGCCTTGGCCGGCACGCCTGTGCAGGCTGCTCCCTCCGCCAAGCCCGGTTTGTCGCTCGTCAAACATAAACATAAACACAAAAAGCATCACAAGCACAAGGCGGCCTAAGCCTTCTTCGCTGATTGAAATTTTCACGCCCCGTTTTTACAACGGGGCTTTTTTGTTCCCGGAGCCAATCCAGTTACTTCTTTTCTTTGGCTTCCCGCCCCTTACCTTTCAGCGATGAAACGTAAGTTTGACTCGATTGAATCCGTCGCCGCCGATCTGCGCAAAGGCAAGATGGTCATCGTGGTGGACGATGCCGACCGCGAAAACGAAGGCGATCTCGTCATGGCCGCTGAGTGCGCGACGCCAGCGGCGATCAATTTCATGGCGCGACACGGGCGCGGATTGATTTGCGTTCCGACCACTTTCGAGCGGCTCAAGCAGCTTGGCATCGAACAGATGGTCGTGCAAAACTCGGAGAATTTTCGCACCGATTTCCAGGTTAGCGTCGATGCCGCCAAAGGAATCACCACTGGCATCAGCGCGGCTGACCGGGCCCGCACCATTAGAATCATGGCGGACCCGACCGCCGTTCCCGAAGACCTGGCGCAGCCGGGGCACGTCTTTCCGTTGCGCGCCAAGCCCGGCGGCGTTCTGCAACGGGCCGGGCACACCGAGGCGGCGGTCGATTTGGTCAGGCTGGCGGGACGGCGGGGCATCGGAATTGTCTGCGAGATCATGAGCGAGGACGGTTCCATGGCGCGCCTGGCCGAACTGCAGCGCTTTGCCCGCCGTCATAAATTAAAAATCTGCACCATCGAGGATTTGATCCACCATCGGCGCACGCGCGAACGGCTGGTCGAGCGGGTGGAAGTGGTTAAATTGCCCACCGCTTACGGCGATTTCGATCTGCATCTTTACCGTTCTCACACCGATGGCCAGCATCATCTCGCGCTGGTCAAGGGAAACGTGCAGGGAAAAAAGAACGTGCTCGTGCGGGTGCATAGCGAATGTTTGACCGGCGATGTTTTTGGGTCGCGCCGTTGCGATTGCGGGCCGCAATTGCACCAGGCCCTGCGGCAAATCTCGGAGGCGGGCCAAGGCGTGTTGGTTTATATGCGGCAGGAGGGGCGGGGGATTGGGCTGGCCTCGAAAATCAAGGCGTATAAATTGCAGGAACGCGGCTACGACACCGTGGAAGCCAACCTGAAATTGGGCTACGGCACCGACTTGCGCGAATACGGTTTGGGCGCGCAAATCCTGACGGACCTTGGCTTGAAAACCATTTGCCTGCTGACGAATAATCCGCGAAAGGTCGTCGGGTTGGAGGGGTATGGCTTGGAAATCGTCAAGCAGCTTCCCATTAAAATCCGCGCCAACCCGCACAACAAAAAATATCTTAAAACCAAACGCGAAAAACTGGGACACCTCCTCTGATGCTCGCCTCCGTCAAAAACTCCAAAATCCGCGCCGGGGCCGCCTCCTTCGCCATCATCGCCTCGCGGTATAACGCCCGCTTTGTCGATTCGATGGTCAAGAGCGCTGAACGCCAATTGCAAAAGGCCGGAGCCAAGACCATTCGAACCATTCGCGTGCCGGGCGCTTTCGAGATTCCCGCCGTGGCGGCGCGATTGGCCCGGGCGAATCCCCCTTATTCTGCCGTTATTTGCCTAGGGGTAATTATCCGCGGCCAGACAACACACGCCCAACAAATCGGCGATGCGGTGAGCGCCGCGCTGGCTCAATTGCAAATTCAGCACGCCCTTCCGATCATCCACGAAGTTTTGCTGCTGGAAAACGAAGAGCAAGCCGTCGTTCGTTGCCTCGATAAAAAACACAATCGTGGCATCGAAGCCGCCCAAACCGCATTGGAGATGGCCCGAATCATGAATTCGTTGGACTAACGAACTTTTTTTCCTAATCTTAATCGTAATCTTAATCTTAATCCTCTTAACACGAACAGATTAAGATTACGATTAAGATTAAGATTAGGAACAGAATCGGAAAATGGCTGCCTTTTGAAATCTTTCACAAATGACTTGCGCTGCTTTTGGCCGATGTTAAGTTTTTAGAATTCGGTCGTATCCGAGCAAATACACGTATGAAGAAACTCGCTCTCTCGCTGATTGTTATTGCATTGACAGGTTCCTGGCAAATCGCCTCCGCTGGCGATGTCACTGGAAAAGTCACCTTAAAAGGCACGCCGCCTCCTGAAAAGCCCATCGCCTTCACTGATACTTGCAGCCCACTGAATCCCAAGGTCACCACCACCCGCCATTACGTGGTGGGGAAGGACAACGGGCTGGCCAATGTTTTCATTTACATTTCCAAAGGCTTGGAAGGCAAGAAATTCCCACCCAAGACCGAACCGGTGGAGATCAATCAAGAGGGATGCAATTATCATCCTTACGTCCTTGGAGTGATGGTCGGTCAACCCGTCCGAATCAAAAACTCGGATCCCGTGATGCACAATATTCACGCCTTGCCGAGGGTGGAGGGAAACCAGGAATTTAATTTCGCCGAACCCAGCCAGGGCGATGTCAATGACACCAAGTGGGTTTCCTCCATCAAAAGCCCCGAGGTTATGGTCAAATTGAAGTGCGACGTCCATCCGTGGATGTTCGCTTACGTCGGAGTGCAGGATAATCCGTTCTTTGCAGTGACGGACCAGGACGGCAATTACAAGATTTCGGGGCTGCCGGCGGGAACCTACACCTTGACGGCCTACCACTTGAAAGCCCACGGCAGCACGCCGGGAGTTTCCCAGCAGATTACCGTGGCAGACGCGCCGGTCACCGCCAATTTTACGGTCGAAGTGCCCGCCCCCCAGTAGATTGACCAGATAGCTCGATATTCCATCAGCGCCATGGCATCTCGCCCCGGCGCGGATGACGTTCGCTATTGTGAATCCAAAGCCGGCTGAAAAGATTGGGTTGAAACGCTTCGCGGTTTTTACCGCGCTCATGACGTTTGTGCTGGTTTGGATGGGCGGCTTGGTGACGAGCAAGGGAGTCGGACTTTCCGTGCCGGACTGGCCCAACAGTTATGGTTACAACATGTTTTTCTTTCCTGTCTCAAAATGGATGGGTGGAATTTTCTATGAGCACACCCATCGGCTGGCCGCTTCAACGGTCGGATTTCTTACCCTCGTGCTGGCCCACTGGCTTTTTGGATATAAGTCGCGTCCAGCACTGCGCTGGGGCGGGGGTCTATTCATCTTGACTGGAACCGGACTGATGCCGAAGTTTCCGACTTATGGCATAGAAAGCATTTCCGTCGGCGTGCTTGCCTTGTTCGTCAGTTTTTTCTGGCCGAAATGCGCGCCTGCCCCGAAATGGCTCCGTGTCCTGGGAATTGTCGCGCTGATAGCCGTGATCGCCCAAGGTGTTCTAGGCGGTTTGCGCGTCACTCTGTTGGCCGCTGCGCTCGGGATTTTTCATGCCACGCTGGCGCAGTTGTTTTTTCTACTCGTCTCCGCCATCGCGCTTTTTCAGATGGATTTCTGGCGCCGCCTGCCAGTTCATACGGAGGCGGACCGCCATCATCTCCGGCTTTTCTTCTTGCTCCCAACCTGTTTGATCTTCGCCCAGCTTGCCGTCGGCGCGACGATGCGGCATCAACATGCCGGACTTTCCATCCCAGATTTCCCGGCGGCTTACGGCCAATGGTGGCCCGATACGAGCCCCGCCGCCGTCCAGCGTTACAACGAAAACCGGATGGAAGCGGTCAGCTATAATCCAATCACGGCTTTTCAAATCGACTTGCAAATGGCCCATCGCCTGATGGCTCTGGTTATTTTTGTGGCGGTTGGGGTCTGCGCCGGGCGCGCCGGTCATTTTCTGGGCTTCCGGCATCCGTTGACCCGCCTGGCTTGTCTATGGTTGGGACTCATCTTGACCCAAGTTTTTTTGGGCGCGGCGACGATCTGGACCGGCAAATCGGCGGACGTTGCCACCGCGCATGTGGCCTGTGGCGCATTATGCCTGGTCACAGGAGGACTGTCTTCGATTGTCTCTTTCCGGATGCTCGGTTCCCCCGTCGCGCAAGGCGTGGCGGAAAAAAAGGAACTGACTTCTTTGCTGCCATCATCCAGCATCACCGGCGGCCTATGAAAGCAACCGTCCAAACTCTATCTGTCCCCAGTGTCGTGGCCAAAGCCCCGGCGGCGGAAAAGTCGTTGGCCGTGATCTTGTCCGAGTTGTTCAAAATGCGGCTGACGACGCTGGTTTTGTTGACCACGCTGGTTGGATTTTACCTCGGCTCGCGCGGCCCAGTTCTTTACGGGCTGATGATCAATACCGTTTTAGGGACAGCTCTGCTGGCCAGCGGTGCGTCGGCCCTCAACCAGCTTCTCGAATCCAAGTATGACGCGAAAATGCGCCGCACCCAGGATCGTCCGTTGCCTTCCGGCCGGATGACGCCCGAGACGGTGCTGATCATCGGCGCGTGTTGCGGGGCGGCGGGAATAATCTATCTGGCTTTCACGGTCAATCTTTTGACCGCCGCGCTGGGGGCGCTCACCTTGGGCAGTTACGTCTTTGTTTACACGCCGCTCAAACGGGTCACGACGCTCAATACGGCCATCGGCGCCATTCCCGGCGCGCTTCCTCCCTTGATGGGCTGGACGGCGGCGCGCGGTGAAATCTCGAACGAAGGCTGGACTCTTTTCGCCATTCTCTGTTTCTGGCAACTGCCGCACTTCCTGGCCATCGCCTGGATGTATCGCGACGAATACGCCAAAGCAGGCTTCGTCATGCTGCCCATTGTGGATCGCACGGGAGAGCGAACCGGACGGCAGGCCCTGAGTCATACCTTGGGCCTCCTGCCGGTGAGCCTGTCGCCCTTTTTGTTTAAATTGGTGGGGCCGGTGTATTTGTGCGGCGCATTTATTCTAGGGGTTGCTTTTATCGGGTTCGCGTTTCAATTTGCCCGCCATCGCACCCTGCAACGGGCCAGGGCGCTTTTTTACGCATCAATTCTTTATTTGCCACTATTACTTGGATTAATGATCCTGGACAAAACGAAGACGTATTAGAGTTTATGATTAACGTTGACACTTCGACTTGCTTGAATTTAACTTCTCAACCTGAATTGGTTCGGCCAACGCAATAAATAGCCATGCAGCCTACATCACACGACGACTCGCACGCTCACGACTCGCACCACGAGGAACTAAGCTACTGGCGAAAATATATCTTTTCCACCGACCATAAAGTCATCGGCATCCAGTATGGCGTCACCGCGCTGCTTTTCATGTTCCTGGGCTTTTGCTTGATGGCCATGATGCGCTGGCAATTGGCTTATCCCGGCCATGCCATGCCGGTAGTGGGCAAATGGCTCTTTCGCCTTTTGGGTGAAGACATGATCGGCAAGGACGCGGCGGGCCATGTGGGCGTGATTATGCCCGATTTGTATAATTCCTTCGGCGCCATGCACGGGACGATCATGGTTTTTCTGGCCATTGTGCCGCTGGCGTTCGGCGCGTTTGGAAATCTTGTCACCCCACTGCAAATTGGCGCCCCGGACATGACTTTTCCCCGCGTCAACATGGTCAGCTACCAGTTTTATTTCCTGGGCGGCGTGATCATGTTCGCCAGCTTTTTTATTCCTGGTGGCGCGGCCAAGTCCGGGTGGACCTCTTATTCGCCGCTGGCCACGCTTTCGGATCCAGGCCAGCATCCCAATGGACAAACTTTTTGGATTCTGGGCATGGTCTGCCTGATCAACTCGTCGTTGCTCGGCGCGGTCAATTTCATCACGACTATCATTCAATTGCGATGCAAGGGGCTGAGTTGGATGCGTCTGCCGTTTTTCGTCTGGGCGCAATTTGTGACCGCCTTCCTGTTGCTCCTGGCCTTTCCGCCGTTGGAAGCCGCCAGCGTTTTGCAATTGATGGATAACCTTTTGCATACCAGCTTTTTCCTTCCGACCGGCCTGGTCGTCTCGGGGCAGCTTCTGCATATCAGTGGCGGGGGCAGTCCTTTGCTGTGGCAACATTTGTTTTGGTTCCTGGGCCATCCGGAAGTGTATGTCTTGATTTTGCCGGCCATGGGCATTGTCACGGAAATTATTGCCAATAACACCCGCAAGCCTATTTGGGGCTATCGCTCGATGGTCTATTCGATCCTCGTCATCGGGTTTCTTTCCTTCATCGTTTGGGCGCACCACATGTATTTGACCGGCATGGGCACGCGGATTGCCACCTTCTTCCAGACGACGACGATGATGATCTCGATTCCGTCGGTCATTATTTTGACCGCGCTCTTTATTTCGCTTTGGGGCGCGTCGATTCGCATCAACACGCCCATGTTGTTTGCGCTGGGCTTCTTGCCCATGTTCGGGATTGGCGGTCTGACCGGCTTGCCGCTGGGTTTCAATGCCAGCGATATTCATTTGCACGACACTTATTACGTCATCGCGCATTTTCACTACATTGTGGCGCCGGGCACCATCTTCGGGCTTTTTGCGGGTATTTATTATTGGTATCCAAAAATTACCGGGCGATTTATGAACGAATTTTGGGGCAAGGTTCATTTTGCGCTGTCGTTCATATTTATGAACTTGGTTTTCATGCCTATGTTTATTCAAGGCATGGAAGGCATGTCCCGCCGCATGTGGGACGGCGGCGCGACCTACGCGGAAAGCCCGGGCGTGGTCGGTCTTAGCCCGCATATCATCGGCTTGAACGTCAACATTTCCCAAGCGGTCTGGGCGCTGGGCTTGACGCAAATTTTCTTTATCTTCAATTTCTTTTACAGCATCAACCACGGCAAGAAAATTACCTCGGACAATCCATGGGAAGCCACCACCCTGGAATGGCAGACTCCGACACCCCCGCCCCACGGTAATTTCGAGAAGCCAATGGAAGTTTTCCGCGGTCCCTATGAATACAGCGTGCCCGGTCACGCGGCTGATTTCACCTGTCAAAACGAAAACGAGCCGGACAAATCGAAACCTTTAATCCATGGAAATCCCTTACGCAGTTAAACCCCGGCCGGACACCGGTCTCTACAACGCCAAGCTCGGCATCTGGCTGTTCCTGGCCTCGGAAGTCATGCTTTTCGGAGCGCTCTTCTCATCCTACATCTTGTTGCGGGTCAATGCCGCGCCCGGGACGTGGCCGCATCACTGGCTAAATATCTGGCTGGGCATGACCAATACCCTCGTGCTGATTCTTTCCAGCGTGACCGTCGTGATGGCCTGGGCCTCGCTCAAGATGGGCAACTTCAAACGATATAAATTCTGTCAAGCCATCACTTTGCTTTGCGCCGTCGCCTTTCTTTGCATCAAGTCCTACGAATACCACGATAAATTCATCCATTACGAAGTGGTTTTGACCGACGGGCGCATCGCCGACGGCCATTTGCAAAGCGCCGAAACGACCTCGAACACAGTCGTGCTGGAAGGAATATGGGCCACCAACCACGCCGAATTGATGGACCCCCCTCTGCACGAAAATAAGATCAAGATTGAGATTCCGAGAAACCAAATCAAATCGATGGATAATTACGGCCCGTGGCACAACACCTACACCGCCATTTATTTCACCTTGACTGGCTTGCACGCCTTGCACGTCATTGGCGGCGCCATCGTCATTTTTGCAATATGGGGGCCGCTGGCCAAAGTTTGGGAGAAAGACCCGGAGCGATATACCAACCGGGTCGAAGTCTCCGGCCTGTTCTGGCATTTCGTCGATCTGGTTTGGATCTTTCTCTTTCCCGTCCTTTATCTTTTGTAACTGTTTATGAGTGACACACATCAATCGTCTGTGGCCGGCGGGGTGGACCATAATTCGGCCGAAGAAGTGCGCAAGCATGTGCGAACCTACGTGATTATCGGCGCGGCGCTGATGGGCGGCACGGTTCTGACCGTCTGGGCCTCGTTGATTGATTTTGGCAGCCGTGAAATCAACATCGCCATCGCCCTGCTCATCGCCAGCGTCAAGGGTTTCCTCGTCGTCGGGTTCTTCATGCACCTTATCTCGGAAAAGAAAATGATCTATTCGATCCTGGTCTTTACCGTTTTCTTTTTCACGGCGTTGATGTACCTTACCTTGTGGTCGATGGAGAGGGGCAACGTTATCCAGATTCACTAATTGGCACCATGTCGCTGAAAGCCTTTCATATCGTTTTCGTGGTGGCGTCCATCCTGCTGGCCTTTTTCTGCGGGGTGTGGCTGTTGCACGATTACGCCGCAACGCAGCAGACGGCCGAATTGATTGTGGGAATCATTTCGCTGTTGTCCGGGCTGGGCTTGATTTGGTATGGCAAAGCCGTTTTGCGAAAGCTCAAACATATTAGCTATCTATGAAATTCATTCGTCCTTTTCTTTGGTCCGTGCTGGCGGGCGTGCTGGCGTCGCCGTCGGGAGCCTGGGCCTGCAGCGCCTGCTTTGGGAAGTCGGACGCCACCATGGCCAAAAGCGTCAATGCCGGCATCTTTAGTTTAATGGGCGTGATCGTGACCGTCCTAGCCGGGGCGGCTTCGTTTTTTGTGTTTCTTTCCCGCCGCGCCGCCTCCGTTGCCGCGGCGGATAATACCGGCCAGCCATCTAAATAATCCAAGATAGATCATGCAAGATAAACCACCCGCTGACCAAGTCCCCGCTGACAAGGGAATGAACTGGCCGCTGTTCTTTCTCGCCGGCCTGCTGCTCATTTTGCCTACCTGGTATGTTTTTCACTTCATCTCGCCTTACGGCAATATGCCGGTCGATGCCTCCAAGCAAGGCGGCGGGGTCGATCAACTGATTAAGTTCGTCCATATATTAATGGGAGCGCTTTTTGTCGGGTGGATCGGCTATTTTATTTACGTCCTGATGCGCTTTAGCAAAAAGCGCAATCCCAAGGCCGATCACGATGGCGTGACCAGCCATGCCTCGACTTACCTCGAAGGCATCGTCGCCGCCATCGAAGGCGTGTTGCTGATTGGTTTTGCCATTCCTATTTGGGCTCATGCGGTCGATCAATTCCCCAAAGAAGCTGATTCCACCGTTATCAAAGTGATCGCGCAGCAATTCCAATGGAACGGCTGGTATCCGGGCCCCCATGGAGTGTTTGCGGCCAACGACGAGAAGTTCATCGCCGGCGACAATCCCTTCGGCCTCGACAAAAAGGATCCGCATTACAAGGAGAACTTCATCGTGGCCAGAGAGCTGGAGGTCCCAGTGAATAAACCGGTCATCGTTTATATCAGTTCTCTGGATGTTATCCATTGCTTCGCGTGCCGGCCGATGCGGGTGACCCAGGATGCGATTCCCGGGATGGTCATTCCGGCCCACTTTACGCCGGCACAGACGGGCACCTTTCAAATCAATTGCGCCCAGTTATGCGGCAATGGCCACTACCAGATGAAGGGCATCATAAAGGTGGTGCCCGAAGCCGAATACACTAAATGGGTCGCCAGCAAATCCAGCGCCGGGGCGGGTGCGGGAGCAGGCTACGAATAGGCCATCGCGAAAACTGGAATGGGCTGTTTGGGGAGGGTTAATCGTCATTGTAGTCGGGATTCTGGGTGCGTTTGCTTTCACGCAATTCAAAGGCAAGCCGTTGCCTGTCTATTCCGCCCTCTCCGACTTCACCCTAACCAACCAAGACGGCCAAACCGTCACGCTGGCCGATCTCCGCGGGCAAATTTGGATTGCCGACGTTATTTTCACCCGTTGTCCAGGCCAATGCCTGCTCATGTCGCAGCACATGAAAGAATTGTTGGCGCGGCTGCCTTCCACCCAGCCTATTCAGCTTGTTTCCTTCACCACCGATCCCGCCTATGACCGTCCGGCCATCCTGAAAAAATACGCCGCGATTTTTGAAACCAATGACGCCCGCTGGTCATTCCTCACCGGCGACAAAAGCACGTTGCACCGCGTCGAAGTCGAAGATCTCAAACTCGCGGTGGTTGATAAACCGGCCGGACAACAAGACAGTCCCAACGACCTTTTCATCCACAGCGAAAAGTTTGTCTTGCTCGACAAACTCGGCCGGGTGCGCGGCTACTTCGACGGCGGGGAGGCCGGCGTTGTGGCAGAAGTCCTGGCGGCGGCCAACACCGTCGCGCACGAAACCCTGACTCTGCACGACTTGCCCGTCGTCAACGCCACCCTCAACGGCCTCTGCGCCATCTTGCTTACCTTCGGCTACATCTTTATTCGCAGGAAAAACGTCCACGCCCATCGCTTCTGCATGGTGAGCGCGTTCATCACCTCGGTTATTTTCTTAATTTGCTACCTGACCTATCACATTTTCATCCACCACGTCACCCGCTTTCATAACCCCGCCTGGTTTCGACCCATCTACCTGACCATCCTGCTAACTCACACAATTCTAGCGATTGTGATCGTGCCCTTAATCTTGATCAGCTTAAGCCGCGCCCTAAAAGCCCGCTTTGCCTTGCACAAACAAATCGCCCGCTGGACCTGGCCGCTCTGGATGTACGTCTCCGTCACCGGCGTCATCGTCTATCTCATCCTGTATCAAATCTTCCCGCAGTGAAGAGAAGGCAGGAGTAGGAAGGAAGAAGGAAGAAAACGAAATCGTCCGAAAGCGTTTCTGAAATTCTGCCTTCTTCCTTCTGCCTTTCCGTCACTCTGGCATTACTCGAAAGCCAGCTTCGATAAAATGTCGATCGAGGGTTAGAGCCTGCGCAATCTGCAACTCCGCCATAAGGACAAAACTCGTGCAATCGGTGAATGAGTATCCGTGGTCGTAATGTTTTCGGAAAAATATTTTGGTTCGATCAAATCTGGTCATGCCGATCCATTCGAGGCGAATTCCATTGCTTTGTTCGATAAGGTCAAGGACGCGTGCTGCGACAAAGTGCCCACCGCGCGCATTAGCCAGATTGATCGTTTCTGTTATGATGTAGTCGCTGACTATTAATTTCGTTCCCATTCGCGCCAATCGGGCTACGATCCTCGCCGTTGCAGCGTGAGACGCTTCACTTCTGTCCAGAAGGGAGTAAAGGGAGGACGTATCAACGAAAACCTCATGGGCGGCCATATAAAATATCGTCGATGGCGTTGTTCGTGAGTTTCCCACCCGGGCCGTCCACGGCAAATTGTTCGAGATTCAAGAGGGGGTCATTCGCAGGAAGGCGCTGCCCCTTTGATTTTCTCGCGGGACCCAGTTCGGCCACTGGCTTTCCAGACCGGGCAATGACAATATGCTCGCCCTTTTCGGCTCGCGCCACCAGGCGTGAAAGCTGGGTTTTTGCGGCATGAATATTAATCATCTGGTCCTTCATGAAGTCTATCTTAGCTAACCTATCTGGACTAAGCAAGTTTTTCGCTCGTAAAATTTCAGATTTTGGAACGTTGCGATGGGCCAGCCCTCGTCTATCTCGTTCTTTATCAAATATTCCCACAGTGAAAAAAGGAAGAAGAAGGATGAAGTTCAGAAAAGCTTTCGGACGATTTCCATTTTCTTCCTTCATCCTTCTTCCTTTCCTGCTAGTCTTCGATCTTTTTTCTCAAGGCTTTTTTGCCGTCGTTTTCCCAAGCTCCTAAAGGCAGCACGTTGGCGCGGGCCGCGAAGGCGTTCCATTGCGCGACCATAGTCTTGACTCGATCGGGATATGTTGCGGAAAGATCGTGCAGCTCACTCCGGTCTTGCTCCATGTCGTAAAGTTCCCAGGGACGATGGGCCTTGGCCACCAGTTTCCATTGGCCGTCGCGGATGGCCCGGTTGCCTTCGTGCTCCCAGAAAAGCGGGTGGGCGCGGTTCAATGATTCGCCCTTGAAGGCCGGGACGAGGGTAACGCCTTCCATCGGCTTGATTTTTTCACCGTTGCGTTGCGCGGGATAATTTGCTTTCGCCAGATCGACGCAGGTTGCCATTAAATCAATGATGTGGCCGGGCTGGACTTCGAGCTTGTTGTTGCGCGCCGCCGGAATGCCCGCCGGCCAGTGCGCGATCAACGGAGTGCTGATGCCGCCTTCATGCACCCAATGTTTGTATTCGCGGAAGGGGGTATCGCTCACGTTGGCCCAATTGCGACCGTAGGCGATGTAAGTGTCCGCCGGCCCGGGCATGACTCCGACGCCCGTCCGAACCCAGCGTCCGTCACGGGTTTGCATCGGCGGCCAAACATGCGTTTGCAGGTCATTGGGGCCGAACGGTTTTAAATCTTTGGGGGGCTGCGCCTTGTTTTTGACGCGTCCCATTGGCTCGGCGCACGCGCCGTTATCTTCCAGGAACAGGATGAGGGTATTGTCCAGGGCATTTTGTTTGCGTAATTGTTCGACGATCTGCCCAATGCCCTGGTCCATGCTGTCAATAATTGCCGCATAGACTTCCATGCAGCGCGCCTCCCAGGCTTTGTCTTTCACTGCTTCCCAATCGCCCGCTTGCTCAGAGAGGCCGATTTGTTCATCGATCAACCCCATCTGGCGCTGCCGTTCATAACGAGCTTTGCGGATGGGTTCATAACCGTCGTCGTATTTGCCGTGGTACTTGGCGATGTCGGATTCCAGCGCATGCATCGGCCACTGCGCGGCGGTGTAAGCCACATACATGAAGAACGGCTTGTCCGGGCTTTCCTGGGCATGTTGTTGCAAAAAGCGAATGGCGTTATCGGTGATGGCGTGAGTGTAGTAAAATTGGGAAGGATGATATTCGGGATCGTTCTCCGGCGTGATGAAGGTGTTTTGCCGGCACAGCGTCGTCGGATCATAATAACTTCCGCCGCCGGTGATCGTTCCGTAAAATTTCTCGAAGCCGCGCTGCACCGGCCAGTCAGCCTTATTGCCGTTGGGGGCCGTGTTACGGCATAAGTGCCACTTGCCGCACATATACGTCCGGTAGCCCGCCGTTCGCAGCACTTCCGGAATCGTCACGCACTGTTGATTCAATTGGCCTCGATAACCGTCGAAACCCAGATCCGCAGTCATGTGACCGACTCCCGCCTCGTGCGGATAAAGCCCGGTCATCACCGAGGCGCGCGTTGGGCAACAGCGCGCATTATTATAAAACTGGGTGAACCGAAGGCCTCTTGCGGCGAGATGATCCAGGTTGGGCGTTTTGACTTCGCTTCCATAACAACCGAGGTCCGAAAAACCCATGTCGTCGGAAAGTATAATCA
>DASRLE010000238.1:0-10889 GCA_035648615.1 Saccharimonadales bacterium (SeqCode) | reverse complement strand
GAGTGGGAATGCGAATTTTTACAGACATAGCGAATAAATTTCGTCGGGCGTTTAAGCGTGGGCGGTGGTTCGGGTATCGTGGTCGAGCAGCGCTTCGAACTCGCGCAGGCTCGGTTTAATCTCGCGCGTATAGCCGGCATGGGCGGCCACCGCGTCGAGGGTCTTGAGTCCGTTGCCGGTAATGCAAAGCACGGCGGAATCATCCGCCGGAATGGCGCCGGAGGCAATCAGTTTCTTGGCGACACCAATCGTGACCCCGCCGGCGGTTTCGGCAAAAATGCCCTCGCATTCCGCCAGCAGTTTGATCCCTTCGCGAATCTGGTCGTCGGTCACATCGTCGCTGGAGCCGTTGGTTTCCTTCATGACTTTGAGCGCATAAAAACCGTCGGCGGGTGTGCCGATGGCCAGCGACTTGGCAATCGTATTGGGTTTGACCGGCTTGAAGAAATCTAGGCCCAACTTTTGCGCCGTCGTGATAGGCGAGCAACCGGTCGCTTGCGCCCCGTGGATGCGATGTTTGACATCTTCGGCCAGACCGAGCTTGATCGCTTCCTGGTAGCTCTTGTGAATCTTAGTCAACAATGATCCCGAAGCCATGCACACGACAGTATGGCGTGGGATGCGCCAGCCCGATTGCTCGATGATTTCCAGGCCCATGCTCTTGGAACCCTCGGCGTAATAGGGGCGCATATTGACGTTGACGAAGGCCCACGGATACTTGCCCGCGATTTCGGCGCAGAGACGGTTGACTTCATCGTAGTGCCCCTTGATGCCGATGACGTTGCCGCCGTAGATCAAGGAGTTGATGACCTTGCTTTGTTCCAGATCGGAGGGGATAAAAACGTAAGCTTTCAAGCCGGAGGCGGCGGCATTGGCGGCCACGGAATTGGCCAGATTGCCCGTCGAAGCGCACGCCACGGTGGTGAAACCCAACTCCCGCGCCCGGCTGAGCGCGACGCTGACCACGCGATCCTTGAAGGAAAGGGTGGGATAGTTGACCGCGTCATTCTTGATCCATAATTCGCGAATGCCCAAACGGCGGGCCAAACGGTCCGCCTTAATCAAAGGCGTGCCGCCGACCTGCAATCCCACGGTGGGTTCGCCGGCAATGGGCAGCAATTCGCGAAACCGCCACATGCTCTTGGGGCGCGATTCGATGACCGCGCGAGTCATCGACTGCTTGATGCGGTCGTAATCGTAAACGACTTCCAAGGGCCCGAAGTCAAATTCGCAAACGTGATTGGCGGTCAGCGGGTATTCGCGTCCGCATTCGCGGCACTTGAGCGCCTTCATGAAACCGGCATGTTTATCCATATCGTATCAATCTCGGGGCAAAAAAAAGCCCCCTGCTCATCGAGAGAAGAGGACTGCTGGCTCTTCTCATCTTTTCCCGGGGTGAGGCAAGAACGGCTTGCCGGCGGCCGGGCTGGAATTGGCACCTGGCGCGGAATTTCTGCCGCCGGTTGCCGTGGTTTCATCGGGCCAGTCCCTCCACCACTCTGAATGAGATTCGTTATATCAACGAATGCGGATAGATTGATTCATTCCTTTTGAACTGTCAACCCTGAATTTATTGTATTATTTTGGCCTAAAGCTTGAATCGTGTCCGAAATGCAGTTGTGTCCGGGAGGAAGGCAGGCCGCCTCACGCTCTGGTTCGTGCTTCTTCCATTTTTTGCGGGCGTTTTGTCACTCAGGGCGAATGTTTATGCGACCGATATCCAGTTGAATAATTCCCTCTATGCGGGCGCAATCATCCCGGGATCATTCGTTCGGATTAGCTACATTCTCAATGAACCGGCCACGGCTGGCGTGGCGGTCAATATTTATTCCGGCGCCAGCCTCATCTGGAATTTCACGGCCCCTGGAGGCGGCGCTGGCGCCTCCGCCGGCTCGAATTCAGTGGTTTGGACGGGCACCAACCTGTTCGGGTCGAACGTCGCCGCCGGAATTTATTCCGTGGCCATCACCGCCGCCGCCGACGGCTATTCGACCTGGACAAATATTACCGACGACAGCGCCAATTTCTCCGTTTTTGAACCGAGCGGCGTGGTCGTCAACAAGAATATCCACAGCCCCTACTATGGCCGGGTTTTCATCGGCAACGACGTTGCCAGTGGCGGCGTCCCCGTTGGCCTTTTGAAGTACAATGCGGACGGCAGCGCGGCTGACGAGGGCGGCTTCAGCACCGGCGGCTACCCGTGGTCGGGGGGGACTTATATGAATCCCAGCCCGTGGAAAATGGGCATTTCAGACGACGATAGATTGTACGTCGAGGATTGGAGCGGCAACGGAACCGTCATGTCGTTTGATCAAGTCATTTCTTCCAACTATCTCAATGTGTTGCGGATGGATAATTATAGTTCTTTTGGTGACGCTTTTTTGAGCGGGCCTTTTGTGCGCGGCGCCGGGACAAACACGGAAATCTGGATGGCCGACGCCTTTGCCTCGGAAACCGAGGGGGCGGGCATTGTGCGCTGGTTCTTAAGCGCTGACGGCACTTTGGCTCCCAATGATCAGGGCGAGGTTATCGTCACTTTGACGAACAACTCGGATTTGGATTACGCCCCTTTCGCCGTCTCGGTGGGGTCGAATAATTATATTTATACCAGTCAACTGGTGGTCAATCCGCATCTGAGCCGTTCCAATACACCGGCCACCAGCACACCTTTGCTTTGCTTCCCGCCTTTCAGCGAGTCCAGCGGGGCCGAAACGGTGTCTTTCTGGAAATTAGGGAACAACGATCCGAATCTGGTCAACCCGTACGGGGTGTCCGTCGATCCCACGGCAACGTTTGTGGCGGCGGCTATTCGAGGGCAGGGCGCGGATGACGAAGATGCGGTCCATGGCGGCGTGAGTGTTTTCCGGGCGGCCGATGGCTCGTTAATCACGAATATTACCCAGGATCCAAATGGCAACATTGGCCAGGTGTACATCGATGTCGCCTGGGACAATGTCAGTAATCTTTATGCCCTGGATTATGCCGAACATGTCTGGCGAGTTTACTCTCCGCCCGGCGCCAACCAGGCGACGACTGCGGCCGCGCCGATTATTCAGGTCCTGACCAATTATATCGTCCCGCGATTATCCAATCCAACGGATTCCATGGGGCAATTGGAATTCACCCTGACAGGACAGATTAACGTCACCTACGCCATTCAAGAATCGGGTGATTTGGCGGCGTGGACCACCGTGACCAACAATTTCAGCGCCGATCCCATTCGCGCCGTTTCCCTCCCGGCGGACAGTGAAGCGGCGTTCTTCCGCGCCGTCATTGTTGTTCCCTGACAGTTGACCCGCCGCCTCTTTTCAGATTCAATGAACAGGCATTCATGCTAACGCAACAAAACATCCTCGACGCCCTCAAGTCCGTTAAATACCCCGGCTTTACCCGGGACGTGGTTTCTTTCGGATTGGTCCGCAACATCGCCATTCAAGGCGGATCGGTCAGCGTCACCCTGCAGTTGACGGGGGGCACGGCCGAGATCGGGCGGCAAATCAAAGCAGAGGCCGAAACTGTCCTGCGCGGGCTGCGCGAAGTGGAGCAAGCGCGAGTCGAGGTGATGGCCTCGGCCAGCCCGCCGGTCGCCGCCGCTGGGACAGGCCCGCAGAAAGTGGCCGGAATCAAGCGCGTCATTGCCATTGCCAGCGGCAAAGGGGGGGTGGGAAAATCGACCGTTTCGGTGAACCTGGCTTGTGCCTTGCAATACTTGGGCGCGGCCGTGGGACTGCTCGATTGTGATATTTACGGGCCCAGCATTCCGCTGATGATGGGCATTCACGACCGCCCGACGATCAGCGAGGCCCAGAAGCTGGTTCCTCCTTCCCGCCATGGGGTTAAGTTGATGAGCATGGGGTTTTTGATTGAGGGCGACGCGCCGGTGATCTGGCGCGGCCCCATGATCACGAAAACCATCCAACAATTTATTTCCGAAGTCGAATGGGGTGCGCTGGATTATCTCCTGGTCGATTTGCCGCCCGGGACAGGCGATGCGCAACTTTCTCTTTGCCAAACAGTTCCGCTGGACGGCGGCGTCATCGTCACCACGCCGCAGGAAGCCTCTCTGGGCGTGGTGCGCAAAGGCGTTGCCATGTTTGAAAAGGTCAACGTCCCCATTCTCGGCATCGTCGAGAACATGAGCTACTTCATCACCCCAAACGGCCAGCGCATTGAGATTTTCGGCCATGGCGGAGGGCGCGCGGAAGCCCAGCGTAAAAATGTTCCATTCCTGGGAGAGATCCCGATCTTTGTCGCCATTCGCGAAGGCGGCGATTCCGGCAATCCCGTCATGGCGGACGCTCCCCAAAGCGAGCCCGCCCGGCCATTCCTGGCCCTGGCCGAAACATTGCGCAAGACCCTCGGATGAGGTAAGATAAACTGACCTTATGGAACCATTTGGCCAAAATGGCGAAGCAGGCGGCGAGCTGGAAACGCTGGTCTGGGGAGAGTTGCGGAAGTGCTATGATCCCGAAATTCCGCTGAACATCGTTGACTTGGGGCTGGTTTACAATGTCGCGGTGCAGGCGGGGCAAGCCAATATCAAGCTGACTTTGACCTCTCCCGGTTGCCATCTTGGCGGCCAGATTGCCGGAAATGTGCAGGAAAGGGTGCTCTCGCTGGACGCGATCGAAGAAGCCAACGTCGAGTTGGTCTGGGATCCGCCCTGGCACCAGAGCATGATTAGCGCGGAAGGACGCAAAACGCTGGGTTTGGACGCGATTTAATTTTGTTGCGTCCCGTTCACGACGGTTATAATTTGCCTGTCGCGCGTAGAACAAGAAAGCACAAGCGGTTATGTCGAACACATCAGATGGGTCGAACGGTGGCAACTTGGTCACAAAATCGTCCTTATATCGCGAGTTCCAGGCGGAACGCGACGAGATTATGAGGCACAAGTGGATCGAGTCCGAGAAAGTAGGCCATGACATTGGCTTTGAACAGGCGTTGACCGATTGGATCATCCGGCACCGCACGAAATGGCGCAAGAGCCGCCATTCCGCCTATAACGGGTCATAATGAACGGCAACTCATGGACCGTCGAATTAGCCCGCCCGGGTTGATTCGATTTTTTTATGCGTTCGCCCACTCTCATTCTCAATGCCGCCGCCATGCGCCGGGCCTTGACCCGCATTGCCCACGAAATCGCCGAGCGCAATGAAAACAGCAGCGAAGTGGCCTTGATTGGCGTGCAACGCGGCGGCGTCATCATCGCCCAGCGCCTCGCCCAGAGTCTGACCGAGATTTGGGGCCAGCCGGTCCTCATGGGCAGTTTGGATGTCGGCATGCACCGCGATGACCTCGATCATCATGCTGCCCCGCAGATGCATCCAACGGTTATCCCCTTCGATGTCACCGGCAAAACGGTTATCCTGGTCGATGACGTCCTCTTTAGCGGCCGAACCACTCGCGCCGCACTTGATGCCCTCAACGATTTTGGCCGCCCGCGCCGCATTCAATTGGCCGTGCTGATTGACCGGGGCCATCGCGAACTGCCGATCAAGGCCGATTTCGTCGGCAAAAATGTCCCAACCGCCGCCGCCGAGCGAATCGAAGTCTGCTTCAGCGAGGAAGGCGGCGAAGACACCGTCAGCCTGGAGAAAGCTTAACCATGGCTTGGAACCGCAAACACCTGTTGGACATCGAATCCCTCAGCGCCGATGAAATCGTCACAGTGCTTGACACCAGCAAGGCTTTCAAAGCGGTGGGCGAGCGGGCCATCAAAAAAGTCCCGGCCCTGCGCGGCAAAACGGTGGTGAACCTTTTCGTCGAACCTTCCACCCGCACGCGCATCAGCTTTGAATTGGCCGCGCAACGCCTGACCGCCGATGTCATCAATTTCACCGCCGAAGCCTCCTCCCTCAAAAAAGGCGAAACGCTCAAAGACACCGCCCGCAACCTCGAAGCCCTCAATGCCGACATCATTGTCATGCGCCACAGCGCCAGCGGAGCGCCTCATTTTTTGGCCCGCTTTTTGCACGCCAGCGTCATCAATGCCGGCGATGGCGCCCACGAGCATCCCACCCAGGCGCTCCTGGATTTGTTTACCATTCGCGAAAAGAAGGGCAAAATCGAAGGTCTCAATGTCACCATTCTGGGCGACATCCTTTACAGCCGCGTGGCCCGTTCCAACATCTGGGCGCTGACCAAGATGGGTGCAAATGTCACCTTGTGCGGCCCTTCCACCCTGGTGCCCCGGGTCTTCGAGCGCATGGGCTGCAAAGTCACTTACAACGTCGAAGAAGCCATCGCCCAGGCGGACATCATCAACCTCTTGCGCATCCAGCACGAGCGCCAGCGCAAGACCATGTTCCCCAGCCTGGCCGAATACACCAGCCTCTTCGGCCTGACCAAGGCTCGCCTGGCCCGAACCAAACCCGAGGTGCTTATCATGCATCCGGGGCCCGTCAATCGCGGGGTCGAGATCGACAGCGAAATCGCCGACTCCGTTCGCTCGCTCATCATCGAACAAGTGACCAACGGCCTGGCTGTGCGCATGGCCGTTTTATTCTTAATCAATGGGGGCCAAGGCCCGCAAGGCGTCGCCGCCTGACTGCTATGCCGGACGTTCTTAAGTCTTACCTTTGCGTGGCGCTGGGCAGCGCCTTGGGCGGGATGGGCCGCTTTTGGTTGTCGGGAGTGATCGACGCCCGAGTCAACAAGGCGTTGCCTTGGGGCATAATCATTGTCAATATTACGGGATCATTCCTAATTGGATGCTTGGGCGCTTTCGCCGCGCCGGAGGGCCGTCTCAGTCCAGAAACCCGCACCTTGACCATCCAATTTCTGATGATCGGAATCTGCGGGGGATACACCACCTTTTCCTCCTTTAGCCTGCAAACCCTCAATCTGGCTCGTGAAGGCCAATGGCTATACGCCGGCGGCAATGTCGTGATTTCCGTCGTGCTCTGCTTGATTGCCGTCTGGCTGGGCTACATGCTCGGTCAAATCCTGAGTCGTTCCTTATGAAAATTCCCGAAAACGGAAAACTCCTTCGCATCTTCATTGGGGAGAGCGACAAATGGCAGCATCAGCCCCTTTACGAGGCCATCATCCTCAAAGCGCGCGAGATGGGCCTGGCGGGCGCGACCGTTTTGCGCGGGCCGATGGGTTTCGGCGCCAGCAGCCACCTCCACACCGCCAAAATCCTGCGTCTTTCCATGGACCTCCCCATCGTCATCGAGATTGTCGATAGCGAAGAAAACATCAACCGGCTCCTCCCATCCCTCGACGAAATGGTCCAGGACGGCATGGTCACCCTCGAAGACGTCCGCGTCCTAAAATACCACGCCCTAACTCCCATTCAGCCCAGCAGTCCTGCCTAGCAATTTTCAAAACACGCTCTTAACCATTCTTTGGCTCCCACAACTCAATCCGATTTCCTTCGGGGTCGGTAATCCAGGCAAACCGGCCGTAATCGTGGCCCTCAACTTTCTCGATGGTGACTCCATTCTGGCGAAGCTGCTCCAGTATCCGATCCAAGCTGGCGACCCGATAATTGATCATCCACCCCGAACCCGAAGGGCCAAAATAATCCGTGTCCGCCGGGAAAAGCGACCAGACCGTGCGCCCACCTTCGCCCCAAACAAAATCAGCGTGCCCATCCTCTGCG
Organism: Saccharimonadales bacterium (SeqCode); assembly: GCA_035648615.1. Taxonomy (GTDB): domain Bacteria; phylum Verrucomicrobiota; class Verrucomicrobiia; order Limisphaerales; family Palsa-1400; genus DASRLE01. Next base: position 3,280 of record DASRLE010000238.1, on the reverse strand, counting down.
CAAATGCCAAGATTCTCGCGATACCAAGCAGTCATCCGAGTCACATCCCGGACCTTAAAAAAGATTCCTCCAATACCAATCACTTTTTCCATACCAATATCCTTTTCAGTAATTTTTATGTGGCATGTTTATCTTATCCCGATAGTGCATCTAACGCTCAATGCAAGCTATCAGGAATGCCATCCCAGGTTTATCTTTGCACAAATCGGCTGTCAGTATAAATTCATGACATGTCAAACGCCGAATTGTTGTCACGAATTACGGTCGATCCCGAGATCTGCCATGGTAAACCGTGTGTCCGCGGATTGCGCTACCCTGTTGAGTTTTTGCTCGAGTTGTTAAGCGGTGACATGACCTCGCAACAAATCCTGGCGGATTATCCTGACCTGGAGGCGGATGATTTGAAAGCGGCTTGCGCGTATGGCGCACGCTCTGAAACTGCCGCCGCAGGACGCGTTCAATTGGATCCTTTATCAGAACCAGTTCATAGACGCGAACAGCAACACCGTTCCTGCACTCCTCGACCCGCTGTCCGCCGCCGTTCATATTGGAAACTAAGCGCCACCATGAAAACATCATTTCTACATAGGTTCATCCATCCCGCATCGCGCCAGAGCGCGAGAGAGAATCCTTCCAAGGTAGGGGCGTCGCGCCGCGACGCCCGGTGGACGCTACGCAGGCACAATAGATCAGCCGCCGACTCCGCCGATGACGCCGATCCCGCCCCGCTCTTACGCCCATCCAGCGCCTTCTTCCGCATAATCCTTTGCCACTGTGCATTCGTCATTCTTCATTCCGTTGCGGCATCGCCGCAAGTCGCCTGGGTCGCCAAATACAACAACGGCGTCACCAACGGCAACCCTCAGGCGCTGAAAATGATGCTGGATTCGACGGGCAACATTTACGTGTGCGGCTTCTCCGCGAACACCAACGGCGGAACCGGATATGCCACCTTAAAGTACGCGCCGAATGGGGTTCTTCTCTGGTCAGCGCGGTTCGATTCCACAAATTATCCCGCCGCCGAGCCGTTGGCGTTTGCCCTCGACGCCAGCAACAACGTTCTGGTTACTGGCACGGCGGTGACTGTCAAGTACGCAACCAACGGCCAACTACTGTGGGCTGCTCCATATAACGGTCTCTCGGTTGCAACTGATACCAATTGCGCCGTGTTCGTGGCTGGCGTAGGCAGCAATTTTACCACCATGAAACTAAACGCCTCGGGATCGAACCTCTGGACTCAAAACGCGCAGGTCACAACAATCAACCCTTGGGGTAATCCTGCGCAATTAACCAATACTGCTCAAGTAGTCGCCGTCGATTTAGCGGGCAACGCTTATGTCGGAGGTTTTATAGAAGAGCCTTTCCAACAGGCATACAACAGAAACAACTATTATGCCGAGGGCGCGGTGGAGAAATATGCGCCAGATGGAACTTTCCTGTGGGGATATAACACCGATTCGGATTGCAGTTGCACCCTCGAAGCAGACTGTCATGCCATGTCCGTTGACAGCAGCAGCGCTGTTTACATATCCTTGGACTCGTATCTTTATGGGCCGGTGTTCACCGAGAAATTCAATGCCGCCGGAACAGTGTTATGGACCGTATTCGATAGCTCTATGGCCACATCCTCGCGGCAGTTAAAGGTTGATCAACAGACGAACACTATTATAAGCGGTGAGACTGTCACGGGGGCTCCGTATCGTCTAGCGCCCACCTATCTGACTGCAAAGATCGACCCGGCGGGAAACGTATTGTGGCAAACTTACTATCCTAATCCTGTATCTGGCGGGCTGGGTGCCGGCGGAAGAGGTTTGGCCCTCGATAATGCGAACAACATTTATGTCACCGGGTTTGCCAGTAATAACGCATCGGCCAATGACATTGTCACGATCGCTTACGATCCCAACGGCAACCAACTCTGGCTCCAGCGCTACGACGGCCCGGGGCATGGCAATGACGTTGGCAACGCCATTGCGGTGGACAACGCGGGGAATGTCTATGTGGCCGGGTATGAGACCGAAACCAACGGCAGCACCGAAATGGTCCTGATCAAGTATTCGCCCATCACCCTGCAACGGCAATCTAATGGAACCATCCTCCTGCAAACCTACGGTTCGCCCGGCCAGAGCTTCGATTTCCAAGCCAGCGCCAATTTGCAAACCTGGCTCGACCTGGGCAGCACCCTGGCCGACACCAACGGCTTCGTCCAATTCACCGACACCAACGCCCCCTCCTTCCCTTACCGCTTCTACCACACCGTCCCGCAATGAATCTTCCGCCAAAGCCAACAAATCGACCACAAAGAGCTTTGTTAACTTTGTTAGCTTCTGTATTGTGTCTTTCCGCCACCGCGCAGATCCAACAGGCTTGGGTGGCCAAATATAACAATGGAATAACCAACGGCAATCATCAGGCGTTGAAAATGATCCTGGATTCGACGTGCAACATTTACGTGTGCGGCTTCTCCGCAAACACCAATGGCGGGACCGGATACGCCACCTTAAAGTACGCGCCAAATGGGGTTCTGCTCTGGTCGGCGCGGTTCGACTCCACCAATTATCCCGCCGCTGAGGCGCTGGCCTTTGCCCTCGACGCCAGCAACAATGTCCTGGTTACTGGCACGGCGGTGACTGCCAAGTACACCGCCAACGGTCAAGTCCTTTGGACTGCGCCATATAACGGTCTCTCGGTTGCAGCCGATACCAATTGCAACGTGTTTCTCGCCGGCGTAGGTAACTATTTTACGACGCTCAAGCTAAACTCCGCCGGCTCAAACCTCTGGAGTCAAAACTACATCCCGGTCTCAACAAACAACCCGTGGGGCAATCCTGCGACGTTGACCAATACCGCTCAAGTGGTCGCGGCCGATACAGCCGGCAACGCGTATGTCGGGGGGTTCATACAAGAGCCTTTCAAACAGTTAGCGGGGCACAACTATTATGCCGTGGGGGCGGTGTTGAAATATGGGCCGGACGGGGCGTTCCTATGGGGATATAACACCGATCAAAACCAAACTGGTAACTTTGTAGTAAATTGTCAAACCTTGTTGGCCGACAGCGACTCTATTTATGTAGCCATGTCTCCGTATCCTTACTCTGGAGCAGGGGATTTTAAATTAGATGCAAATGGACAAACTGTTTGGTCTGCAACGTTCGGTTCGGGAGGGTTTCAAGAAAGCCTATCATTGGCCTTATCGGTTGACCATGACACGAACACGGTGGTTTGCGGTAAACTCAGCTACCGCAATCCAGTGTATGGTGTTGATAAATTTGATTATTAT
>DASRLE010000237.1:0-6157 GCA_035648615.1 Saccharimonadales bacterium (SeqCode) | reverse complement strand
TTCGATCCGTTTCGCACAGAACAACAGCGCCGGCAACTTTTGGCATCGCTGACAATTTTGCCCAAAATCAAGAATATGTCTAGCTAATTATGACACACTACACTAGCTTTATCTACAATGGCAGTTTTTACACGACGTTCGGTCCACCATTCGCAACCTATAGCGTCGCCCGCGGTATTTCCGGCTCGAACATCGTCGGGATTTATGGCGACTCATCCGGAGGGGTACATGGCTACCTGTTCGATGGCACCCAATATACAACGCTGGATTACGGAAGTTACAACGGGTTGGCTGGAACTAGCGCTCTCGGTATTTCTTCTAATGGGACCATTGTGGGGGGTTATACGGTCCCCAGTGGACCCTATCAAGGCGATGGGTTTGTATTTCTTTATCAAAACGGCGTTTACACACCCCTGACGGCTCTCAATAACCTGGGCTCCCTTTCCGATGACATTGGTTATTTAGCTCCGGTCGGCATTTCCGAAAATTACGTCGCGACCTACGCCGGTACCTACGACAACGGCTCCCAATTTCTTCTCTACAACATCTCCAATTCGACCGTCACAGTCGTCCCTCCTGCCAGCGGCATGTCATACAGTGTCCCCTATGGCGCCGGCGGCAATTTTGTGGTGGGTCAGTCCTACAATCCGAGTGGTTCCGGAAGTTATCCAGGCTTCCTCTATAACATCAGCGGCCACTACTTTCTCTCCATGATCGATCCTGCCGCGCCCCTTGCCGAGCCAGACGACTATTATGGAACTTATTGCTCCGGCGTTACGTCGAGCGGCGTTGTGCTGGGATGGTACTATGACGCCGGCCCAGGCATATATCGCAGTTTTGTCGCCACGCCGCCCACCGTCGCCTTCACCGCCACGCCGACCAACGGCGCGCAGCCCTTGACGGTGCAATTCAGCCCGGCCAGCACGGATAGCGCCAACAACACCCTCACCAATTGGCTCTGGAATTTCGGCGACGGCTCGACCAACGCGACCAGCACGAGCCAGAATCCTTCGCACACCTACACGACCAACGGCGCCTTTACCGTCACGCTCATGGCCTTCGATTCCCAAGGCGCTCCGGCCAACGGCGTCGGCAACAGCACCATTGTCGTGACGGGGAACTCGGCGCAATTCACCGCCTCGACCACCAATGGGATCATGCCCTTGCTGGTGCAATTCTCCGGCCCGAGCCAGGACAGCGCGGGCAACGTCATCACCAGTTGGAACTGGGATTTTGGCAATAATTCGACGAGCACTTTCCAACAGCCTGAGACGACTTACGTTTCCACCAAGTCCAAAACATTTTCGCCCAAGCTCACGGTGACCAATAGCTTGGGAGCGGCCATTGTCGCCACCGGGCCGCCGCAAATCAGCGCGCTCTATCCTCTGGTGGCATTTACCGCCAACCCGGCCAGCGGCCTGGTGCCGATGACCGTTCAATTTACTACCCCCAGCGCGGACACCTTGCTCGTCCCTATCACAAACTGGGCCTGGACATTTGGCGATGGCGCAAAGAGCACGAACCAAAATCCCTCGCACATTTACACCAACGCCGGCATTTTTGGCGTCACGCTGTCCGTGTCAAACAGCAACGGGACGCAGGTGGCGGGCATCGGTCCGAAAATTTCCACCGGCTGCGCGGAGGTTTACACCTTCGCCACCGAAGGCACCGGATATTCTTCCGTCAATTATGCGCTCACCAACAACGACGGGGTTCATCCCTACGCCGGTCTGACGTTGTCGGGCAGCAATTTCTACGGCGTCATGTCAGGCGGCGGCAATAACGGATCGGGCGCCATTTTCTCCCTCACTACGAATGGCTCCGGTTTCACCAATCTTTACGAATTCAGCGCCCAGGCCGTGGGATCGAGCACCAATGGCGACGGGGCCGCGCCCAAGGCGCAACTGGCCTTGTACGGCGACATGCTTTATGGCTCGGCGTCGTCCGGAGGCGCAATGAACGGCGGAACGGTCTTCAGCCTCAACACCGATGGCTCAGGCTTTAGCAATCTGTGCAATCTCTCTTCTGTCGGCGGCGGCGGCTACTTACCCAACGGGGTCGTCATGTACGGCAGCACGCTCTACGGGACGGCGGAGTACGGCGGCAGCAACAGCAGCGGCACGATCTTTGAAATCGGCCCCGGCGGGTTCGCACCAATTCACGAGTTTTCCGCCACGCAAATCAACCTTTCCACCTATGCTGAAACCAATGGCGACGGGGCTTATCCTGCCGGGACGCTGATTGTGGCGGGGAGCAATCCGGTGACGCTGTATGGAACCGCCAGCCAAGGGGGTATCGGCGGCGGCGGGACCGTCTTCGCCCTCACCACCAACGGATTAAGCTTTACGGTCCTTCACAGTTTCACCAACGTCGATGGACAGTCGCCGCAGGGCGCGTTGGTCTTGTCCGGCAACACACTCTTTGGGACCACCCGCAACGGCGGCAGCGGCAACAACGGCACCGTCTTCAAGGTCAACACCAACGGTTCCGGCTTTGCCACGATTTACAATTTTAGCGCGGGCGAATACAACCCGGCGACTCTCGCGTTTGGGAATAGCGATGGCGCGAATCCGCAGGCCGGGCTGCTCCTAAGCGGCAGCATGTTGTATGGGACGGCAGAGAGCGGCGGCCCGAATGGATCGGGCGCCATATTCCAGGTGGACACAAATAATGGCGCGAACTTCACCACCCTCTATAGCTTCAGCGCTGTGACCGACAATCCTGAGATATCCGCGTTCACAAATTTGGATGGAGCCAATCCTTACTCGACCTTGGCGCTGGCGGGCGACACCCTTTATGCGACCACCTACGGCGGAGGCAGCGCCGGCGAAGGATCGGTATTCGAACTAAGCCTCGCCATGGCTGCGCCGCCGTTAGACATCCAAGCCAGCGGCGCCACTGCGGTCATCTCCTGGCCGTCATTCGAGATCAGGCTCGTTTTGGAGCAATGCACGAGTCTGGCGGCGGGCGATTGGATTACCAACAACTCCACTGTTTCGGATAATGGCACCGCCAAGAGCGTCACTATTAGCCTCTCGCCGACGGTCAATCTGTTCTTCCGCCTGAAACAATAGCTGTTGTAACTTCGTATCCTGCAGGACACCGGCCTGACCTGACGGAAAAGAGCGGCGAACGCCTCCTTGGCTTCGCCTTCCATCGACGCGCCATCCGAAACAGTGCAAATCGGGACGCGGTCATTTTTGCAGTGATGTAAAGGAAGCTTGACATGTGACAAGGATACTTTACAGTGTGGGCATTATGAATGACAAACTGAACGTCCCGGAAGACATTTTCAAATTTCGATATTCGTGGCGAGATTCCTTCAAAGCAGGCGCATGGTGGATGATGGTTGCATACCTGACAGACGTGCCCGGCGCGTATCTGATTGCCCACCACAAAGACTGGCCTCTCGCGGGGCGGATAATTATCGCAGCGCTGCCGCTGGCCGCGAGTTTGCTTTATGTGCGGGGAGTGGTGCGCTGGATTCACGGCATGGACGAATTGCATCGCCAGATCACTCTCTCAGCTTTCGCGTTCGCGGCGGTGTCCTACCTTTTTCTTGGGGCCGCATGGTCTTTGGTGGCCGACAGAGCCGGGCTTTTCGAGTCTGTGTTTCATTTGACTCGCCTCCAAACTTTGGAACGCACCCCATTCTCTTATTGCACGTTTACCATTGCCATGACCTACATTCTTTTCGGCATCGGCTATACGCACATCTTCAACCGGCGCTATCAATGAAAAACAAACTGCGTGAGTTGCGGGCGGCCCGGGAGTGGTCGCAATCCGACCTGGCCGGCAAGCTCAGCGTCTCGCGGCAGACCGTGAACGCCATCGAAACTGAAAGATATGATCCAAGTCTGCCGCTGGCTTTCAAACTGTCTCAATTGTTTAAAAGGCCCATTGAAGATATTTTCGAGCCTGAGAAGAACTGACTCGAACAAAGCAACAGTCCCGAGGGTTCGCCTTCCTTCGCACCTTTAAGGCTCTCAAAAAAACTTTGCATAATTCTCGATTTCACCTAAAGTTCCCTTCACGGGTTTTAAGACGGACCACAACGCATAACGACTCCTCATCTCTATGATTAAGACGAAGACTCATCTGGTGTTTCAAGCAATGACAACGGGGCTGCTTCTGGCGGCGGGCATGGTGACGGCGCAGGCGCAGCCGTATCCGACGGCGGTGCTGGCCGACCATCCCACCTCCTACTGGCGGTTGCAGGAAACCTCCGGAACAGTGGCGCACGATTCCGCCGACAGCGATAATGGTTCTTACACCAATGTGCTGCTGCAGCAACAGGGCTTTACCAACTCCAACGCCGGAGAACTGTCCGTTGGATTTGGCGGCCCGGCTGGCTTTAGCGCGGACAGCTATGTCGGCCAGATGACGGCGGACTTTGCCTCCACTACCAACACAGCCTTCTCAGCCGAAGCGTGGATCAACACCGGGGGATCTCCCGGGGGCGCCATTGTGGGCAAAGGCTGGGGCGGCGGCGGCGAGGAGTTTTTCGTGGATTGCGGCGGAGCCAACGGCCAGTACCGCTTCTTCATTCGCAACGCCAGCGGGACGGCTTACAATGCCACCAGCGCCGTCTTCCCCGATGGCAATTGGCATCATATCGCCGGCGTTTGCGATGAGGTCAACGGCCACATTTATCTCTACCTCGACGGCCAGGTGATTGCGAGCGCGACGGCCTCCGGCGGCATTCAGACCACGACAAACTTATACATGACGATTGGCGCGCGCCAGAGCAGCGCGACGACGGATTACAACCTTCAATTCAACGGCGATATCAGCGACGTGGCGATATATCCCTATGCCTTGACCGCAGGGCAGGTGGCAACCCATTACCTGGCGGCTGGCATCCCTCCGACCATCACCCTGCAACCGACCAACTTTGTGTCGGTGAACGCGGGCGGAACAGTCACCCTCACTGCCGCTGCCACAGGCTCAAAGCCGCTTTCCTATCAATGGACGACCAATGGAGTCGCGATGGCCGGCCAAACAAATGCCACTTTCGTCGTCAGCAATGTGCCGGCCAACATGAATGGAGACTACATTGTTCTTAACGTGACCAATGCTTACGGCTCCGCCCAAGCCAACGGCGCCTCTCTCAACGTTATTGCCGGCGGTCCGCAAATTACTTCGGATGTCGGGCCGGCTCAGCTCACTCTCTATCAAGGCCTGCCGGTCACATACTCCGTTTCGGTGGCAGGCAGCCTGCCTTTTTATTATCAGTGGCAGGCGAATGGGACAAATATTGCAGGGGCCACCAATTCCAGCTTTAGCGTAAATGCGCTTCGTGGCACCAATACGTATAACGTCGCAATCAGCAACAGCTACAATGGCGGAAGCCGCAGTCAAAGCAGCATTGCCGCTCTGGTCGGCGTTCCGGCGCCCACGGGCGTCTATCCGGCCGCCATTGTAGCGAGCCAGCCCGCCGCCTACTGGCGTTTGGACGAGGCCAGCGGGGCGGCCACAGCCAACGATTACGCCGGAGGCCACGATGGCAATTACAACCAGGTTCAACTTGGCGCGCCGGGCTATAGCGCCGTCGATCCCGATACCGCCGCCGAATTCGGCCCGAATGCCGGTTTCCCAACCGATAGCTACATGCAGGAGATCGACAATTCAGGCCAGGGCCTCCCGGTCATTGATTTTGCCCAGCAGGGATCCAACGTGAATTTCTCCTTGGAAGCGTGGGTGAAAGGTCCGGCGGGTCAACCGGCGTCCGGTTCGGCCATTGTGGCCAAAGGAGTCAGCGGCAGCGATCCGTTCGTGCTGGATGCGAGCGCGCCGAACAGCAAGTTTCGCTTCAACATTCGCAAGGCGGGCGGCGGGGGGACTGCTGCCATTTACAGCCCGGTTGGACCCGATGGCAACTGGCACCATCTGGTTGCCGTGTGCGACGAAACCGATGGCGCGATGTTTTTATATGTGGACGGCCAGAATACCGGAACGATCACCGGCATTGGAGGAACGGGGCTTTTCGAAACCTCTGTCCCCCTTTCGGTGGGAGCGCAATCGTCGGGGTCCGATTTTAATTACCAGTTCAACGGCATCATTGACGAGGTTTCCGTTTATAACTATGCCCTGACGGCGTCGCAAGTCCTGGCGCACTATAACGCGGCGCCCGAACCGCCTTACTTCACGGCTGAAC
>DASRLE010000236.1:0-6663 GCA_035648615.1 Saccharimonadales bacterium (SeqCode) | reverse complement strand
CTTGACGGCTTGCATTTTGAATCCATGACTGTATCGAATAACTTTCATAATACTTGGAATTTCTCTTTCCAAAGTACCAACCTATTTCAGGACGTGACCCCGATGACCAATAACAAATTTTCAATGATCAATTCTCAATCGAAGTCCCGAAATATTAACACATTACGCCGCCAACAGGACTTACCCAAAAAGTGAATGCACCGTGCGCATGGACCGGGTGGCCATTCACGTCGAGTCCGCCGCCGCCGAAGGCGAGGAGCACCTCACTTTTTCGCAACGCCAACCGACGGCTGCGGACGGAGGGCGCCGCCTATTCCCCGGATGGGAAGTTGACCAGCCCCACGTCGATATTTTGGCCTCCGGTGGTTTGGTGGCAATGGACGGCCAATGTCACGATCGCGCCCGGCTGGAGCAGCGCCAAGGCCTGGCGGGTGATTTCCAGAGGCACATAGCTGGAGGTAAAACCGCCTTCTGACGACGCGAGAACCCCGTTAACGTAAACTTCCACGTCCTCATCGTGATCGGCGTAGAACCGGAGGTTGGAAAACTTCGTATTCGGCAATATAACCGAGCGCCGCAACCAGATGTCGTCAGTACTCCACCGCGTGCGGACGACGGCTCCTGGGGTGCCTGCCGTTCCAAAGGTGGCCGGTCCTTCTTTCCATGTGCTGGCATCGAAATCAGGTTTCGTCCAGTCCTCCGCGGGTTTATGGATGGTGTATCGCCAGGAGGCGGGGGATTTTTGGGAGGTGGCTATAACCTCGATAATGGGCGATGCGACGGGCAGGGCTGCCCAACCGCTGACCTTCGATTCGTCGGCGCGGGCCCATTTGTGCCAGATTTCGGGGTCAGCGAGCATCTTGATCAAAACTCCGCCGATCACGGGCCGGGCGTGCATCCCGTCACTGTGAATATTGGTGGTGACGTAAGAATCGACGAACGGCGAGCGGGCGGTGGTTTCATTGAGGTAATCGTAAATCGGTGAGGTCAACGTCTCGAAATCGGCCTTGTCCTCGGCCAGCGTGGCGCTCCACATCGACCAATCTGTTTTGGTGAGCTTGGTTCGGGAATCGAGCGGCACGCCGTAGCGCTGCATCACCTTTTTGTAGTGCGCAATTTCCTTTTGGGCCACCTCCGGCGGGAACACGTTCAGGCCGAGTATCTTATCCCAGGCGAGATTATACTTTTGGCTCCAGGTATTGGGCTTGTCGAAGGCCAGCCGGGAATGATCGCCATCCGCCGCGGCATGCACCCAATGTTCGGCATCGACTTTGGCCAGTTCTTTATATTTGCCGGCATTGGCCTGGTCGCCGCGCATTCGGCACAAGTCCCCATAGCAGGCCAGGCCGAGGATCGCCTTGATCGAAAGGTTGGCGTTATGCGCAAGGTGTCCCATAAAATCGTCGGTGCAAAGCTGGTTTTCAGGGTCCAACCCATACTGTTCCAGATACTTGGCCCATTGGGTCAACTTCGGCCACCACGGCGTCACAAAGTCGGCATTGCCGTCGTCGTGCGCAACTGCATCGCAGAGGATGAGCATGTTGCCGCTTTCTTCCACGGGCATGCCTTCTCCGCCATCGTCGGTGCCGCGCGCAATCGGGTAAGTGCCGAGGTCATGGGGCGCGTTCGGGAATTTCCAGTGGGAACTGGAGGCGTAGCTCAGAATGGGTACCAGCGTCGCCTTGGCCAAAGCCGGACTGAGCAAAACCCACTGCGGGTCCATGGGGAAGAAGACATCGACGGTGGCGATGTCGCCGTTGCTGGTGTTTTCCTTGGTGAAATAGAGCGGCTTGCCGTTGGCGTCGGCGGCCAGGCCGCAGGCGGCGGCGCATTGGCGGTAAGCCAGGGCGCACATCTGCGCGTATTTTTCGCCTCCAACCTTCGTGGCGTCGGCGACCAGTTGCTGGTCAAATTCAGCGCAGCGCCGGGCCAATTTTGGGTAATCGCGCGCCGCTTTGCGCAGCATTTCGGGAGCGGTCGCGCCGTTGCGCCGCCAGTAAGGCCGCAGCTTTTTGCCAAAATATTTGATTGCATAGAGTTCGTCGTAAGCCACGATCACTTGGCGCGCCACCGGTTTGCGGGAAACGTTGCCCAAATCAAAAACAAAGGCCATGACCGGCTGGTCATCATTCACCGCGCGAGGCATGCGCGGGTCGTCCTGGGTGGGAAGGGCGCCGCGCTCGACGAACGCGCTGACCAGCGCCCCGCCTGCGCCGATGGCCGCTTTGCTTTGCCGGCTGGAGGCGGCGGCATAGGCATAACCCCAGTCAATCCGATGATTGTCCCCCGATGAACCGAGCACCCGCTGATCGACCGTACCCACACGAAGGGCGGTCAATTCGCCCGCCTTCTCACGAGCCCACTCCACCTGTTGTTTAGGTTGGTTGACCGCAAGTTGTGAGCTGGTGCTGTCATAGAGCGAGACCGCGTGCTTTTCGCCGTCCATCGACTTTACTTCCCAAGTGATAAAACTGAGCGGCAAAGCCATCGCGTCCAGATCATTGGGCAAGGCGGGGGTCATGAAGGTGAGGGTGAGGTGGATATTGGCCCCTTCAAAATCGTAGATGCTGCGCGTGGGTGTGACCTTGAGACCGACTTGGGGCAGGGCGGGAGTGCCGGCCGGTTCTGCGCCCATAATGCGATAGGTCTTGCCATCGACGCGCACCAAGCTGATTAGGGAATGCTCGCGCGCGGTCCAGTGCTGGGTTGGCTTATCAGTCAGATGATCGGCGGCCGACCAGATGCTTAGATAAGGGTCGAAAGTGACCAAGGGAACGGAAGGGGGACGGAAGGTTTGCCCGCGAGTTTGCATGGCGGCCAGGAGCGCGGTGGCAGTCAACATGAGGGAGGCCGTTTTTAGGAGACGTGTTTTCAAGATATTATGGTGATGGGTTAAATAAGATAGCGCAAGCCGAAGCTGGATTGCCATTTCGGCTCCAACCGTAGCGGCCCCTGCCTGAATGTGTTTAATAGGATGGATCAAGCAACTCCAGGGCGGGGTCCATAGCTCGGCCAGTCCAACCATTGGATGAATCACCAGCGTGAGGCTGATTGTCGTTGTTCCAAGAAGCCCGCCAGCGAGATGTCGGCGAAGAATTGACCACATCGTCGCGTTTGTCTTTTTCCACATGACTATCGCAAAATGTAAAATCGCACTTATAGTCGTGACGGTTGGACGGCAGTTGTCCGCCAAAACCGATACTGGTCAAGTTATCCGTTGGGTCGAGGTTTGCTTCCCAAGAACCGCTGTCCTGATTGACCGGGAGAGCGCGGGTATCGGCCAGCATGATCATCCGGGAGGGCGCCACCACTGCGGTATCTTTGACCACTCCTTTGAAGAAGCCGCCGTCCACATCACCTCCCAGCCCCACTTGAGGGTTAAGATTAATATCGATTCCCCAATCGTTGTAGCCAATGGAAAACCGGCTGTTGGGGGTGACCAGATAAGGGTCATACATGCCGGGTTGAAAGCCGGGAACGCTCTGCACCGTTCCACCCAGGGTTCTGTTTAGGTTGGTGTCCCAGGAAGAGTCTGGCGGGGCCGCCGGGCATCCAAAGACTTTTCGGTTGTTGGACGTCCCAGGCAGCAGGCGTTCGGTCCACATATACGCGTTATTCGCCGTAGAATAGTCTCCTGGATAAGCCTTGTAATCGGAAATATACATTCCGATGGCGATGCCAAGCTCTCTCATATTGCTGATGCAGGCGGTCTGCTTGGCCTCCGACTTCGCGCGGGCCAAGGCGGGCAGAAGCAAGGCGGCCAGTATGGCAATGATGGCGATGACCACCAACAATTCTATTAACGTGAAGGCCGCTTTTTTCCAGTGCGCGAGTGAATCAACTCTCATATAGCCTCCAATTGGATGACCGGCGGTAAATTCCTCCACCGCCTGATTTGAGGTTATTCCGTCTTGGAGCGGGCGCTCCGCCCCCAAGAGGAATAGTATCACTGATTGTAATATTATCAATCATTAGGGATGATAGAGCCGATAGAACTTCGACACATTCGTCAGGCTGTCCGACGCGACGTTCTGCGTCCCGTTCGTGACAAAGGTCAGCGGCGATACCGTCCAGGTTCCCAAAAGATTGGTCGTGGTTTGGAGTTGAGAGCCGCCGATGCTCGCGACCGTCGGGAACGAGATCTGCACCGTCGTGCCGCTGCGCGTAATGGCAATCGGGTAACTGACGGGAGGCGGTGTCAGGCCGTACATTTTATCCAAATTGGCGATCACGGTCTCGGCTTCATTGGCGCTCAGCGCCCCGTTGTAGAAGTCCAGTTCAGCCAGCTCGCCGCTCAGATAGCTTCCAGGATGTCCCGAGCCGATGACGATGTCATCCGGCAACCGTGCGCCACTTTTCAGGCCGGTCGTGACGACAGGCGCCAGATCGTCCAGATAGATTGCGCTGATGCCCAAAAAGGTATCGTAGGTGCCAATAACGGTGTGAAACAAGCCGTCACTCACCACGATCGTTGGATAGGGGACGGTGGTATCCGGAGCGCCGGTGCCCCAGGCGAACTCTCCGGCGCCGTTAATTTCCAATCCCCAGTCGTAAGTGGCGCCTGGCAATTCATGATCGGCAATTCCCGCCTCCGTATAGAAACTGTCGTTATCGTTGGTGGCCACGTTGTAATCCTTGAAAACCGCCACGACCGAGAACTGGGCCAAGCCGGCGGTCGGATCGTTGGCCGAGGGAATGTCCAGGCTGGTGGCGTTGGTGGCATTCAATACGACAGAGGGCAGGCCGCTCTTGGTCGCGTTGGCATGGAAAGTCGGCGCGTTAGGGTTGGCGTTCGCCGGCGTGCTCAGGATGGCGCCAAGCCATTGCGGAACCGCCTGCCCATTGGCAATGCCCGGGATCTGGTTCGTCAGGCTGTAGGCGTGGAACTGTTCGATGGCAGACGGCACGGCCAAGCCGATCACCGATAAGGTGTTGGATACCAACCCTGCGGCCGAGGCGCTGACAGAGATGACCGATGTGCCGGCACCCACGATCTGCGCCGCGATTGTTTGCACATTGGCAGCTCCTGCCGGGAAGGTAATGGTATTGCTGCTTCCACCGCCGACAGTCAAAACCGACGGGCTGCCGCTGGTCAGCGTAACGGGCACCGCAGTGCTGTTGTTCGCGCCCGCCGGGATGGTGATCGTCAATTGCACGGTAGAGCCGATCTCGGCGTCCGGCGGGTTGGCTGCAATCGAAATCAACGATTGATCGGGCCAGATCAGGCGGTAGGTGGATTTGAGGGTGGCGGCGAGGTTTGTCCGTTCCGTTGCGTTGAGAGCGCCGTTGTAAAAATCCAACTCGACCAGTTCACCGCTCAAAAAGGCCGAGGCATTGTCATGGCTGAACCCGATTCTAATGTCGTCGGCCAGCCGGGGCTGGCTGAAGAGATTGCTGTTGATGATGGAGGGCTGGTCGTCCACGGTGGCGGTCGAGATGCCATTGAGCGTGTCATAGGTCCCAATAATCACATGGAACAGCGGATTGACCACGTTGTAGTTTGAAACCCACATTTCATGGTCGGGTTGGCCGGTCCCCCATTCGAAGTAACCGCCGGAATCCAATTCCAAACCCCAGTCATAGGTCGATCCGGGCAGCTCATGATCAGCGATACCAGCATCATTCCACCATTGGCCATCATTGACCCCACCCGCTCCGGGCGCTGTGGCTTGGAATACCGCCACAATGGAGAAGTTGGTCAGGCCCACTGTGGGATCGCTGATGTTGGGAATGTCCAAAGTTGTCTGATTCGTGCCCGTAAACACCACGGCGGGCGTGCCCGCGAGGGTCGCATTGGTGTGATACGCCGGGCCATTGGCTCCTTGATAAGCCGGGGTGCCCAGAATGTCGCCATTCCATTGTGAAACGGTTTGGCCATCGGTGATGCCCGGCAGTTGATTGGCGTTGGTCAAGCTCGAGGCATGAAAGGTTTCGACCACAGAGCGAGGCGTAAGGCCCCCCACTTGAATCGCGACAGAACCAACTCCCGAGCCTGACGCAGTGACTTGCGAAACACCCTCGCCCAGGATTTGCAGGGAAATGTTGGTGCTGGTCGTTCCTTTGGCCAGGGTCGCCGTGCTGTTGCCGGCCACTGCGGGATTGCCCGAAGTCAGGGTCACGGTGAATGACCCGTTGGCCGTCGCCGTCGCGGGAGCCGTCACAGTCAATGATACGTTGCTATTGATATCGACATAGGCATTGCCGACAAGGGCCAGCACGAGCGGATCAAGGCTGCCGTATTTGGATTGAAGAACCGAAGTGACGACAGCCCCGTTGATATTGTCATTGGTATAAACCTGAACTTCGGCCAGATAGCCGGCAAAGGCTTGCCCGATGTTGGAATCGCTCTGGTTGATCATCGGGATGGACTGGGCGTTGACCTGGTTCATCACTAATCCGGTCACTTGACCGCATTGCACGCCATCCACATACAAGGTGAAGGTTCCGGCTGTTCCGTTGACTTGCAGGCACGCCGCGTGGGTCACGTTCAACCCCAGTGGATAGGGCAGCGATTGAATCTGGGTGTCTCCCCCGCTGCGGCCGAGGCCCACCACAATCTCCTGGCCGGCTCCCTGGCCATTGTTGCCGCCCCAGGACATGCCAAAGTCCTGCTGGCCGGACCCGCCGATATCGAAACCAAACATAATGTCACTGCCATAATAG
>DASRLE010000235.1:0-10298 GCA_035648615.1 Saccharimonadales bacterium (SeqCode) | reverse complement strand
CGGTGGTGGCGTCGGTGCTGTCGCGCAGTGTTTTTGGAATCCATCGCTGGTATGAAGTGCCGGCTTTCGACTTTACCCACATCGGCCAACTGCCATGGTTCCTGTTGCTCGGTTTTTTTGCGGGGGTCCTGAGCGCGATTTTTCTGAAAATGCTCCGCGGCAGCCAGACGATTTTCAAGGGCGTGCCCAAGCTCTACCTCCGCATGGCCTTGGGGGGCGTCATGGTCGGAGCCATCGCGGTGGTTTATCCGCAGGTTTGGGGCAACGGATATGACGTGGCCAGCGAAATCATCAAACAGGAAATCCCCGCGAAGCTGCTTTTCGGAATCTTTCTGGCCAAGCTGGTCGCCACTTCAATGTCGGTCGGCTCGGGGGCGGTGGGCGGAGTCATTACGCCGACGTTATTTCTGGGCGCGGCCTTGGGAAGCTTGTTCGGCATGGGCCTGGAGAGGCTGGGGCTGGCCCCGGAACACCTGCCGATTGGAATTTTTGCGCTGGTCGGGATGGGTAGTGTTTTTTCGGGCACGACCCGTTCCCCTTTGCTGGCCATCATCATGATTTTTGAGATTTCGTTGAATTATTCGCTGATGCCCGCGCTCATGCTGGGCTGCGCGGTTTCAACGGTCGTTTCCCGCCAGCTCCATCCCAATTCGGTCTATACCGAGCCGCTGCAGTTGCGCAGCCTCGAGGTGGAAAGCTCGCGGCTGGGCGCGGCCAACGAACAAACCATTGGCGAAATGATGCGCGCGCCGGTCGAGCCGGTGCGGGAGAACGCCACCTTGCCGCAAATCGCCGAGAGGTTTCTGAGCAGCCAGAACAATTTTCTTCCTGTAGTTGACTCCAAGTTCCGATTGCTGGGTGTGGTCGCCTTGCTGGACTTGAAGGAATACCTGGGGGCCGGCCAGGAATTGAGCGCCATCATCGCCTACGATGTGATGCGGTCGGTCCCTCCTTGTTTGCGCCCGAGCCAGAGATTGCTCGACGCGCTGCCCATTCTGCTGGCCAGCGAGCAGCGCAATGTGCCCGTCGTCAATACGTTCGAGGAAAATCGGCTGATTGGTTCGGTGCCGCGAGCGGAGGCGCTGGCCGCGCTTTCCGAAGCCATTGCCTCCGGCGCTTCGACCACGACTTCGACTGAGACGGAGATTATTGCCAAAAAAACGCCAGGGCTCCCGACAGTGCAGCCCATAGCCAAATGATCGGCACCGCCTGGCTCGTGTTCCAGCCGCGGCGGACCAACCGATGAGACAGGTGGTTGGTGTCGCCCAGATAGAAGGGTTGGCGCATTCGCCAGCGCAATAGCACCACCCACGCGAGATCTGCCAACGGAACGGCAAGGATCAATAACGGCGTGAGGACAGCCAGCATCCGTGGATGCTTGGGCGTATAGAAATGCGGCAAGATACCCAGCACGGCGAGAAGGTAGCCCACGAGATGACTGCCGGAATCACCCAGGAAGGCGGTGGCGCGAGGGAAATTGTAGGGCAGAAAACCAAGCAGCGCGCCCGCGACCAAAAAGGCCATCGTGGCGACTAGATATTGGCCGGCGCGGGCCGAAATGAAACCGAACGAGGCCGCCCCAACAGCGCCCAACCCCGCACAAAGGCCATTCATGTTGTCCATGAAGTTAAACGCATTGACGACGGTCAAAATCCAAAGCGCGGTGATGGCATAACTGAATAAAATATTGGGGACAAAGAGCGTTATGCGCACCCCGCTGGCTGCGACCGCCAAGGCAACGGCCAGTTGGGCGCTGAATTTTATGGCGGGCGGCAGTTCGACTTTGTCGTCCAGCAGCCCGATGATCAACATGCCAAAAGCGCCCGCCGTGATGCCGAGAAGCTGAACCACACGCCGGTTCCAGCCATATTGAAAAAGCCCGACCATCCCCGGGCGCGAGTGACCCACGGCAAAAAGGGCTCCTGCCAACAACGGCAACAACAGGCCGGACATGACCGCCAGTCCGCCCGCCAGCGGAATGGGAGTCGCGTGAATTTTGCGATGGCCTGGATCATCGACCACTCCATGCCGCCGGCACCATCCGCGCCAAAACGGCAACGCGGCTGCGGTGGCCAGCGCGCCCGCCAGCAAAGCCGAAAAATCGGAAGTGATTTGGTTTACGGAGGTCACGGCTTTGTCAACTGCAAATAGAGCGCGTAAATATTGTCCACCATCGTCTCGACGGAAAAATGGGCGCGGACGAATTCCCGCCCGCATTGTCCCAGCCTGTGGCGCAATGCGGCATTTTCGGCAAGTTGAACCACACGTTCACTCAGGGCCGGCAAATCGCCCGGCCGCAGCAGGAAGCCGGTTTCATCCGGCCGGCAAACTTCCCCGGCGCCATCGCAATCGTAAGCCACCACCGGTTTGCCGGCAGCCAAAGCTTGAGGCAGCACGCGGGCCAAACCCTCCCGCCGGGACAGATGCACCACTAAATCCATAATACCAAGGTAGCGCGGAATCTCTTCGGGAGGAACAAGGCCGGTAAAAATGAAATGCTTTTGCAACCCGAGCGATCGCGCGCGCTCTTGCAAACGTTCACGCCCAACTCCGTCTCCGACCAACAGAAATTTGATTTGCGGACAGCGTTGCAGGATGGCAGGAGCGGCCGACAGCAAGTCATCATGGCCCTTGAGCTTGAAGAGACGGGCTATTTTGCCAATGACAATGTCGTCCGGGCCAATTTGCCAGCGCGTCCGCCAGGCGGGATCGTTTTGGGCCGCCAGAAATGGAGCCAGCGGGAAACCGCTGAAGATGCGGGTGTATTGTTGAGGCCGGCCAATTCCGGCGGCAAGATATTGCCGGGTCATGGCGTCGGCCACACTGATGAAATGCGTGGTTACTTTTCCGGCCCGCCGTTCAGCGCTCTTGAATATGAAATTGGCCGCGGGACCTTGAAACGGCCCAAAGGAAGGACCATGGATGGTGTGAACAATCACCGGCACACCGGCGCGAGCGGCGGCGAGACGGCCCAGAATCCCCGCTTTGCCGCTGTGGGTATGGACGATTTGCGGTTTAGTCTCGCGGAAAATCCGCGTCAATTCCAGGAGAGTGGCATAATCGCGCCGGGGCGAAATCGGGCGAACCAAAGTGGGCATCACGCGCAACAAGCCACGCTCACTCTCAAGGCAGGAAGCGAGCGAGCCTTCCCGCCCGGCGCCGGGCCCGCTGATCAGTTGCACCTCAAGACCCGGTTTGCGTCGCAAGCCGAGAACGCTCGACACCGTGTTTTCTTGCGCGCCACCGATGACCAGCCGGGTGATGACATGGGTGACCCGCATCCGTTGCGCGAGGTTAATGGCCTTCCAGCTTTTTGAGGCGTTCCTGCACCCGCTGATATTCCGGCGTGTCGTCGGGCGCGGAATCCAGATAGCGTTTGAGAAAATGGATTTCCTCCGAGGTGTTCTTTTCCTTGGCGGCTATTTCAGCCAGGCCAAGATCAATAATATAGGACTCATCTGGCAGCGATTTCGTTAGCTCCTGGTAATCTTTCCTGGCCGCGTCGAGGCGATTGATCTGCACTTCGGCCAGAGCGCGATTGAGCAGGGCGGTCGGATTGGCGGGCTGAAGCTGGATAATTTCGCCCAAAGTGAAGATGCTGGCCTCATAGGACTTGAGCATCATTTGCACTTCCGCTTTCTTGAGCAACGCATCGGCAATCTTATAGGAATCGCCAGTGCTATGCTCGCCCCCTTTCAACAATTCCAAGTCGCGGTTGATATAGACCAGCGCATTGGTAAAGCGTTGCCTGGCCTCGCTTTCCTTTCGCTCGCCCAAAGCGTTATTGCCGGTCGTTCGATAAAACTCAGCCATCATGGCGACGCGATCCTCGTCTTGCGGATTCTCCTTTAAAGTATTTTGCAACACTTTTTCCGCGGAGACAAAATCGTTTTTGGCCAGGTAGGCCAAGGCTTGGACGCGGGTAATGTCCCACGGCGTTACTCCTGAATTGGCCGGAATTTTCCGCACCAATTCCATCGCTTTGTCCGGCAACCGGCAATCCACGAAAGTCTTGGCCAAATCCAATTCGGCAAAGCCGTCTCCCGGCAATAACTGGAGGCGGCGCTCAAACAAGGCGGCCGCTTGCCGCAAATTTCCACCTTGGGCAAAGACCCTTCCAAACTGCAGATCCAAATCCGGCTCGTCCACTGGGCCATTTGCCTTGAGAACGCGCATGAGTCCTCCGTAGGCCACACTCGCTTTGTAAAGGAGGTCTCCCGAATCAATAGCCCGATGGTCATTCTTCCGCAAACGGGTGTTATATTCCTGATTGATCCGGGCGATGAAATTTTGGGGGTTGAGCACCGTCGCTTCATTGAAGGCGGCGCTGGCTTCAGCCAGGTGACCGGCCTCTTGCAGGTCCACGCCCCAGTAATCCAAGGCCACCGAATAGTCCACGCTCACCGAATTTACGTCCGGGTCCAGCTTGGCTTGAGCAGGCAGTTGCGCGAGAGTTCCTTTTTCAAGGGTTGCCCAGATATCCTGGTTCGCCTTGACTTCCGAACCCGACGGAGGCGGCGGCTGAAAGGCATCCTTGGGATAAGTTTGCAGTTCGTAAACCAGGCCGTGCGGCTTGGCATAAAAGGCCTCGAAATAATAACCGAAGCTGGGATGAAGATAATAAATGGAATAATGCGGGCTGATCTCGTAAAAGAAGGAAATCAATGACCGGGCGGGAAGAACCCGGCGCAATCGCGCCGCAGGAGTAACGTAATTTTTCAGCGCCGCATAATGGGAAAGCAAATAAGCGACATATTCCCGATGCTGCAGCGCACCCGTTTCAATCAGGATGTGCGGGTTGCTTTGGCCGCTTCGCCGATAGGCCGCTTCCAAAAGAGCCAGGCGCTCTGGATCATCACTCAAGATCAGAGCGGATTTGGCCGGAAGATCGCGGACAATTTCCGCGGCAAGATCCCGCAAAGCAGCGGACTGCGCCGCCTTAATGTGCGGAATATTTTCGTAGAGGAGCCAGCAGGGAGCGGCAATCGCCACCAGCCAGACCAGCCCCACCATCGTCTTGTTGAGAGCCTGAAGGGACGGACGAGGCCTCTCCCATGATTGAAGCGCGCTGCGGCCAAAGACCAGAAGAAGGTAGCCGGTAAAATAGCCCACGCTCAATGCGCCCATGTAGTAAAAGGTCAGGAAACCAACCGGCACTTCATGCATTCGGACGCTGGGACTGTACTTAAAATCAAAAAACGTGACCAACGCCAAAAGCAGAAAGATGACGTGCAGAAAGCGAAACATGGCGCGAGTCAACACGCCGCCGGCGGCGCTCAACTCTCCTTCGAAGGACGGCCAGCGGATGCCGAGGAAAATCAACGGCAAAAGCGTCGGCAGCGCGGCAATAGCCGCTATCCAGCGCGGCACCAGGCGAAGATCAAACCGCTGTTTGGCCAATTCCATGTGCAGAAGGGACCAAAAATTCTCATGATCCCTTAAACTGCCCACGGCGGGGATGAGCAAATAAATAAGCAAGCCCGCCAGCCCGCACCCGGCCACCGTCCAGACAAATCTCCAGTTAAAAAAGCTGAGTCCCTTTATCCAAATCATCGCGATAAAAAAGAAGGGGAAGAAAGCGATCAACGCCCAATTATTGGCTGTGCCGAGTCCATAGACGAAAGCAAATCCAAAGATCCATTTGTCATTTTGCGTCACGCGGAATTTGAGCAAACCATAAATCAGGAAGGCGAAAACCAGGACGTCCAGCGTTTCTCCCGTCGCCGCAATGGCGTTTCTCCAAAAGGTCAACTGGAAGCCCATCATCAGGACGGCAAAAAGCGCCGGCAGAAAGGCCGTGCGCAAGGAGAGCAAGGCAAACTCCCCGCCCTCGCGCTGGCGTTGTTCGCGGGTGCGGTCATGCGGCAACAGGCGCACGGAGGCGGCCAGCAGGCCCAGGCTCAACGCCGCGCACACCGCCGCAAAAATATTCAGCGCCAGGGGCGCCCACGCCACCGGAAGAGCGCGAACGGGATACGTCAATACGAAAAACAGCGGGGCCACCGCCGTGTCACGCCATAAGAGCGGGAACGGATGCCAATTCCACCCCGTGACGGACGAAATGACCGGCAAACTGCCCAAGGTGATCCAATGATTGAGGGTGAAGCCATACAGAACGAGCGCCCCCAAAATAACCAGGCCCGGGCAGAGCGTTATGGGCCGCGAGTGCGGCGGGTGGATATTTTCTTCGACCGTCATGGGAGGGTATATGAGACAGGGCGCGGTTAATTAGCAAGGTTTATGAGAGGCGGCGCCTGAGCTTTTCGGCGCGCGTCCGCCACGCATTCAATGTGTTGGGTTTGAGGAAACATATCCAATGGAATGACATTCTTTAATTCAAAGACATTCTCAGCGCATAAAACGTTCAAGTCCCGCGCCAGGGTGGCTGGATGACAGGAAATATAAATGACCTGCGCCGGTTGAACCTGCCGGATGACTTGGAGCATTTCCGGCGGGCAACCCGTCCGGGGCGGGTCAAGTATAAGCGTCGTCGCCCGGGGATCAAAACGCTGGAGCAAGCCAGGCAAAAGGTCTTCGGCGCGACCGCAAACGAATTCCCCGTTGGCCCGCTGGCGGCTGGCCGCATTCTGGCGGGCCGCTTTGATGGCGGGAGTGTCCAATTCCACCCCGGCAAAATACTCGACCGACTCGGCCAGCTCGATGCTGAAAAAACCGACCCCGCAGTACGCGTCAATCAAAAAACGGCTCCCTGCCTCCCGCAACCGGCTTCGCACCACTTCCACCAGTTTCGGCAAGAGATAAAAGTTATTTTGGAAAAAGGAATCGCGCGGCACCTCCCAGCCTTCGGCGGCCACACGCAGCACCACTTTCAGGCCGCCTTTGGGTGGGGGGTGCTGGCGGACATGCTGGATTTGCTCATTCAAGGCAGGCTCGGCGATTTTGCATTCCTCGATATCGACCACCAGCCGGTTGTCGGCGCGAATGAAGCCAATGTTCAATCCTTGTTTAAACTTGTCCCACTGGCTGCGGATCATGATGCGGTTGCGGTAGCCGAAAGGTTGCGGACACGGAATCACCGGATCAATCACCGCGCGGTCAAAACCGCCAATGCGCTGGAACAAATCGCTGATTTGCTTGTGCTTGAGGCGGATTTGCTCCGCGTAAGCCAGATGCTGGTATTGACACCCTCCGCAGTCGCCGAAGTAGCGGCAGGGCGGCGTGACGCGTTCCGGCGCCGGTTGCACGACCCGCAGCAGCCGCGCCCGGCCGAAACGTGCTTTGCGCTCAATCAATTCCACCTCGACCGTTTCGCCCAGCGCCACGAAGGGAACGAAAACCACGAACTCGCCGCACCGCCCCACCCCGTCACCGCCGAAGGCAATGTCGTCGATGGTCAAGCTCAGTTTAGCCCCAGGCTCAGGGAGGGATGGATCCACAATTTACGCGACAGCGGTCAAGCGGGCCGGATCCGCGCTCTTGTTGAAAAGAGCTTTGGCTTGCGCGACGGCCCTGGCCGCAGTCAAGCCATATTTCTGGCGCAAATGATCCACCGTGCTGGCGTGCTCGATGAATTGATCGGGCCAGCCAATGCGCGTCACGGGAGTGGTGATGCCTTTTTCGTTGAACAATTCCAACACGCCGGCCCCGTAGCCGCCGGGAAGAACGTGGTCCTCCAAAGTGACGACCGCTTCCGCCGCCCGGCCAAAAAATTCGTGGGCGCCCGTGTCGAGCGGTTTGGTGAAGCGCGGGTTAATCACCGCGCAATCAAATCCTTCCGCCGTCAATTCCCGCGCGGCTTCCTCCGCCAGACGGTGCATATTGCCCAGCCCGAAGAGCGCGATTTTCCGGCCGCCGTTCCCGGCGAAATTGCGCGTCACTTCCGCCTGCCCGATTTTCAGCAGCGCCGGTTGTTCCTTGACGGGAACGCCTTCGCCCGCCCCGCGCGGGTACCGAATGAAAGTGGGCTGCTTCTGGTGGGTGGCGGTGAACATCATGTCGGCCAGTTCGTCCTCGTTGCGCGGCGCCATGGCAATGATATCCGGCACGCATCGCAGGTAGGCGATATCGAACAAACCGTGATGGGTCGGCCCATCGTTGGCCGACAAGCCGGCGCGATCCATGCAAAAGATCACCGGCAGCTTTTGCAGGGCCACGTCATGGATAATGCAATCATAAGCCCGCTGCAAAAAGGTCGAGTAAATCGCGCACACCGGATGAAACCCCATTGTCGCCATCCCGGCGGCAAACAAAACAGCGTGCTCTTCCGCAATGCCGACATCGTAATAACGCTGCGGCATGGCCTTTTCCAATGCCTTCAGGCCCGTGCCGCTGGGCATGGCGGCGGTGATGCCGACAATCGAACTGTCTTTTTGACAGAGCTTGACCATCGTTTGGCCAAAAACATCCTGATAATTGGGCGGCGTGCCCGGCTTGGTCTGCGGGGTGTCGCCGGTGATCGGATCATAGGGCCCCAGGCCGTGAAATTTCTCCGGGTGATTCAAGGCGGCTTCGTAGCCTTTGCCCTTTTTGGTCAAAACATGCAACACCACCGGCAAATCGCTGGCCTTGGCAAATTCCAGCGAACTGATCAGCAGCGGCAAATTATGTCCGTCGATGGGGCCAAGATAGCGCAAGCCCATTTCTTCAAAAATCAAGCTGTTGCCGTAGCCGCCGCGGCCATCGGCTTCAATTTGTTCAGGATTTTGTTCGAGAGCCACTTCGGCAAAAACGCTTTTGATGGCCTCCTCGGCCTTGTGCCCGAGCCGGATGGCCAGCGAACCTTTGGGCATGCGTTTGACCCAGCGCTCCAAATCTTTTTGCAGGCGGTTGTAGCGGGGATTGGTGATGACCTTGTTCAGGTAGGAAGAGATGGCGCCGACATTTTTGGCGATGCTCCATTCGTTGTCGTTAAGAATTCCGATGAACCGCTTGGTGGTGTGGGCGATGTTGTTGAGCGCCTCGAAGGAAATGCCGTTAGTCAGCGCGGCGTCCCCAAAAATGCAAACCACATTTTCATCCGACCCGCGTTGATCCCGCGCCGCGCACATGCCCAGGGCGGCCGAGAGCGCCGTGCCGGCATGGCCCGCGCCGTAGCAATCGTGCTGGCTTTCCGTGCGGAGCGAAAATCCGTTCAATCCGTCGGTGGTGCGGATGGTGTGAAAGCGGTCTTTGCGCCCCGTCAACAATTTATGCACGTAACTTTGATGGCTCACGTCCCAGACAAATTTGTCGTGCGGCGTGGAGAAAACCGAGTGCAGCGCGATGGTCAATTCCACCACCCCCAGATTCGGCCCGAGGTGCCCGCCGTTTTTGGCCAGCTTGGTGATGAGTTCGTGGCGCAACTCGTCGGCCAGATGGAACAACTGCTCGAGCGTGAGTTTTTTAACGTGCGAAGGATGATCAACCATGTCGAGATAACGGCTCATAAGGTTTCTGCCGGAAGGGAAATGGGACTTAAAGTCATTTCGCCTTTGGAACCTTGTTCCAGTTGTTGAATTTTCAAGTCCGCCTCGGCCAGCTTGGCCTGGCAATGCTGGGATAACCGCATGCCCTCTTCGTAGCGCGCCAGCAGTTCTTCCAAGGGCAAATCATGCGCCTCCAACGACTCGACAATGGTCTCGAGCTTTTTCAGCGCTCCCTCGAAGGTGAGATTCGGCGTGTCGGCCAGGGCGGCTTCTCCGCCTTTGACTTTCGGCATCAGGCGAACTTAGTGGAAGAAACCCCGCGCGTCCAGCCCGAAGAAAAAATAGCGTGTCGGGTTGCAGACCGCCAGGGACGGTCTTTGTCAGCAACGCGCAACACGCTTATGGGAAGCTTGCGCTTCCAAGTTCAAACTTACAGTCCTCGAGCGCTGGTCGTCGGAGAACCCTGGGTCGGAATGCCGCTCGGGCTCGCGGTATTCGGCGCTTGACTCGAAGGCGAGGCCGCAGGGCTGCTCGCGCTGGGAGTGCGGATTTCGTCGGTTTCCGCGCCCGCCGGTTCATTCATCTGGGCGCGCGAGGAGGCCAGCTTGCGCGATTCTTTGAGAATCGAGCCATCCGCCGCCACCACCAGCGATTCATGCATCGGACTCATGCCCTGGCGTTGCAATTCCACTTTATAGGCCGTCTGGCCGTCTTTTGTTTCCTGCTTGATGCAGGAAATTGGTTGACTGCCGATTTCATTGCGCACGGTGGTTTGCGCCGCCGGGGGCAATTGATTGATGGTCATCGCGCTGGATTCGCTGTGATCCTGATACGAAGCACAACCTGCCAGAAGACCCGCTGCCGCTGCCAAAGATAAGATTTGTATATTTTTCATAAGACTGCTCCTTGTTTTGTTATTTCCCGCTACAGTCT
>DASRLE010000234.1:0-10022 GCA_035648615.1 Saccharimonadales bacterium (SeqCode) | reverse complement strand
TCCCCGCATTGCCGAACACCGCCTGCCGGATCGGCAGCGGAAGCTGGTCAATGTATTGGTGCGACAGCGTAAGGCACGAACGATATTTACGCGCTTCGGCGAGAATGGAAGCAAATGCGTCAGTTGAAAAATTCTGAAACTCGTCAATGAACAAATAAAAATCTTTGCGCTCGTCTTCGGGCCGGTTCGCCCGCGCCATTGCACCAAGCTGGAATTGGGTCACCAAGAGCGATCCAAGCAAATTCGCCTTGTCATGGCCCAGCCTGCCTTTCGAAAGGTTTGCGATGAACAACCGGCTATTGTCCATCACGAAGGGGATGTTCACCTTGCATTTGACCTGGCCCAGAATGTTGCGAACCACTGGATTCAACAAAAACTGGCCGAGCTTGTTCTGAATCGGCGCGATGGCTTCCCGTTTGAACCGCTCGTCATATCCGGCATATTCCTCCGCCCAAAACGCCTTGATGAACGGGTCTTTGATATGCCGGATTACTTTGGCCCGGTAGGTGTCATCGGTGAGCATCCGGTTGACGCCCAAAAGAGTGGCATTCCGGCAATCAAGCAGTGCTGACACGGCATTGTAGAGAATATATTCCAAACGCGGTCCCCACGAATCCCGCCAAATACCCTTGAACGCGCCCACAATGCCGGAGGCCACCAGATGCCGGTCATCCGGTGCTACATTGGCGAGCAAGTTAAGCCCGATAGGGAAGTCAATGTCGCCCGGATTGAAATATACCAAATGGTCAGCGCGCTTGGGCGGTATGTGATTCAACAGTTCCTCGGCCAAATCGCCGTGCGGGTCAATCAGTCCAACACCATGCCCAAGTTTGATGTGCTGCAAAATCAGATTGCGCAGCAAAGTAGTCTTACCAGAACCGGTCTTTCCGATGATGTAGATGTGCTGGCGCTGGTCAACGGCAGATATGCCAAAAGGCTGCGGTTTTCCCCAGCCTTCGCGGTTTCCGATCAAAATGTGTGGTTCGTCAGGTTCCAAAACCAGTCGCCACTCCCGAAAGTCCCCGTGGTGTCAGACTTTGTGCGTGCAGCAGACGCCGGCAGAATGTTGAGGAACAGGCCGGCGGGGTAATGGCGACTGGTTTTGAAATCCGATGGGATTGACAGAATATGCGATTCGCATATTCTGAACCAGACGCCACAATTTGCCGGGAACGGCATGCAAAGGACGCACCTATGGTGCGGCTGAATAAGTGCCGCAGTCGCGGCAACTCTTTCTCCCAAAAGTGGTGATTTACCGTATTTTGATGATACCCAGTCGTATTCACCAGGTAACACTCGTAGTGACTCCGCCTTCAGGGCGAGCCGGTCGCGTTAGCGGACTGGTGGTCGGTGCGCTAGCACCTCATTTTAATACCCGTCCCCCAACGTGTCGGCGGGTAAGGGCGATAGCCCGTTCCGCCCGACATTTCTCTTTCTGCTAAAGGACAGCGGGTAGATGTCCTTTACGCCGGCTAGCCCTTCAGGGAGAAAGAGAAATGTCGGGCGGTAGCCGACGACACGTTGGGGAGCTAGTGGTGCGGCGGTTAAGCCGTGGAAGTGAGTAGTGGCGGGCGATTGCCCCTACATACCATGTATGTCGCCCGTAAAGTAAGAGTTGAGACAAGAATAAGTTTTCCCCAGCACAACAACTATGCGGCAAGTAGGATTTATATGATACAATTCTATTCATGAACATGCAGACAAGGGCCATTTTTTTCATCCTTCTCCTCTTGGCCGCACTTGTAAAAATGCCGCCAGTGACTTTTGCGGCTGGTATTGATCAGTCTTCCTTCCAACCCTCGATGCTCGCTGGCATATCCAGTTCGGCTGGAAGCGTCTTTTCGGGCGCGGGGGAAACGATTCGCGGCTGGTTGGGTGGCGTGGTCTGTTATTTTATTTCTTGTCCGAATGGAGAAAGTGTAGCTACAAAAGCAACGGTCGCCACAACCGCTGTGGCTGTTTCCAAGGTCACTGTTCCGACTTCGACGACAAAGACTGTCCATGTGCCAGTGAATGCGAGCCATCCAACGCAATCTTCATACATTTATCCTGCTACGAGCGGAAACAGTGGATCCGGTTTGACGATGGCAGAAGTTGACGCTCGAATACAGACGGCTTTGGAGAAAGCTCTCGGGGCACAGGCGTATGATGGCGGCCAAAATGTCACCTATGCGCCGGTATATCAGCAAATTGCAAATCAAACTGATTCAATCGGCACATCCATCGGCAACAGTGTATCATCGGTTTCGCAAAGCCTGACTACGGCCTACACTTCCGCTATTGGCTCCGCCATCACTGGCGGCATGTCGGATTTCAACGGAAACTCTTTGAATGTTTCGAGCAGCACGACGATCGGCGGCGCGCTGTCAGCCGGCACCACGACACTATCGAGCTTGAATGTTTCCGGCGACGCCTCGGTCGGCGGCGCTTTGACCGTCGGCTCGCTTGTCTCCGGTGGTCAGACCATTGGCGGCAACTTTAGTGTGACGGGCACGACAACACTGAACAATCTTGTCGCGACAAATTCCACTTCGACCAGCCTATACTCGACAATGGCAAACCTTGCCTCGGCTATCTTTGGTAATGCAACTTCAACGAATCTGTTTGCAAACGCTTTGAGTATCGGTTCTTTGAATGGCCTGATCTGGGGAACGAATGGGTCTGTCGGCACTATTGCCACTTCATCCCTTAAAATCAACACAAACGATTTGACTGAAGGATCAAACAATCTCTTTTTCACCGTCTCGCGCGCCTCGACTACAGCTATGGCAGTCCTGGCGGCTACGACATCATTGCCGAATATCACCGCGCTAGCGGGATTGACTTCGGCCTCAAGCCTCGCTACCGTCGGCACGCTGACTTCCGGCTCAATCGGCAGCGGCTTTGGCAATATCAATATCGGCTTGAACACTTTTACCGGCAATGGATCTGGATTGACCAGCCTCAATGCTTCGAATGTCACTTCGGGGACCTTGGCTGTGGCAAATGGCGGCACGGGACAGACGACCTACACCGACGGCCAGCTTCTTATCGGCAATTCAACCGGAAACACGTTTACTCCCGCCACCCTGACCGGCACACCGAATGAAGTATCCATTACAAATGGCGCCGGCTCCATCACTCTCTCAACTCCTCAAGCTATAGACTCGACGGCAAGACCGACTTTCGCCTCTACTACCCTTACAAACTTTACTGCAGGTTCGATTCCATTCTTTTCAACTGGCGGATCGCTCAATCAGAATAATGCCAATTTGTTTTGGGATAATACAAACAATAGACTTGGTGTCGGTTCCTCAACACCTGGCTATCCTTTGTCTGTAAACGGCGCAGGGTTTTTTGGTGGTAATCTAACGGCTACTGGCACTTTGACAGCCTATGGCATCACCAACAATGGAACCATCACTTCCACCGCGACTTCGACAGCATCAGCTTTTGTTGCTACATCCGCTACGGCGACGAGCATTTTTGCGGGAATCTTAGAAGCGAATAATTTGTATGATTCATCAAACGTCAGATATTGGGGAGCAAAAGGAGATGGAATTACCGATGACTCAGCCGCCTTCGCTTCTGCCATCGCATCTGGAAAAAATGTATCACTTGATTATGGCGACACTTATCTTATTTCGACTCCACTCAATCTTACTGCCAGCCAACAACTTTACGGCAACGGAGCGACGATAAAGCGTGCAAATCAAGCTACCACGACAACAAATACAACTATAACTGGTGGTGTGACGAATGTGATTACCGTTGCTGATGCTTCTAACTTCCGTGTAGGCGAGAGCATCAACATGCTGAATGGAGGGGTGTATGATGATAACAATAAAGTCATCACCAATATAAATGGCAACGTCATAACGACTGCAACCACATGGGACAATTCCGCGTCAGGAACGACTATTATCTTCCTTTCATTCGTGACTGTCACGATCGGCAATAATGGCGGTGTGTATAATTTGACGATAGATGGCAATAAGTCGAATTGGACATATTTCTGGTGGGCAGCTACCAAAGAGATACTCTTGAGCGGCGTGCACAATATCGCAGATAGTAACTATGTGCATGATGCTCCGGGTGAGGGAATCTATGCTGGTGGAAATTATAACACTGTCCGCAATAACTACGTTCTAAATGTGAATGGAAACGGGATCCACTTAAGCGGGACGAATCATCCGATTATTGAGGACAATACAGTTATCAACGGCAATCTTAATACAGCAGTCGGCCATGCTGATGGTTGTATCATTTGGAGTAACGCAATTGCCCATGCGACGGTCACGAATAACTATATGGAGAATTGCATCGCTGGAATTGGTAGTATTGATTCCCCGGACAATAGTGATGTCACGGTTGCCAACAACACTATAGTCAACATGGCCTCTTATGCGATCGAAGGAGTTTTGCCAAACAATACAGGCGTGCAAGATATTGTTTTCACAGGCAATCGTATCTATAACTCAAAACAGGCAGTATTTTCTAACACTTCGGATGGCACAAACGCGTGGCCTAGTCGCATCATATTCTCCAACAATTACCTATCGAGCACCACATTAGCTATAACTAGGTCACAGTACATAACGGTATCAAACAACATAATTGACATGGTGACAAATACATCAAATGTAGTGGCATACATTCAAGGTTCGCAACAGATAATATTCTCTGGCAATTCAGTCATTGGAGGCGCGTATGGTATCTATGTAAATAATCTTGCTACAACCACTTCGGATGTGACAATTAGCGACAACACTTTCACAAACCAATATAATGTTGGTGTAGATTTATACGATACCAACATGTTGAATGTTCAAGCTACAAATAATGTCATCTCAGCGACGACCACTTCATCTGGTTCTTACAATGGCATCATTGTAAATTCTTTGTCGACAGCCCGTGGAAATACCGTAAGGATTGCGTCAGGAAATTCCTGCATACAGGCATACAACAATGCGATCATAGATTCAAACCATTGTACACACGGTTCTGCCTCGTACACTATAACCACTTTCGGTGGATCAAGCGGCATCATCATCACCAACAATGTGACAGATGGTGCAATTCATAATTCAGGAGGAAACGCGAACTACTTATTTAACAACAATATCGGTTCGACTGCTGACTTGTGGCTTGTGTCATCGCAACCTTCTCTGTATACACTTGATAACGTCGGTATCGGCACAACATCACCTTCCGCTAAGCTTTCCATTGCCGGCTCTGCAAACGGCACCACGCCCCTTTTCGCCATTTCAACCTCGACAAGCTCTGGCACGACCACGGTTTTCCAGCTAGATAAAAACGGTGTCCTGACCATGAACACTCCGGGTGCCACTTCTACGATTAACGGAAACCTCTATGTCAACGGCACTCTCCGCTCAACAACCTCCTACAATGGAGACCTCATATTCGCTAACGACTTCCGATTTACAGAAGCCCCGCTTGATGGAACACTACAGGGATTGCTGGTAAAGAATCAGGATAGTCAGCAAGTGCTTTCCATAGACGAGAATGGCAATTTAACCACAACAGGAGACATCTGTGCTAATACCACCAATTGTTTTAGTAATTTTAATACTTCTCTCGCATCGCTGTCGAGCGAGGTCAACGCCATGACTTCTGTTTCCTCAACCACGGCTACTTCAACCGATTGGACTGCGGCTATCGCTGATCTCAGCCTCAAGGTTGACGCTCTATCATCCACTACAGTCACTCTGTCATCATCAACGGCTCTTCTTCAATCAAACCAGACGTCGACTTCGACCATCGCTTCGTCCACTGCCTCAACCCTTTCCTCCTCAACTTCCTTTATCCAAACAATCGCAAGTGCAGTGCAGAATATGATCCAATCAGCAGGAAATTGGATTGTCAATCAAGTGACGGCGGTTACTGGAATATTTACTAACCTGACGGCAACCACTGCAACGGTTAATACAGCGAATGTTCAAACCCTCTGCGTCGGCTCCACATGTGTGACGGAAGCTCAACTTCAACAGCTCTTGCAGAAGGAAAATGTAACGGCCGCGGTCGTTTCAACGCCGGTCATTACTACCACAACGACGGCAACCACAACTGCCACGACTTCAATCGACACCGCATCTTTAACAACTTCCACCTCCACTTCCGCCACAATCGCTTCATCAACCGTTGATATCGCAAGCTCAACACCTGCCGCCACCAGCACTGATACGATAGCTTCAACATCGACTGACACCTCACCAATCATAGCTTCGACGACACCGCCAATACCTGATTCAGTTATTACTCCAGCGACTTCTACGCCGCCTACAGTAATTCCTTCTGCACCCGAACCAACCCCACCAGTAACCAACACTTCATCCAATACCGGGTCTGATTCCTCGACCGCCGTCGCAACCACCACAGGTCAATAGATAGGATAATGCAGTTCATAATCTGAACGAAGGTGAGTTAATTTGCCAAATCTTGCAAGTATCGGCAACAGGAGTTCTGGTTTATTCCAATACTCGGAATTAAAGATGCTGCGCCGGCAAGTCATTGATTTGGCAGGGAAACGCAAACTCAAGGTGGCGCAGTTTTCGGCAATGTAATTGCGAAGCCTGCTGCTCAACAATGCGGATGGAACAAAACTGGAAATAGCTGAAAGTGGGGTCCAGCGATTTCTCGCCGAATTCGCAACACGTCTGCCTCCGAAGCGCAAGCCGTGGGTGACTGAATCGTATCAGATGGCAATTTTTGAAGCGGCGGCGGTGGCTTTGGTGTTTCGGATGAACCAGAAAAAGCAAACGACCTGAAGGCTGACATAGCCGCAGCGGCGAAGCCGGCGCTACCGACTCCGTTTCGATAGAAGGTTTGGGGCGGCGCATTGGATGCGCTGAAGACAAACGGCGCGGCGTTGGTGGCAACCCGTTCAAACCCGTATGAGCGAAAAAGCGAGTGAACACGACATTGTTATGAATCGGACGAATGCCAATTCTCACCATGTCATTTTTGAACATCGCAAAGCCGATTGAAAACAGGCGCTTTCATTCATAAAAACTGTGTGTGAGAATGCCGCCATTCTCACTTTTATTCTCATTTCGGCTTTTTGAAAAATGCCGAAATCATTTCCGACCTTGATTTCATTACTCCAAATTGAGATTGGAGCGGGTGAAGGGAATCGAACCCTCGTAACCACCGTAGTGGTTTCGTGTGGCTAGGAATGGCCTACTTCATTGGGCAATTCAATTGAAGGGCAGGATGTTTCCTGCACTACTTGCACTCAAACAAAATGAATGCAATATGGCCTATCTATACCGCAAAAACCGCTCGCCCTATTGGTATATCCAATACCTCGATTCGGAAAGCATAAAACACGACAAATCCACCGGCCTTCGCGCCGACGATCCCAACGACACCGCAAAGGCAAAAGCGATGCGGGCCGAATTGGAGGCAAACGAACACAGAAAAATTCCGCTGGTCAACGATGCGGCCTGGGACAATTGGGTTCTTAAATACTTTGAACGCCACTGCCAAAGCCCGCGCACGTTGCAACGCTACACTGGCAATTGGAAATGGCTCGCGCTCTGGCTGCAATTGAGGCGGCTGCACTCGCCGCGCGCCATCACTTACCGCAACGCGCTGGATTACCTCGACTGGCGCACGACCTTCAAAAAGAAAACCGGCAAAATTGTCGGTCGCAATACGGCCATCATGGAAATGAAGTTATTGGCGATGGTCATGGGCGAAGCCGTCCGGCTCGGCTTTGCGGACGCAAACCCGCTGGTGAGCCTGAAACTGAAACGCGACAAGGCGAAGAAAAAGCCGGAACTGACCGACAACGAAATCATCCTGATTCAAGAGGGATTGAAGGAAGAGCCGGAGTGGATGCAGGTATCCTTTGAAATCGCCCTTCACACGGGCTGTCGGCTGCGCGAAACACAAATTCCACTTTCCTGTCTGGCCTTTGACGAAACCAAAATCACGTTTCCAAGTCCCAAAGGCGGAGAGGACAAGGCGTTCTCAATCCCGATGCCAACAGTCTTGATGCCATTATTGAAAAAATTGAAAGCCGAAAGAAAATCAAACACACTGGATTTTCCGTTTCAACCATCACGCCGCTGGCAGCAGTTTTTCATCAAACTAAAGTTGACCCACCTTTGCTTTCATTGCCTGCGCGTCACCTATATCAACCGGCTGCGTCGTGCGGGCGTGCCGCGCGAGGCGGCAATGCGTTTGGTCAACCATGCCTCGGCTTTGGTGCATGAGGTTTATCAGCGTGAAAAAGTTGACGACGTGATGCAATGGCGTGATGCGGTAAAATTTCCGACTCCAAAAACTGTTAGCGTGCATGGCTGAATCGTTCGTGACATTCAGCGATTCAATAATCCACTGTGCGGCTAAATGAATCTGTGCGGTTCATATTCATTTTTCTTTCAAGACAAGCATGACAAATCGTATGGTTGCGCATTCATTAAGAGAAAAAAATGCTACATTTTATTACTATGAAACAACAATGTCCCGACATCACGACCGAAGATCATATCAAGATTTTGGTGGATTCATTTTACCAGAAGGTCAATGCCGACGTGCTGCTTTCGCCCATCTTCAATAATGTTGCTCACGTTGACTGGCAGAAGCATCTGCCGCTCTTGTATCAATTTTGGAGCACGCTTCTGTTTCGCACAAATACCTATCAAGGACGGCCTTGGCCCAAGCACGCATTGCTGCCGGTTAGTGTTGAACATTTTGACCGCTGGGTTTTCTTGTTCAAAGCGACGGTGGATGAACATTTTTCTGGCCCGAAGGCGATTGAAGCAAAAAACACCGCTGCCAGCATTGCCGACACCTTTCAAAACCGTCTTCATTTGGTCAGACCGTAATCTGTGTCAAACATCAGGCCGGATTTATGACGACGGATTTTCGTGCGCGCAAATAATCGCTGAAAGTGAGAAGCGGGCCGGTCATGCAAGTGGTAACCAAGGCCATGATCACCAGCATGGCGAAAATGCGCGGAGAAAGAATTCCCAGATCATATCCGATATTCAACGCGATCAACTCCACCAGTCCGCGCGTGTTCATCAATGCGCCCAATGCAAACGAATCAATCCAGTTCACGCCGGTCAGCCGCGCCGTGAACATCGCGCCACCGAGCTTGCCCACGGTTGCGATGACAATGAGTCCCGCGCAAATCAGCCAGCCACTTGTGTCATTCAACAAGCCAACCTGCGTGCGTAATCCGACGAAGGCGAAAAACAAT
Source organism: Saccharimonadales bacterium (SeqCode) (assembly GCA_035648615.1). Classification (GTDB taxonomy): domain Bacteria; phylum Verrucomicrobiota; class Verrucomicrobiia; order Limisphaerales; family Palsa-1400; genus DASRLE01. Next base: position 811 of record DASRLE010000234.1, on the reverse strand, counting down.
GGGAGCAAAAAAGCTGAACTGAAATGTTCCAGCCGCAGGCGTAGAAATTCACGAAATTCGTGGCGCGCTGGCATTACGACTCCGGCCAGAAACGAACCGAATAATGCGTGAATTCCCATCACGTCCGTCGCCAGCGCGGAGGCAAACACAAACGCGATCACGCCGGTCATCACGCCTTTTCCAAGCTTGCCATCGTCGCCCGTCGCGCGGTTGAGCAGACGCGGCAAGTGTGGTTTGATCCAGAACAGCATCACCAAAACAAAGAACACCACCAGCCCGATGCTGAAGCCCGCTGAAGTCATGCTTTTGGCTTTGGCAACGGCGACTACCAAAGCGAGGATGCACCAGGCCGTTACGTCGTTCATCGCCGCGCAGATCAGGGCGGTGATACCCAAAGGCGATTTCGTCAGCCCGCGTTCTTCCAAAATCCGGGCCAGCACTGGGAAAGCGGTGATGCTCATTGAAATGCCGATGAACAACGCGAACACCGTGAACGTCGTCCCGGAACCTGCGAACGTGGAAAAAAGAAATAGCGCGCTCATCACTCCCAGCAGATATGGAAACAGGATGCTCACCTGACTGACCAGCACCGCCGTCCGTGCCTGTTGTTTCAACTGGCTCACGTCCAGTTCCATCCCCACCACGAACATAAACAAACAAACACCAATTTGGCTGAATAACCGCAGTGATCCGAGCGAGGATGTTGGAAATGCAAAATGGAAAAAGTCCGGCCACAACCAGCCGAGCAGCGATGGCCCCAGCGAAATACCCGCGATCATTTCGCCAACCACGGCAGGCTGGCGAACCGCCG
>DASRLE010000233.1:0-4270 GCA_035648615.1 Saccharimonadales bacterium (SeqCode) | reverse complement strand
GTGATGGTGTGGGACATCGGCACGTTCGAGGTGTCGGGAGATAATCCCGCCAAGGCTCTCGAAGAGGGGAAATTGCACTTGACACTGCACGGGAAAAAATTGAATGGCGAATGGACCCTCGTGAAAATTCGCCATGGCTCGGAGCGGGGCAAAGACCCATGGCTTTTGCTTAAAAGCGGCGAGAGCCTCAAGCCGCTGTCCACGCGCGCGGAAGATCAATCCGCACTAAGCGGACGCAGCATGAAACGAATCGCCGGCGACCAGGATGCGGAATGGGTAAGCAATCGCGCCGCTCCGTTATCCAGCAAGAATCGGATTGTGCCCGCTAAACAACCCGCCAAACCGCCGGTCACCGGCTTGGAAAAATTGCCTTCTGGAAAGCTGGGTTTTGTGGTGCCGATGTATTGCAAGCTGGCGAAAAGTTTGCCGGAAAAAGGCGGCTGGCTTTACGAAATAAAGTTTGATGGCATCCGCGCCATCGCCATTAAGAATGGGAGCAAAATTGAGCTTTTCTCCCGGCTGGGTAACAGCGTGACCGCTCGTTTCCCCGAAGTGGTCAAAGAATTGCAGCAACTCCAGTGCGAGAAAGCATTATTGGATGGCGAAGTTGTCGCGCTGGAAAAATCGGGCCGTTCCTCCTTCCAGCTTTTGCAAATGTCCCGCATGCCCGGCGAGCCGCGCCCGCCCATCTGCTACTATGTTTTTGACCTGCTCAACTTGGAGGGCAAGGATTTGAAATCGCTCCCGCTGACCCGCCGCAAGGAATTGCTGGAAGGTTTGCTGACCGGCGACAAAGAAATTCTTCGCTATTCGGCCAGCTTGCAAGGCGAGCCGGCGCAATTGTTGGAACAGATCCGCAAGCGCGGCATGGAGGGTTTGATTGCCAAGCAACCGGATTCCATTTACGAAGCGGGCCGCCGCAGCGGCGCGTGGGTCAAGGTCAAGTGCATTCAACAGCAGGAATTCGTCATTGGCGGTTACACTGAGCCGCAAGGGGCGCGCTCTCATTTCGGCTCCATTTTGGTGGGATATTACAAACAAGGGCGATTGCTTTTTGCGTCCAAGGTGGGCACCGGTTTTGACCGCCGTCTTTTGGAATCGCTTTTCGACCAATTCCAAAAATTGAAACAAACCGAATGTCCCTTCGCCAATCTCCCGGAAAAACAGGCCGGACGTTATGGCCAGGGCCTGACCGCTTCCGCCATGAAACGATGCACCTGGCTCACGCCGAAGCTGGTTTGCGAAGTCATCTACAATGAATGGACGCGCGACGACCACCTGCGCCAGCCCGTCTTCGCCGGATTGCGCGAGGACAAAAAGGCGGCCGAGGTCGTCCGCGAAGTAGCTTAGGCAGTCAAACCGTGGATTTTGCGCTCTGTGCAATGGGTGCTTTCGTCTCTCGAAGTATTTCGAGCGCGCATGAAATTTCGGGCATTACATATTGTTCCTGATAAAATTATGCGGCACTTTGGTCGTTCGGAATTGACGAAATGACAGGGTCTGATATAAGGATCATATAGTTGGCGCACCATGAAATTTTACCGCGCGTTTTGGTGGATGATAACCTGTTCGTCTATCTGCGTTCTCCTGGCGACATTTGGGTTTCGGAAATTATTTACCAGTGATGGCGTAAGTGTGGCATGGCTTTTGTTCTCATTTTCGATGGTTGGTTTTGGAGTGTTTGGATTTTTCCTCACGCTCGTTTCATTTCCAATCAGAGAAAGAGTCGTTTCCGTCCCAGCTCGAATTCTTCTCTTCGGAGCTAGTGCCGGTCTGCTATGGTCGCTGGGGGGCGGCCTTGCAGAAGGATCCCTGATGGCTGGACCAACGGGACTCTTGGTTGCGAGCGGCCTCAGTGGGGTTGTGGTATCGTTTGCATTATCTAGGCCACTAATGAAAAGAGGTCGTTTGAGTGTATTCTTCTTGGGAGTTGTTTCGCTGCCAATCGGAGCGTTTTGTTTTGGGGTTTTCGAGTCGCTGATCTGTTTGGCGATTCCGCAAGGTCACCCTGAGGCAATTGTCGCATGGGGTGACGCTAGGTTCCTTCCTCTTACGCTTGGGGCGGAGTATGCCGTTTTTAGTGTCATTTCTGCTTTTGCCGTGTTCTTAATACCACTTTCCATACTGACCACCTTTGTTCTTCGGGCGGTCATTTTGTTCAAAGCGGAGGGAGGTCTCCATGACGAAGCAACCCAAGACGATTCGGTGTAGATCCGGTGTCGATTCTCACTATTTACACAAAAATCTGTGTGTTATTTTTACGGAGTTGGGGACGTAGGCCCAACTGCTCGTGTGCAGTCTTTGCGCTATCCATTTTAGGCTCGGGTCGTTTTTTGCCGCAATCGGCGCGCCAACAGTTGTGTCAAACATTAAGTTTGTCCGGGCCCATGGCGGCTTTCCAGAAGTCGGCGACGGATTCTTCGGGACGAATCCAGATTTGACGGTGGAGCCAGGCCATGGTTTCGGCGTCGGACATGACGAGGATTTTTTCGGCGGGTTGCAAGGCTGTCACGCCCTCGGCCAGTAATTTTTCTCCCAGCGCACGGGGGGGCACGGCGTCGGCCTCCAGTTTGCGCCGGGCGGCGGCGTGGTCGGGGTTCGTTTCGTTTTCGCGGAGAAGGGAGACGTGGATGGCGTTGATGTAGGGATCCAAAATGCTTTTGGTTAAGCCGGAACTCGTCGGGTCGGCTTTGGGAGTCTCCGGGTGTTGGGCGAGGCGCGCGCGGAGTTGGACCAGTTCGGCGGGAGGGGAGGTTTCCTCGGGAGTGAGGAATAAGCCAAGCTCGCGGGCGCGCTGGCCCCAACTGCGGCGGCTGGTAAAGACGCTCAACGGAATCGCCAAAATCATCCCGGCAAAAATGGGAATGAACCAATAAAAGATGCCGGGGGTCAGACGCCAAACGGCGAAGCTCCAGCCCAGCCCGATCGCGGTCTGGCCCCATTGCCGGCGAAAGGCGTAGGCCCAGGAAGTGCCGTCGGCGGCGCGTTGTTGCGAACCCCAGTTGACGCTGACGCCCATCAGAATTGTGACGACGAATTGCGAGTGCCACAACATCTGCAAGGGCGCGTGCAGGGTCGAGAAAATCGTTTCTCCCACCGTGCTGGCGACGACGCGTCCCATGCCGCCGAAGGCCCGCCGGCGCGGATTGTCAAAGGCAATATCGACCAGGGCGAGAAAGCGGGGCAGGAAGAGAATGCCCATGCAAATCACGAAAATCAAAGAAGCCTGGTGGCTGCCGGTCAGGTTAAAATGGGAGATCCAGCTATGCACGGTGATGCGCGATAGGCCGCTGAATTTTTGGAAGGCCCAGATCCAATAAAACGTCAGAAGAAAGATCAGCCACAGCGGCCCGGTCAAATAACCGAAAATGCCCTGGATCAAGTGCGCCCGGCTGACTCCACGCAGGCCGCGCCCGAACAAAACCAGCGTGTGCTGCAAGTTCCCCTGGCACCAGCGGCGGTCGCGTTGGGCGTTTTCGATCAGGCCCTGCGGCGCTTCTTCGTAGCTGCCTTCGAGATCGTAAGCCAGCCAGACCTGCCAGTTCTGGCGCACCAGCAGGGCGGCTTCGACAAAATCGTGACTTAAAATATGGCCGCCAAAAGGTTTGTTGCCGGGCAGTTTCGGGAGGCCGCAATAGGTCATGAACGGCTCGGTGCGAATGATGGCGTTGTGCCCCCAGTAATTGCCAAATCCTTTCGCCCAAAAATCCAATCCTGTGACAAAAATCTGCGTGTAGAAGCGGTTGGCAAATTGCTGCATGCGCCCAAAAAGCGATTCGGCATTAACCATCGCAGGCACGGTCTGAATCAACCCGACGCCGCGATTGGCTTCCATCATCTTGACAAGATTCACCAGCGTCTCGCCTCGCATGATGCTGTCGGCGTCAAAGATGATAAAATAGCGATAGCGCCGGCCCCACGCTTTAAGAAACTCGCGGATGTTGCCGCTTTTCTTGCCTTCGTTGTTGATGCGCCGCCGGTAGTAAATACGTCCAAGCGCACCCAGTCCGTGGACCAAATCATACCAGGAGCGTTCCTCCTCCACCCACTTGTCGGCGTCGGTGGAATCGCTCAAGACGAAAAAATCGAAGCGCTCAAGCTGGCCGGTTTGGGCGAGCGAGTCATAGGTGGCGCGCAACCCTTCGTACACGCGAGCCACGTCTTCGTTGTAAATTGGAAAAACGATCGCGGTGCTGGTCTGGGAAATGTCCTGGTTCTGGTAACTGCTCGAGAGGGCGCGCCGCGTTTTTTTGCCCGCCAATCGAAGCAC
>DASRLE010000232.1:0-4273 GCA_035648615.1 Saccharimonadales bacterium (SeqCode) | reverse complement strand
GATTTTATCCGCGGGCCTTTTAGCCGCGCCCGGCGAGTCGTCCCCGGCCATTTCCATCGTGACTGTCTCGACGCCTGGCCAGGCGGCGTGGCATGGCGTTGAAAAAATGGCAGCCGCGTTGCGGGACAAGCATGTTCCTTTTGAAATGGTAAAATCTCCGGTCGACGCCGAAGGCAAAGTCTTAATTGTCTGCGGGCTTTCTGGAGACCAAAGTATTTTCACCGCCTCGTTTCAGGAATTTGCCCGGTCGGTTCCGCCGAACCCCGAGGGGTTGGCGATCCAGAAATTGGATTACAAAGGCAAACCGGTTTGCGCGATTGCTGGTTCGGACGACTGCGGGCTGATGTATGGCGAACTGGACGTGGCGGATCGAATTCGCTGGAGTACGAGCGCGGAATCGCCGTTGAGCGCAATGCGGGACACGGTGGAAAAGCCCGGCATCGCTTCGCGCGGCATCACGCTCTTCGCCATGAATCGCGCCTATTGGGAAAGCCGATTTTACGATGAATCTTATTGGCGGCGTTACCTCGATCTCCTCGCGCAAAATCGTTTCAATTCCATGGTCGTCGTCTTTGGCTACGAAAACGGCGGCTTTCTTGCGCCATGTTATCCGTATTTCTTTGACGTGCCGGAATTCCCCGAAGTTAAAATGATCGGCCTCACGTCCGCGCAGCAGAAGCGAAATGTCGAAGCGCTGACCCGGCTCATTGCGATGGCCCACGCGCGCGGAATCAGATTGTCCGCCGGCATTTGGGATCACATTTATCGCGGCAATGTGCAGAACGGCGGTTCGCCCGGCGGCAACGCCGGTCTAAGCCGGCCAACGCCGAGCCTGGTTTGGGGCATGAACGCCACTAACCTGATTCCTTACACGCAAGCGGCGCTGAAAGCCTTTCTGAAAAAGTTTCCCGCGATGGATGGAATCCAGTTTCGAATGCACTACGAATCCGGCCTAAAACCCAGCGAACAGGATAATTTTTGGAAAGCGGCTTTTTCGACCATCATGGAAAATGCCCCGAAAATGCCCCTCGACCTTCGCGCCAAAGGTCTGACCGCCGCGGAGATCAAAAGCGCCCTGGATTCCGGCGTCAATTTTCATTTGAGCACGAAATATTGGATGGAGCAGATGGGATTGCCGTTTCATCCGACGCATATCAATCCGCGCGACCAGGGCAGCGCCCGCCACAGTTACGCCGGGCTGCTGGTTTATCCGAAGAAATACCAAATGAACTGGCAGCTTTGGAACGGCGGCACGTCGCGCATTTTATTGTGGGGCGATCCCGATTTCGCGCGGCGGTTTGTGGCCAGCGCGCATTTGTATGACGGCGACAGTTTTGAGGTGGACGAACCGCTCGCCACAAAAATGGAAGGCCAGTTGCACGACCAGAAGCCGTTCGATTTGTTGAAACCCTCCGCGCGCTACTACGATTATGAGTTTGAGCGCTATTGGCATTTTTTCCAGGTTTTCGGGCGCATTGGCTACAACATTAACGCGCCGTCAGAACTATGGGACAAGGAATTTGAAAATCGTTTTGGCGCGGCAGCCGGTCCGCTTTTGGAAAACGCGCTGCATCGCGCGAGCTGGATTCTGCCGCGCATCATCGCGTCGAGCTACCCTTACAGCGGATTTCCGATGACCGCTGGCTGGCCGGAAAAACAACACCTTGGCGATTTGCCGAGTTTTGCGAAGGCCACGCTTTCGGACGTTCAGCTTTTTGAAAATTTTGACGAAGAGGCGCAATTGCTTATCAAAAATGGCGAGACGGCGAAGGTTCGTCCGCAGGAAACCAGCCGGTGGTTTGCCCAAACGGCCGATTACGTCATCGCCCAAATCGGGGAGGCGGAAAAGAAAATCGAGACCCATCACAGCAAGGAATTCGATTCGACCATCATGGATCTGAAAATTTTGGCGAACCTGGCGCTTTATCATTCACAACGAATTCCTGCCGCCGTCAGCTATCGGTTGTATGATCGGACCAAAGACCCCGCCGCGCTGGACGACGCCCTCGTTTACGAACGAAAGGCCGTTGCCGCGTGGCGGCAAATCGTGGACGTCGCCGGCGACACTTATGCCGGCGATTTGATGTTTGGCGCGCGCAGCCGTAACCTCTGCGGCCACTGGAGGGACGAATTGGTGTCGCTGGAAAGCAGCCTGGCCAGCCTTGAAGCGCTTCGAAAAGGCATTCCACTGCATACGGCGTTCACGCCTTCACCCCATTATGCAGCCGCCGCGGATAGTCCGGAAGCGCCAACCATTATCCATCAGCCGATTCTTGCCGCGCCCGCGTTGCAGCCCCTGACGATTCGCGCTGCGGTAAAGTCTCCGGCGGGAATAAAATGGGTTCAAGTGCTTTACCGCAGCGTCAATCAAACGAAGGATTACGAGGCGCTGGCCATGAAGCAGATAGACGACCATGGAAATTATGAAGCTGTTATTTCTGCCAGCAAAATTGACTCGAAATTTGATTTCATGTATTTTCTCCAGGCGATGGACAACCAACATTGCGGCGCGATGTTCCCGGATTTTAACCGGCAAACGCCCTATTTTGTGGTGCGGCTCGAACCCCGAAAATAATGGCGCTCATTCGCCCGGCCACCCGTTTTAATGAAGACCAAAAAACAGTTCCAAAATTATTCGCAAATCGCCCTTGCGATTGCCATGGCGATGACAGTTCCGGCGCTGGCCTTCGCGCAGAACATTTCGGTTAATCCCGCGCAAACCGGGCGCGTGGCTGATCCGACGCTAAGGCCGCTTCCGCCAGAATCCAAGTCATTGATCGATGCCGCCGTCGCGCTTTTGCCAGCGACGCCGCCCGGCCCGGTCAAGCCGGCGTGGGAATCCATCCGCCAGAATTACCGCGACCCTGACTGGTTTCGCGACGCCAAATTCGGCATCATGATGCACTGGGGTGTTTATTCCGTCCCAGCCCACGGCAGCGAGTGGTACGAGCGTTACATGTACGACGCCAAAAATACCGGGTTCGTCCGCTGGCACACGGAGCATTTCGGTCCGCCGCGGAAATTCGGCTACAAGGATTTTATTCCGATGTTCACCGCCGCCAAGTGGGACCCGGACGCTTGGGCGCAGTTATTCAAGGATGCGGGCGCAAAATATGTCATTTGCTGCGGCGAACATCACGACGGCTTTTCGGACTGGGCGAGCGACATCAACAAATACAACGCCAAAAACATGGGGCCCCGGCGCGACTTGGTCGGCGACCTCGCCGCCGCCGTGCGGAAAAAGGGGTTGAAGGCCGGCATCGCCAATCATAGCAACAACCATTTCAACTGGGTCACGCCGATGCCCGGCAGCGACCAGTTTGATCCAGAATGGGCGGCATTTTACAGCGTCGCCGACCGCAGCGACCAGGCGCGGATCCGATTTTTGGAAACTTGGGTCACAAAAAATTTCGAACTGATCGACAAATATCAGCCGGACATGCTCTGGTTCGACATGAACGGGGGCGACCGCAGTTGGGATCCACTCAAGGTCAGGCTGGCTGCATATTACTACAACCGCGCCGCGGCATGGGGCAAACAGGTGGCGATTAGCGCCAAGGGCGAATCGTTTCTGGCGGGCGTCGTGATGGATTATGAAAGGCAGGGGCGCGCGCCAAAGCAACTGACGGATTTTGTCTGGCAGCCGGACGATCCCATCGCCGACAAGTTCGGCTACGTTGAAGTCACCAACAAATTCGGCCGGCGCGAAGGGCTGCCGCTGAAATCCCCCGGCAGCCTGGTAAACAATCTTGTCCGAAACGTCAGCCGCAATGGAAATTTGTTGCTGAACATTTCGCCCAAAGCCGACGGCACGATTCCCGACGCCCAGCAACAGGTTTTGCGGGCGATTGGCCAATGGCTCGGGGTCAACGGCGAGGCGATTTACGGGACGCGCCCATGGAAAATGTCCGAAGAAAACCGCGTTCATTTCACCACCAAAGGCCAGACCCTTTATGCGATCAGCCTGGCCTGGCCGGGCGGTGATCTCGTCATTCCCGCGCTCGGCCAAGACCAGGACCTTCCCGGCAAGATCGAGAAAGTTGAATTGCTGGGCCACAAGGGCGCCCTTGAATTCACCCAGGACGGCGGCGGACTGAAGGTAAAATTTCCCGCTGAAAAGCCCTGCCGCTTTTGCTACGCCTTGAAAATCTCCGGCCTGAAGCTTGCGCCCGCCGCCGCCTCAATTCCCGCCCACCCCGCCGCCATGACATCTGCGCCGGCTGGAGAAATCCCCCAGTAAAATCCGGCAACCGAACATTCCCGCATTATGGCC
>DASRLE010000231.1:0-10568 GCA_035648615.1 Saccharimonadales bacterium (SeqCode) | reverse complement strand
GGCCTGGATGTCGGGCCAGATTTCGGGCGTCCAATAGACGTTGGTCCCGGCCTCTTGCGAAAGTGTCCAATGCGCGTCGGCCAGGATGAGCGGCACTTTGCCGGCCCAGTTGGTTGAAGCCACGCATTGGCGTCCGAAATCCAGCATGGTTCCGGCGGTGCCATACCAGCGCGGATCCAAATAGCCCAGCTTGGACTTGCAGGCGTCGTAATTATTCGGGTTTAAGAGCATGGCGCGCTGGAACCACGTTTCCATGTCATTGAGCTTTTGACGCGCGGCAGATACGCTGATCATAATGGTGGCGGGCCGGGCGTCTGCGGGGGCAATCTCGGCGGCCTTGCTGAGATTTTGCTCGGCCAGGACGAGGCGCTCGAAAAAGATTTTCCAAGCGGAGGCGGAGACATCCTTCGCCCATCCTCCGCCTCGGGCTTCCCAGGCTGAATCCTGGAAATAGCGCCCTCGCAGCAAATAGGTCGCTTCACTGGCGGACCAGCGGTTGCTTAAGATAGTGTCCAATGGTTTCCAACGTAACTGAAAATCAGTCCACCCATGGATACACCATTCATAATCGCTTCCGCCCTGGTATAACTCGGCAGGAGGCAGGTCTTTATCTTCGAGGGCGGCGAAAAAATCCGCCTGCATATCATCCAGGAGAGTTTGCAGGTCTGGAGAATACGGCGGGACGTAGCGCATGGCGTAAAAGGCGTTGTAGCAGGCGCGGAATTTTCGGAAGGGCGGGTACTTGCTGCCCTGCAGATTGAAAGCGGCATCGCGCAACGCGTCGTTGCGCTCTTGCGTGGTTTTAAATTTCTCGGGGTCGGGGCGCAAGACTTCTTCATATTTGACCAGCGGATCGTCGCACCCGGCTTTGGCGGCCTCATCAAGGTACATGGGCAGCAGGTTTTTGGAGCTTTCCACCCACACGCTCTCGACCGCATTTTGCTGGGCCATGATTTGCAATGCCCCGCGCGCGGCAAAATCCCACTTGCGGTCATGGGAACCGATTTTGTTGTAGGCGTCCACGCAGGTTTCCAGGTTCCACTCCAAACGCTGGTCGAACGCCTTGTCGCGGGCTGGCGCCGGGACGTTGAGTTCCCTCTCGGCGATTTTAAAATGCCTGGCTTCCTCGTGCGACGGCTTGCAGCCCGCCAGGACTACTATGGCCAAAGCCGCGAGCTGGAGTCGAATCGCCGCCATAACCGGAAGTTTGCGGCAAAGTGTTTAGCCGGGAGGAAGAGTGCTGGCTTCGGGGGCGGCTTTTTCCAGGTTCGGCGTGACGTCGGCATCGACGTTGCCCAAGGCCCAATTCATCCCGCCGATGAGGACTTGCTGGAAAATGGGGTTGGCCCAAACGTCGTCGCGATGGCCCATGCTGGTGTAAAATACGCGGCCCTTGCCATACATGTGCGCCCAGGTGGAGGGGTAGTTGGGGCGGTCGTAGGCGGTCTTGTCATTGCCGGTTTTCTTCATGGTGGAAGTGTCCTGCACCAGCAGAACGTGGAGATTGGGAGCAAAATCCTTGAGCGAATACCATTCTTCTATGGGGCCAAAGTCATCCGGCACGTTGCTCATGCCGGGAAAGCTTTTGTCAATACATATTTGATGCGCTTTTTGCTGGCTGGCGTGGATGACGAATTCGCCCCCGATCATCTTGATGTAGGGGTCGGCGTTGTCGCCGTCCTCGACGTGGCGGGCGTGGCCGTGCTCTTTGTTGCCGGGCGAATGGAAGGTGTCGGTCGCGCTGTGCGTGCCGATGAAGCCTTTGCCATTATGGATGGCTTCGAGGAAAGCGGCTTTGCCTTCCTTGGACATGGGGGGGGTGCCGTCCGTGCCGGCTTCGGTCAGGTCGCCTGTCGTGTAGAAAAAGAAGGCGTCGTATTTGGCGATGTTTTCGGGAGTGAAAACGCTGCCGTCCTTGGTGAAAGTGAAGTCGATGTTATTCGCCTTCCCGATCTTGGCGAGGATTTTCTCCGCGTTGCTCTTTTGGCCGTTCTTTTCTTTAATCATCGGGTGTTCGAAGCCGGAGGACTTGGAAAAGAAAAGGATTTTCTTGGGCGCGCCCTCGCCTTGCGCGAGGGTCGAGGTCAAAAGCAGGGCGGCCGCCAACGCGGCGGACTGGATAATTTTTACGAGAATTTTCATGCAATAATGTTTGTTCTTGAGATTAGCCTGATGACATCGTGCCTGCAGGCGGAAAATTTGCAATAGTATTTGCCAGCGTCTCTTGGTATTTTGCCCGGCATGTCCGTCGAGTTGTTCGATCGAATCAAACTGGCGCGCGAACGGTTGCGCGGCATTGCGCATGTCACCCCTATTTTGACCTCGCGCACCTTGAATGCCTTGACCGGCGCCGAGGTTTTTTGTAAATGCGAAAATTTGCAACGGGGCGGCGCGTTTAAGTTTCGCGGCGCGTACCATGCCATCTCCCAACTGACCGCCGCGCAAAAGGAAAGGGGCGTCATCACGTTCTCCTCGGGCAACCACGGGCAGGCGGTGGCGCTGGTCTGCCAGATGCTTGGCCTCAAGGCCACCATCGTCATGCCGCGCGATGTTTCTCCATTGAAGCGCGCCGGTTGCGAGGGCTATGGAGCGAAGGTCGTCCTGTGCGAGCCGGAGAACCCGAGCCGCGAGGAAGTTTGCCGGGCGTTGCAGGAGGAACATGGCTATACTTTGGTGCCGCCCTTTGATCATCTCGACGTAATTGCCGGGCAGGGAACCGCCGCGCTGGAAATGTTCGAGGAATTGAAATCGCTGGATGTACTGCTGACCCCTTGCGGCGGCGGCGGATTACTCGGCGGCACGGCGACGGCGGCCAAGCACCTTGATCCGCAATGCAAAGTGATTGGCGTCGAACCGGAATTGGGCGATGACGCAACGCGTTCGTTCCGCAGCAAAACGCTCCAAACCGTCAAGAACCCGCGGACCATTGCCGACGGAACACGCACGGCGTCATTGGGCACGCTGACTTTCCCGCTCGTGCTGGCCAAGGTGGATGACATGAAAACCGTTTCCGAAGAGTCGATCAAGGAGGCGGTGCGGTGGTTGTTCCATCGCATGAAGTTGGTGGTCGAACCTTCCGGCGCACTGGGCGTGGCCGCGCTGCTCAGCGGCGCGGTGCAACATTCCGGGCGGGTGGGGGTCATCCTCAGCGGCGGCAATGTGGACGCGGCCACCATGGCGAAAATTCTTACTGACTCGCCGTCCGAATAAATTTTTCCATCCGGTCCAGCCCCTTTTCCAGGTTCTCCATGCTGGTGGCGTAGCTGATGCGGACGTATTCGTCCGCCCCGAACGCGAGGCCCGGAATGACCGCGACTTTTTCCTTTTCGAGCAGTTGGGCGGCGAAGTCCATCGACTTCAGCCCCGTCTTGGAAATGTTGGGGAACAGATAAAACGCGCCTTTGGCGTTGACGCACGAGACGTTCGGAATGCTGTTGAGCTTTTTCCAGGCGTAGGCGCGCCGGCGGGCGAATTCGGCCCGCCAAATGGCAATGTGGTCCTGCGGCCCATTCAACGCGGCCACCGCGCCTTTTTGCGCGAAGGACGTCGGGTTGCTGGTGCTGTGGCTTTGGATGGCGTCGATGGCCTTGGCAATCGGCGCGGGCGCGGCGGTCAGCCCGATCCGCCAGCCGGTCATCGAGTAGGCCTTGGCCAAACCGTGGACGATAATCGTGCGCTCAAAATGCGCGGGCGAAAAGCTGGCGACGCTGGCATGTTCCGCGCCGTCGTAAACCAGTTTCTCGTAAATTTCGTCGCTCATGATCAGCACATCTTTTTCCACGCAGACATCGCCCAACGCCTTGATTTCGTCGCGCGTATAAAGCGAGCCGGTGGGATTGCTCGGCGAGTTGAGAATGAAAAGCCGCGTGCGCGGAGTGATGGCGGCGCGCAATTGCTCGGGCGTGATTTTGAATTCCGTTTTGTCGCTGGTTTCAATGATGACCGGCGTGCCTTCCGCCAGCCGCACCATCTCGGGATAGCTCAACCAATAGGGCGCTGGAATGATGACTTCGTCACCCGGATTGCAAGTGGCCAGAATCACATTGCAACACGAATGTTTGCCGCCGCAGGAAATGATGATTTGCGACGGCTGATAAGACAGGCCGTTGTCGCGCTTAAATTTATCGGCGGCGGCCTGGCGCAATTCCGGGATGCCGCTGCTCGGGGTGTATTTGGTAAAGCCTTCTTGCAGCGCCTTAATGGCGGCTTCGGTGATGTGTTTGGGAGTGGCGAAATCCGGTTCGCCCGCGCCGAAGCCCACCACGTCAATCCCATCGGCCTTCATTTGTTTGGCCTTGGCATCGATGGCCAGCGTGATGGACGGCGTCAGCACCGCAGCGCGGCGTGAAATCTTATAGTTCATAAGTTCAAGGTAAAAGACACGGCTCAACTTTCCACCGTTTGGCTTTCATTTCAAAACGCGGCAAACTGCCGGCGTCAGCCACCACGACCGGCACCCGCAGATGAAAGGCGGTGTGAAGCGCATTTTGCAGGCGCTTGACCAGCGCCGTCCGGTCGGCGCATTCGGCGCAAGGTTCAATCTGCAAAACCAATTCAACGAGGCTGCCCGATTTATCCACCCGCACCTGATACTCGGCCACTTCGGAAAAACTGCGGACAATTTCTTCGACGGCGGTCGGGTAAATGTTCACTCCGCGAACGATGACCATCTCGTCGGTGCGCCCGAGGATTCCTCCGCGCAGGCCCAAATCATATCGCCCGCACGCGCACGGTTCGGCGTCAAAGTGAATCGGCCGAACCACATCGCCGGTTCGGTACCGCAAAAGCGGAGAAGCGTGGCGGCCCAATGGTGTCAAAACTAATTCTCCTTCGCCGCCCGGCAAAACCGCCGCGCCCAAGGAGTCGATCACTTCCGCGACAAAGGCCGATTCCAAAACGTGCAATGTCCCCGGCTGGGCCGGGCACTCGTAGGAAACCGGCCCCGTTTCGGTCATGCCATGATGATCAAAAATTCGCGCGCCGGGCCAGAGCTGTTCCAGCCGCTGGCGGGTGGCCGGAATGCTGCCGCCCGCTTCGCCGGCGACGATGATCGTGCGAATGGAGTTGCGCTGAAGCTGCAATTTTTCCTGGACCGCCACCTCGGCCAGCCGCGCCGCATAACTGGGGGTGCAGCAGAGCACGGTGGCTTGATTCTCGGAGATGGCGCGCAGGCGTCCTTCGCTGCTCAGGCTTCCGCCCGGAATGCACAAGCACTGCAATTGTTGCGCCGCTTCAAAAGCCAGCCAAAAGCCAATAAATGGCCCGAAGGAAAAAGCGAAATAAACGCGGTCTCCAGCCTTCACGCCAGCCGTCCGATAAATTTCCCGCCAATTCTCCAGCATCCAGTTCCAGCTTTCCGGCGTATCCAGCCAGCGCAATGGCGCACTGGTGCTGCCGCTGGTTTGGTGGAAGCGCGTGTAGCGTTGCAGGGGGTCGGTAAGATTCGTGCCGTAGGGCGGGCAAGCGCGTTGGTCCTCGGCCAGTTCCATCTTGGTCGTAAACGGAAAACGGTTTGAAAAATCCGCAATGCTGGAGACCTTTAAATCCAGGCCGGCGCATTTTTTTTGGTAGAAAGCATTGGCCGGCAAAATCGCGCTGAGCACTTGGCCCAGTTGCGCAACTTGATGGCTGGCGATGGCCGGGCGGTTGGGAAACTCGCCGGCCATTACTGTGGACTCGAAGGTTTAAGCTCGGCGCCGGTCACCGCTGGAGGAGGGGCGTGCCGGGCGGGCGGCGGCTTGAAATACGTCACTAGGCAACCGCCGGCCGCCGCCATGACGATGCCGAGGTAAAATTGCCATTTGACCGCGCCGATCCCGCCCTGCGGCGGATAGAGCGCCAAAGCCACGATGGCATTGACGATTGGCGCGCCCGCAAAAACAATAGACATGACAGCGCCCGGAGTGCCGCCGGGCGATTGGAAGGCCAGCAATACACAAAAGGCTCCGATGGCCCCCACGATGCCGGCGACCAGCGACCATCCCATGCCCGCTGCCGGAAAACTCCAGACCGCTTTCCGCATCACGAGCATGGCGAGCGGGGCCAGCACGGCCGTGAGGAAATAAGCCAGGCCGACAAAGAGGAACGCTTTGAAAAGACCGTTGGTTTTGTCAACCATGCCGGTTTGACCGTTATGCAGAAAAATTCCGTAGAGTCCCCACGAAACCACCGTCATCAGCGCGAATACGAGCCAGTTCATATAATGGAATTTAGTTAATTAAGGTCGGGCCGCAAGCAATTCCGCAGGCGCCACTTCAATCTGGTCCGCGACTAAAGCGGGAATCGGACACGCTCCCATGGTGCCGTCGGGCCGTCGATTGACGCAGACCACCGTCAATTCGCCGCGCGCCACTTCCACTGGTGGCTTGGCGTTGAGTTTGCGAAATTTGAAAACATAGCCCAGGGCCTTTGATTTTTTCTCGCTGACCAGCAGGTGGATTTCCACTTCATCCTCGAAACGCAACGGCGACTTGAAGTCGCATTGCGCGCGGACCCGCGGCCAGCCCACCGGCGGATCAGTGTTGCTGGTGACAATGGATAAGCCGAGCGAACGAAAAAAACCATGCTCCGCCGTTTCCATGAATCGGAAAAAATTCGAATAGTGCATGATGCCAGCCATGTCGGTGTCGGCAAATTCCACGCGGCGGATTACTTTGAATTCGTAGGCCATCGTCAACCAGAGTCTTACATCGCGGGCCGTTGGGCAGCGAGGCAAATTTCCGCCATGCGCGCCGCCATCGTTTCAATGCTGAAGTGTTTTCGGACGGCGATTTGGCCGGCTTCCCCCAGCGCCCGGGCGCGCGCCGGATTTAGAAACAATTCCTCAATCGCTTCCGCCAAGGCTTGTTCGTCATTGGGCGCGCATAACACTCCGCCCCCTGTGGCGGCGATCAATTCCGGAAACGCGGCGTGATTGGGTTGCACCACCGGAACGCCCGAAGCCAGAGCTTCGATGACATACAAACCAAAAGCCTCCCCGTAGGTGGCCGGAACCGAAAATACCGTGAGCGAACGCAAAAACGCCTGCTTGTCCGCCCGCGATACGTTCGGGCAAAACTCAACGTCGGCCAGCACATTCGCGCCTTGCAGACGGGCGCGCAACCCGTCCACCAGGATTTGGTCAACCGGCCCGCAACTGCCGCCGATGCGCAATTTTAAATTCTTGACACGATCGCGCTGTTTCAAAATGAGAAAGGCGTTGACCAGGGTGTCCAATCCTTTCTCCCGGCACATGCGGGCAAAGTAACCAAGCACCGGCGCAGCCCCGGGGTTGCGCTCGAGCGAAGCAGGGTAACCTTCCAAATTCAGCCCGTTGGGCAGGACCTGCACGCGGTCGGAAGACAGCTTCAAGCGGCGTTGCATGAGGTCCGCAAAATAGCGGCTGGGCGCAATGAACAAGTCCACATCCGCCGCCCGTTCGGCCGCCGTTTGCCAGGCCAAATCGCGATCTTGCTGGGGCAGCGCGTCCAGAAACCAATCTTCGCCCTGTAAAGAACAAAGCACCGGCACCCTCAGCTCAGCTTTAATGCGCCGGGCCATCCCGACCAGCAGCGCATTGGACAGGCAAACCACGTCCGGCTTTTCGGCGCGCAGCCACACGATCAAGTCTTCCAGTTCGCGGGCCTGGTTCCCTTGCTCGCCGCGCAACATGGAAATAGTCATGTCGCCCAAATCGGCGGGACGCGTCTTGGCCGCCGCGCCCGAAGCCCAATTCAGCAAGGTGGGCGAGGCGAGCATTTGATGCAGCCATTCCGGCGCGCGGCGAAAAAGCGCGGACTGCTGTTCGAGATAAACATTAATGCCGCTGAAGAAAATGGGCGCGCCCTCCGTTTGGTCCTCTTCGTCCAGCGTCAACGGCAGATAAAGCGGGGCCAGCAGCGCGGCGTGGCCGAGCTTGCGCAGCGCCATGACCAAAGCATTGTCGCGCAGACAGGCGCCGCAAAACATTTTCCCCGCGCCGGGGGTGATCTGGATGATTCGCATGGACTTTATTTTGACAGCGCCATCCAAACATCCGCCAGATGCCGCACTTGGGTCATGTGCGCTTGCGCGTCGATTCCGCCGTAACCCCAAACGTGAAAATTCCCCAAGTCGCTGCGGAATTTCAAAGGAAAATTGGGATCGCTCGCCGCCGGATTGCTCCCCGGCGCGATCCATTGCACGGGCGCGTGTTCCGCCTCGATCAGCGCCGCCGCACAATCGGTCGAACTGGCATACGCTGGCGTGGGGACTTCGGAGCACGTCAAGACGAAGGTTTTTTCGCCGCGCGCGGCGGCATTGGCGAAGGCGATCCATGGTTCCATCTGGCTGGGAGCGGGCAGCCGATGAGGGCCGAGCGGAGTATTGACCAGATTCGTGCCATTTTCGAAGCTGGCATACATCGAGTCGCTTAAAACAATGCGATGGATTATCCGAGTATATTCCGGTGATTTGAGCAATTCGCGGACTGCGCCATACCCGGCGCTAAAACTGGAAATATCGACGGAACTGACGTGTGTATTGGGCGGAGCGCCGCGGGCTTGCAAGGCTTGCACGGCCAGCCGCATCCAGCGATTAAACCGCTGGCGATCCTGGAACGGCTTGGCATAGACGCTCGATCCTTCGCCGAGGAAGGCGACGATCAATGGAGTCTTCAAGTCCTCCCGCAAATGTTCCTGAATGGCAAACCAGATCGCGCCGTGAAAATGGACCGTCAACCGAACATCTCCCGTGGCGGGAACCGTCCAGCCCATCGGCAAAAAGAGAGTGAAGGCGGTGTCGCCGTCGTGCAGGACAATCGACTCGCCCGGAGGCGGAATTTTTGGAGGCGCAATGGTTCGCTTGAACATGACGGGCGGCGCGATGGCCCTCGGTCTGGTGGTCGGTTGTGTTGTCATGCAACCGGTCAAAACCAGTGGCAGAATGAATGTCCAAAGAAATTTCATGAATTGAAGTTCATTGAATGATACGCAAGGGCGGCGCTTTTTTAAAGGCAGTTTCGCGCAGGTAGATGGGTTCCAGCTTGTCGCCTGAAATAAAATTGCTTCGTCCGCCAGCGAGAAGCCCCAGAGCAGCGGCGTCAGGATAAAGGCTGATCGCTTGCGGAAACCATTCGGTCATTCCGGGACCCGCCACGATTTCTCCAGCTTGGAGGCGCGCGCTGATTTCGGCATGAGTCGCCAATCGCAGGGGCTCGCCCTCGCGGAAAGACGCGAGGTAAAATTCATCGCGTTGCGCGTCCACCACAATATTGACCGCGCCGGAAATTTTTTCCGCTTTCGCCTGGGCGGCCAGGCACTCGACGCTGCTGATCCCCAGGAGCTTGACCTTCCGCCCCAATTGCCAGCCTTGCGCAAAAGCGATCGCGCCGCGAATTCCAGTGTAAGAGCCGGGGCCGAGTCCAACCACGATGGTCTCGACCTCCTCGCGCTCCCAACCCGCCTGCCGCAAAACTTCCTCGACTAACCCGATGACCCTGCGCCCGCCGGTTTCCGCGGCCCGCGCAATGAGAACCCCGTCCTGGACAAGGCTGACGCTTCGATTGTCGGAAGAAAATTCAACCGCCAAAATCTTCATAAACAATTTCACGCTCGCACTCGCCGAGGGATTTAATATTGACACGGCGGTATTTTCCTCCCGGCGGCAGTTCATCCTCCGCCAGCCAGCGCTCGATCCATTCGACCACCGCGATTCCGCGCGGCCGCGCCAAATACGGTTCCAGCCCTGCCGCAATAATTTGCTCGCGGGTCGAAAGACGATAAAGATCGAGGTGAAACAAGGGCACGCGCCCGTCGCGGTATTCGTTGACCAAAGTATAAGTGGGCGAAGTCACGCGCGCCGCCGCGCCTAAACCCCGAGCCAGGCCATTGACCAGTTGTGTCTTGCCCGCGCCCAAGTCTCCGCTCAGGCCAATCAGCCATCCGCTGGGCAGGTGGCGTCCCCATTCTTCGCCGAGCAATTCTGTTTCGGCGGGATTATGCGAAATGAACGTAGCCATGCGCTTCAAGGGTGCGAATGCCGGTTTTGTCCCGTAGTTTTAGCCCGGGAGTCGAAGTGATCCGGCCAATGCAACTGAGCCGCAGCGTTGGGAATTGTTTTTTCCAGCCGTCGAGCAAAGGCACGGCGTCGCGTCCGGCCACTGTAAACAATAATTCAAAATCCTCGCCGTCGCTCAAGGCCCCGAGCAGGGGCGGCTTGCCCTTCGCCCGGCCTTGCGTTCGCGCGGCCTTGCTGATGGGAATGGCCGAAGCCATCAGTTCCGCGCCGACCGCTCCCGCCTGCAAGAGATGGCGCAAGTCGCCCGCCAGCCCGTCGCTTATGTCAATCATAGAATGAATCGCAAAATGCCCGGCCAGCCACTGCGCTTCGGCCAGGCGCGGCTCAAACTCCAGATGTTTTCCGGCCAGCGACCCGCCCAGTTCGCCGGTGACAAAGATGGCGTCGCCGCTTTTCGCGCCGGAACGCAAAATACAGTTGTCCGCCGCCACATCGCCCAGCAGGCAAACCGAAATCAGCATTCTCTCGGGATTGGTGGTGGTCTCGCCGCCGACGATGGCCGCGGCATGTTGCTGGGCGAGCCGGCTCATGCC
>DASRLE010000230.1:0-10359 GCA_035648615.1 Saccharimonadales bacterium (SeqCode) | reverse complement strand
TCCACACACCCAGGAGGCTGCGCTTGTCGCGCCATTGGCGGTTGAAAGCCCGCCAGCCTTTTTTCTCTCTCTTCCAATCGTGACAAGCCCACAGCGATCTTGATACCCTTGCAGCAGATAAGTTCCATCATTTTAACAACATATGCTTGGGTTGACATTGCGAGGCGAGTTTCGAGGGCAACATTTGCCCTCGACGGCCATTTCACTCATCGAGCCGGACGGCACTGGCGCAACGCAAGTCGCCGCCGAACGCATTCTCGCCATTACCTATCCGACGGGCGACATTCAAACTGCGCTCCGGGCGTTTCACGGTTCGCGCCCGCCGCGCCCGCTGGTATTGCAGGGGTCGCGTGGCAAGGGCAAGTCGCATTTGCTCGCTTTGCTGCATCACGCCATCGCCTCATCGCAGCAGGTGGAAAATTGGGCGAATGATTGGGCCTCTCGCGCTGGCATCAGCACGTTACACAATCTCCAGCTTCCGCGTGGCTTCCTGCCCATTTCGGAACCAGTCCACCATGGCGAGTTCAAATTCCTTTGGGATTTCATCTTCGCCCGCCATCCGCACGGCCAGCGTTTTCTCGGTCAATTTCAGGCGTCCGGCGAACTTTTTCCCCGCAAATCTGTTTTGGAGGAAATGTTTCAATTGCAACCTACTGCGCTGCTGCTTGATGAATTTCAAAAATGGTTCGACAGCCTTTATGACGAAAACGGCGCAGCGGGCACCAAATGGCGCACGAACGCCGAGCGATTCGTTCAAATTCTGTCCGAGATCGCTTGCGAACGGCCCGACCACCTCATTTTTGTTGTTTCTGTCCTCGACAACCAAACCGAGGCTTTTCGCCAGATTCGCCGCCACCACCCCACAATTGTAAATTTCGAGGGGGCTGCGGCGAACGACGACCGCCGAAAGATGGTCCTGCATCGCCTATTTGAAAATCGCGACCAGATTCCCGAAGCGAACATCCAGAACCTAGTCGGCGCCTACGGCAACGAACGCTTCCGTTTGCTTTTTGCAAGTTTGCCCGAAGCCGACCGACCGCGCATCGTGCGCGAAGTCGTCGCCTGTTGGCCCTTTGCGCCCGAACTGCTGTCGTTGCTTAACGATCAAATTCTAGTTTCGACCGCCGCCCAGGACGAGCGCGACATCATCAAGATTCTCACGCTCATCTTTCGCACGCGCGGAGAATCCGCGCCCATCATCACGCCCGCAGATTTTTTCGTGGACGAACAGGGCGACATTGGTAGCGTTCAAACCCTACTGGATTCTATTGCCTCTACCGACCTTCAAGCACAGTTGCGCGATGTTGCTATCCGCAATTTGGCCGATGTCCAAGCCCTCACTCCGCCTGTCCCCGAGGCGCGCGAACTCGTAAGCTCAATATGGCTTCGCTCACTCTCACCGCACAATACCAAGGGCGGCACACGCGAGCAATTGCATCTCGACATCACGCGCACTGTCGCGATTGATGACAATGCGTTTCAAGGCACACTTAATACTATCCTCAGCAATTGTTTCAAAATCCATGGTGAGAACAACGCCGACGGGCGTCTCTATTTCGATCTTGAAGACAATCCCCGCGCCAAGGTCCGCTCCGTTGCCCACAACGACCGGCTTTGGGATGTCAATGTCGCCGACGCGAATCAGCCAAACCACTATCCTGGCAAAGACGTGGAATTTCTTCGCGAAAAAATCCGCCACATGCTCGCCAGTGACACCGCCGCACCGACCAGTGAAATCATTGTCCTCGGCCCGGACTGGCAAAATGCGCCGTGGCAAAGCGTTTCTGATTTGCTCCAACCCGCACGTTGGGGAAAACCTGTGCTCATCGTGCTGCCCGCCCCCATCGCATTCGATGCCCAACGTCACGCCGCCGCGCTCGCCTCGTGGCTCATCGCCAATGTCCCGGCTCGCCGGAACACGTTGCGTTTCCTCGTTCCGAAGGCCGGCACGACGCCATTGTTCGACGACGCCGAACTCATTTTTCAAGCGCGGTGCGGCCATCTCACCCAACGTGCTTGGAGCACCGAGCCTCGATACTATAATCTGCGCACCGAATTTGACCGTCCGATAGCATTGTCACTCAAAACACGTTTTGACCGTTTCGCTATTTTGCGCCGCTGGGATTTCCAGAATCCCGGCCAGTGTGTCTTTGACCTCGAACCTGTCACCGAACTTGCTACGTCCCTGCCCAAGACCATCGAAGACAAAATCAAAGCCGACATTTACGACGCCACGGAATTGGAGAGTTTTGTTTTGCAGTTCATTTCGCAACCGCGAACTGTCGGGGAACTATTCCGCGAACTCGCCGAACCACCCACCGTTCCCGCTCGTGATGCCATTCCGTTTTTGGGCGACACGCAGACTTATGAGGAATTGCTTCGCCTCGCAGCGCGTGGCCGAATCGCGGTGAACGTCAATAATACTTGGTTCACCCGCAACCACGACGACGAGGACGATGAAGCCGCCTATCGTCGCATCAAGAACCGGGCCTATCGTTCCGGGCCGGAACAGCGTTCCGCACAGATTGGCCTGCCGTCCGTCGCAGGCGGCGGCGCGGTTGCGGGCACGACACCGCCGCCTGTGCAACCCGCCACGACTCCGGGCGGGCAAGCGCCCACCCCGGCCACGCCGGGGCAAACGCAGGCCACAGCGAACGGCGGCCAGACTTCGGGCCAAACCAATTTGCCGCTGCCACCAGTGCCAGTAACGCGGCGCACAGATTCAGAATCGAATACCATTTCGCTCATCGGCCAGCTTGAGCTTTGGGGTGTTACGCCCGATAAGATGCTCACGTCTGCCAAAGTTGAGTTCAGCAATCTTACGGCCCAGCAGTTGCGGCGCATCCTCCAACAGATACCTTCGGCCCATCGCGCCAACTTGGAAGTCAGTTACCAGCAGCAGCAGACGCCGCCGCCCGCGCCATGAACTGGACCGAAACCATTCTTGCCAAACGCCCACCCGAGGAAATCTGGAAGCAGATTTTTGACGAGTTGCTGCTTGAGGCTCGCGCCACCGCCTCACCTGTCGCGCTGCATCAATCGCTCGTTCCCGCCGACCGTTTGCTGGCGGAAGCCGCTTGGGAATTGTGGGAGGCTTACCAAGTTTTTTCCGGTCGCACATCCCTTCGACTTGTGGATTGGTGGAATCGCTCCGCTGCTGGCGGGCGCGCCGTTTTGGTTCTCGACGCTCTCAGTCTCCGCGATCTGCCCGCTTTGCTCGGCGGCGCGCAAACGCGCAACATTGTGCCCGCGCAAGTTTCCGTAACTGGAGCGGAGGTGCCATCCGACACCACCCCATTTGCCAAGGCGCTTGGCGTGCCGACGCGCGCCTCGCTCAAAAGCAACCGCTCCCCAGGCACGTTTCTTTTACAAAGCACCCAGCTTGCCACCGATGTTCTTAATGTGCCGTTCGCTGACTGCGCCGTTCCGTCAACGCGCGATGTTTTTATCTGGCACGAATGGCAGGACGCGGATGTTCACGGTAACCGTCCGCAAGATGCCGTTTTCAACCATGCTTCCACGCAGTTGCAGTCAGATGATTTTTGGGCTTTCGTGAATCGTCTCCGCCAGGGACGCAAGTTGGTTATTACCGCCGATCACGGCTACGCCACCAGCGCACAGTTCGCGACAACGCTTGAAAATGAGCAAGTGGTTGACAGGTTGAAAGAAACCTTCAGCGCGCAACGACTCAGCCCGTCCACGGAGCCTTGGACTCATCCGGTCCTACCGCCCGTCGTTCTCTCTGCCAACGGTTATCACGTTGTTATGGGACAGGTGAAATGGCGCATCCAGAGCGGTTTTCCGCCGCGCTGTCACGGTGGACTTACATTGCTGGAAGTTGCAGTTCCATTTGTAGAATTACCAAGTTTGCCATGATTACCGAGGAACACACAAAAGAGGCTCTTTGCCGAGCTTACGTGCAGGCCATCGCAGGCCGTGCCGGCGTCAATGCCAGCATCAGTGACCGTGAATTCGATTACGGCATTGATGGAACCTTTAATGAGGTGCAAGTCCGCACACTCTCTAACGGCAAAAAGCGTCACGTCGAGTCTGGATTCAAATGGGACTTTCAATTGAAATGCACAGTAAAGTGGGAAATAGAAGGGACTGATATACTTTACGACTTGGAGGCGAAGACGCATAACGACCTTGCGATTCGTGCTTCCACGGTCGGAACAACCGCAGCCGTTCTCCTTGTCCTTTGCCTGCCTCCAGAGGTGGATGAATGGATGGCTCTTGATGAAGAACAGCTCATTCTGCGCAAATGTGGATATTGGTTTCGCATTACCGGCGCTCCGACGACTACCACAACTCCGGTTGCTATTCGCATACCTCGAACACAGATTTTCTCGGCGGAGGCTCTTCGGCAACTTTTTACCACCCTCAGACAGGAGGCGATTCAATGACCAAAATTACCGAAGCGGATATTTTCCGGTCCAAGCTTACGCCGCAGGACCTCGCTCGTTTCTTGCGTCTCCATGCGTGGAAACCTATTCCACTCAAACATCCAGGCTTGATAGCCTTCGCCGGCTCGCCAGATCAGGAAGGGAAAAATGTCGAAATCATTCTGCCTACGGTTGGCGATGAATCTTCCGTTGCCCGTAACCTTGCCTCAGCCCTGAATACCCTCGGTGCTTTGTTGGATCGGCCAGGCGCTGAATTAATCCGGCTGGTCCAGTGCGTGGACCGAGACATATTTGGTGCGAAATTAGCCGACCCACAGGCACAACATGGCACCATCTCCCTGGAGCGTGCCGTGAAAGTCATCGGCGACCTGCGGGACTTGTTTTCGTATGCTGCATGCACGGAAGAAGACCCACGCACAGCTTTTGCCAAGGCCACTGGTATCGGTGCCAAACACACTAAGGTGTGCCGTTTTGGCCACACCTTTGCTGGCAGCTTCGGTTTCATGGTCGAGTCGCCGATTACCGTCAGTCCGGCACCTCAGCTTGTTAACGCCGCTGCGGCTGGCATACCTGTGGACGCTGCCCCATTCGAGCGTCGTGTAATGGAGCGGATCATGCGAGGCATAGTCTTCACGCAGGAGGCCGTCGCTTCTGGTAGCCCAGAACCGCTAATCGCAAAATACAAAGCAGGCTTCAATGCCAATCTCTGCGAGACCCTCATGGAGCTGCTCCAAACCGTTGACGAGGCCAACACAGAATTCTCCGTGGGTTGGTCGCCCGAATGGGTTGCGCCTGCCAATATTCCCGTTAGCGTCCGTTTGGAAGGAAAAGCGGTCAAATACTTGGAGTCTGCGGCGCGCTACCTCCGCTCGCCCGAACAAAGCGCCGAACTCATTATTACGGGCCTGGTCATCGCACTTCGGTCTAAGTCCGCTCCAACGGAAGTGGAAGATGACAACAGTCCACACCACGTGACGATTGAAGGAAAAGAAAACAACGGCGCTGAACGCACCGTGCGTGTTTCTTTAGAGCCGGAGGTTTACCGCGCCGCCTGCGACGCCCACCGCGACGGCCGCAAGGTTTCCATTACCGGTCGTTTGGAAAAAGAAGGTAAATTCTGGGTTCTTATGGCCTCAAAAGACTTCAAAGTTATTGAATAGCTGATGCCTAACCCTTCCACCCAACCAGAATTTGCCGGCATTGAGGATGTTTTCAACCTCTCCAGTGGTGGGCCTGCGCCGGTTACGACCGCGAAACCGAAAAAGCCCAAAGTTGAAAAATCGCTGGACGAGGCAAGCTTGCCGCCCAATCTGGGCAAAGCCACGCGCCTGCCCACCGTAGATTTTAATGACCCAAATCGCCCTCTCACTTGTCTGGAAGTGGATTTCCCCATCGCGCCAATTAACGCGCTTTCTAAAGTCGAAGGAAACGCGGGCAAACCAATCTACCAAATGTCAAAGTGGTGGGCACGTCGCCGCTCGTGCATCTTCCGCGCCATTCTCATTGCGGCGGGAATTAAAGCCCCAGATGACCCAGAAAAGTCTGCTCGGTTAGTCTGGGAGTATTTCTATGCCAACCATCAGAAGGCTGGAAATTTTCGTGGCATGAAGGTCCTTGAACCATTCATGGGCGGCGGCACGACTTTAGTTGAAGGCGCGAGACTCGGCTACCATGTAATTGGCAATGATTTGAACCCGGTCGCCTGGATGGTCGTTAAAAATGAAGTCGCAGGCAGCGATCCCGAACAAGTCCGCGCATTTTTCGCCGAAATTGAGCGCGATCTGAACCCACTTCTTCACCCATACTACGTCACCAATTGCCCGGGCGGCCATCAGGGCAAATGGCTGGACAAGCGCACCGGCAAATTTGCGGATGTTGACGCAACAGAAGTTGAACCCAGCCAGCGCAAGCACTACGAATGGGACGGCGCGGAAGTCATCTACACCTTTTGGGCAAAGCATGGCCCATGCATGGCCGAGGGCTGCGGTCACTGCACCCCCCTTTTCAAAACCCCACTCATCGCGGAAAAGGACCTCGTTACTGATTACTTTGAACTGCACTGCCCAAAGACTGGTGCAGTATATCACGCCGAGTTAGGTGAAACGCGAATTGCTCCTGGTTGCGAACGTGTAGTTCTTGAGACCGAACCACGCTTTGTCGAAAGCACGCAGGAATTTGCCCGTCTGTTTTCCGATTACAACAGTGGCAATGCCACCGAGAAACGACACATTATTAAGCGTTTATTGGAACTCGTCGAAACCGAACAGGCGCTTCGCCACCCGGACACCGGCGAGTGGTGCGGCGCGAGCATTAAGGCCACGCTCGAACGACAGCAACGGGCGTCGCGCGCCTCTGATCTCAGGAAGAAGGATTTTAACATCAGGTCCAAGCCTGTCTTCATGTATCTGCTTCTTGACCCCAAGTGGTTTGAAGGCAGCCCCGGCCAGATTGACGGTAATAAACTTGGCGGCTTTGCGGGGGCGTCAAGTGAGGCAACAGAAAGGTGGTATTTGGAACGGCTCAAAAATCTTTCGCTTATTGAAGTGCGGGGACGTGTAAAGCTCGCCGATGCAGCGCAAACCGAAGATATTACTGACGCCGCCCCGCTATCTGAGGCAAACGAGCGAAAGCAATACGGCTTGCCGCCACAAATCACCCTTGCGACTGGAAGGAAAATTCACACCCAAACAGATCCAGCGCCTGAAAACGGAAGTTTTGTCTGCGCGAAAGATGGGCGGAAGCAAGACGTTGTTGACGCCTTGCGCCACGCAGAACACACCGGACCAGTGATGCCAATTGTCTTGCAATGCTTTTGTCCTAAAAGGCGCGACCAAGGATATACATACGACGGTCGCTTTTTCAAAGTTCCCACGACGGAAGATATTCGCCGGATTGTTGCAGCAGACCGTGAATGGCAGTTACGCTCAACGAACGACCTTGCGGCATATTGGCCAAAAGAAGAACTTCCCTATGCCCGGCGCACGTTCATAAAGGATGTTGTTCCTAGTCACGGTTATACTCACTGGTGGAAGTTTTTTAACCCGCGCCAGTTGTTGGTTCATTCAACCATCATCAAGACTATCATTGGCCTTGTTGAAAAAGGATGGTCGATAGATTTAGGAATGCAGGCGCTAGGAGGATTCCAACAGTATTTGCGCAACCAAAACATGCTGGCATTTTACCATCGCACACGCGACTGCCTAGCACCGACCTTTGGAAATCCTGATTACAGAATGAAGAGTTGCAGTGTTGAAGTCAGTCTTTCTGCGAAAGGTTATGGAACATGGCGCTCAACGGTTAAGGGAATTCCTGACGGCCTAGAATACTTCATCAACCCTTGGGAGCCGTGGCTTGTCAGTGGAGAAGGATCAAAAAAATCCGTTCGCCTCCCCATTGGAGAACAACCAACACAATCTGAAACAGAAGTCGCCTGCGGTTCGTCAACAGAGTTGCGTGCATTAAAAGATTGTTCCGTTGATCTTTGTATCACCGACCCTCCTTTCGGCCATAATATTAATTACGCCGACTTGGCCGATTTTTTCTACGTTTGGATTCGCATACCACTTTTGCGCATCCTTGAAGGCAAACCTGAAGCTAATTACTTCCGCCTTCCCTTTACCCCCAAGTCAATTGAGGTCATCGAAAATGAAGCCGAGCATCCAGATGACCGAAGCGACGAACAAAAGAAGGAGCGGATTGATGGCCTCGCAAATCCCGATTACCGACCGCCGCCAGCGGAAGATTTTTACGAAAAGGGATTAACCCTTTGTTGGGCAGAGGCATTTCGCGTCCTAAAACAAGGCGGCCTGCTCGCGTTCACGTTTCACCACGATGAGGACCGCGCATGGGCCAACGTCTTGCGCTCCCTATTTGAGGCCGGGTTTTTACTGGTAGCCACTTACCCCGTCATTGCAGATGAAACCAAGGGGGACAACGCCCAATTCGGCAGCCAGAAAATTGCCTACGATGTCGTTCATGTTTGCCGCAAACGGCTGGAAAAGCCTGAGCCGGTTAGTTGGGCCAAAATGCGTCGCTGGGTTCGCGATGAAGCCGCACGTCTGAAAACCTTGTTGGAACATTCACACGGCACATCCCTGTCAGACGCGGACTTACGCGTCATTTTACGCGGCAAGGCGCTCGAGTTTTATAGCCGCCACTACGGCAAGGTCTGGATTGGCCAGGAAATTCTCGGCGTGAAAGAAGCCCTGCTTGGCATCAATCAGTTGCTCGACGACCTCCTCGCCGAAGGCGTCGCCGCCGCGCAGCGACCGCCCGAAGCCGCCGACCCGATCACGCGGCTTTTCCTACGCTTATTCGCACGCCGCGCCTCCGTGCCGCGCGACGAGTTGCACAAAAGTTTGAAAGGCACAACCGTGGATACGGCCTTGCTGGCGGATCGTGGCTGGGTGCGTGTTGTCGGCACGACCGTCCATGCCGTGCCCGTCGCGGAGCGTTTCCAGTTCTTTACCGCGCCCGGTCGCAACCGAAAAATCATCCGCACCGACTTGGACCAAGCGCAGTTTCTCGCTGGCGCGGCGCTGCCCCGCAGCGGCTTTAACATCGAAGCCGAACTTGATCGCGAGACATTCACCGTCAAGCCCAGCGTTGACCCATTGCTTGACTGGATTGCCTTGACCGATGCCAGCCCGGATATTCGGCAGGCGGCGACACTGGCGAAAAACATCCTTGCGAACTGGCGTGCGAAACAAGCGGCAGAACGTGCCCGCCGCCCAGAAGCCGCGCAGCTTGAGCTATTGCAAGTCGCGCAAACTGAGGCATAACACATGACACCCAAAACTCACGTCTTTGCCATTGCAGTCGAGAACTACCAAGATACGAAAATACCAGCGGTCAGATACGCCGAGAACGACGTGCGCGAATTCGTCAACGCGTGGCAGATTCTAGGCGTGGATGCCGCCGACTGCGAAGTGCTTCTGAGCGCCGCCGCAACTTTTAAGGCTTTCGAGTCAAAATTAAAATCTTTCCTCGGTCACGTCGCCAAAGGAGAACGGGTCGTTTTTTTCTTCGCCGGACACGGTTTGGCTATCAATGGGGAGAGCCGAATTACGGTTCACGATACGCAGATCGGAGACCTGTCCGCCACGACTATACCGTTGAACGAGATTCTCAAACAAGTGCGTGCATCGAAAAGCGAGCAAGCCCTTTTATTTCTCGATTCATGCCACAGCGGCCTTCCGATAATTGATGGAATGCGTTCCATCTGTAGTGCTTTTTCGGCCGAGGAACTGATGGCATTTTGCAAAGATTCCGAATATCACTTTGCCTTCGCGTCCTGCAAGGTTGACCAGTCATCCTATTCTGCCGTCACACTTTCGCACGGCATCTGGAGTTACTGCGTGATAAATGCGCTAACGGGCGATCTAAAAGATGCGCTTGAAAAAGGGCGTTTGGTAACAAGCAATTCACTTCAAACCTTCCTTTCAGACGAAGTTCCGCGCACGCTTCGGAAAACAGTCACAGGGGCTGTTTCTCAGACACCGTGTGCGTTCGGCAACTTCACAAAGGAATTCATTGTGGCAGACGTCAGCCACATTCTCGCGGCAAAAGCGGCGAAGGCAAGCACCTTGGGAAGCCTATTAAAAGAAGCCTTTCTGCGTGGAGAAGATGGCGGCCAAGTGCGAAGCCTTAGCGGTTTTAAGAAGGGATTCCACCGCGAGCCAAAGGATCATTTTCAAGGAGCAGAGGACTTTATAGCCAAGATTGGGCAAAATGAGGTGAAATCCCACGCCGAAAAAATCAATGACGAGCTAAAGGCAGCCTTTAAATACAAGTTTAAAGATGTCGAATTTGGTTGTAGTGATGGTGCTGCGACAATCATAACGCCGGACTTCGATGTAAACATCTGGATACACCAAGACAAGGATGACCCATCTGCCTACGTGCTAACAGCCTGTTGAAATAAAGGAATTATTGAAAACAGTGCGACGCGGGC
>DASRLE010000229.1:0-7177 GCA_035648615.1 Saccharimonadales bacterium (SeqCode) | reverse complement strand
ACCAGTGCCTCGTGGCGTAATCAGGAGCGCGCCGGTCTCTGACACCGGAGGACCCAGAGCAAAACCGGGCGAGGCAGCCAATTTCATTTGCAATCCGAATCAACAAAGAACAAACACCTCATCGCAGGAACCCGGGTGGCCGTGAGTAAACATTTTATGAATGACATACTGAACAAGTCGATGGTGCTGGTGCTCAACCGCAACTGGCAGGCCGTTAACGTCCGCACGCCGCAGGAGGCGTTTTGCATGATGGCGACCAACGTGGCAACCGGACTGGAAATCGAAGGCGAAAGCCACATCCGCCCCGTGGCCTGGGACGAGTGGATTACGCTGCCCATTCGTCCGCAGGACAATGCGGTGCAGACCGTCCGCGGCCCAGTCCGCGTGCCCACTGTGATTGTGGCGGTCAATTACGCCAAAGTGCCGAAGAAGCGCCCGAAGCTGTGCGCCCGCGCCATCCGCGAGCGCGACGGCAACCGCTGCCAATACACCGGTCGCGTATTGCGCCCCGATGAAGGCAGCATGGATCATGTCCTGCCCCGTTCGCGCGGCGGCAAGAACGCCTGGGAGAACCTGGTTTGGGCTGGCAAAGAGGTGAACGCCCGTAAGGGCAACCGCCTGCCGCACGAGGCTGGCCTGAAGCTGCTCAGCGTGCCGCGCGCGCCGAAAGAACTGCCGGCATCGGCGACGATTCGCAATGCCCACGGCATTCCGGAGTGGAGAATGTTTGTGAAGGAATGAAGCAGCGGGGGGCGGGTTTCAATCAGAAGCTCGCTCTCCGATGCAGATTGTGTACCATCAACAAATCGCATGAGTGTTGCCATTTCCATAAAGGATGCTGCGCAGAAGAAAAGAGAACACGATTGGTTTCTTTCTTTCCAACATAAATGCCCTGATTGTCCTCGCTCAAATCCCGTTCAACTGCCTCCACCGGCTCCAGATATTCTATTTAAGGAAGATGACCTTGGAATTGAGATAACCCAATATCTTCTCAACCAAGGCGAAACAGGTTCCCATCCGTGCCGACTCGAGACCACTCGAGAATGCATAATGCGTATGGCTCAATCGTTGTACGAGTTTCAATCCCACGATTGCCTGCAAGTTTCAATCCTTTGGGCGAATAGTCGTTGCCCAGAAAAGGCCGATCAAAGAGAATTGGCTCAGGCAATTCGTCATATCGTGTTGACGCGGGACAAATCAAATCGGATATGGCGTATTGAATGGCGCGAGTTTAGCGAGCCGTTACTGCAAAAATACATTCACGGCATCAGTGTATGTTTTATTGCGCATGAAGGAAAGAGCTGTTGGACCAACTGCACCGCATTTTGCTTCGGCACTTTGCGCTACATGGTAGAAAGCTTCCAAGGCCTTCTTGATGCAAAGCAAGACCGTATTGAAACATACCGAAAAACGGCCACGCGTACATGGCTGTTAATAGTCGCAGACAAGAATCTGTTTTCTTCAGATATCAGCTCACATGGAGCGCTCCTGGAGAACTCATTTAACTCTGCGTTTAACCGGGTATTTGTGTTGGACGAGCACCGTGACAAGCTGCTGGAGCTTCGGTTGGCATCCACACCGTAATGGAGGACGGGTCTCATGCACACAAAAGACTTTCTCAGGTTGGGTGTTCCTCTCGGCGAGGCTACGCGACGGGCGACGGATTTTGTTGCCAAGTTCATCCTCGGTGGCGGCGACAAATCGCGCCTGCACGAGGAAGTGGCAGCCATTGTCGCCAATCCGTCGGCTTATACCGACGACCCATTGCGGGGTGAATTTGCAAAGTCGTTGCTCAAGGCACCGCCTCCCCCGCGCGCGGAACCCGTGAAATACCGCCAATGGGGCGAGGGACTGGAACACGAGGCGGTGATGCAAATGGAGAAAGCCTGTTTGCTGCCGGTTTCGGTGGCGGGCGCGTTGATGCCGGACGCACATGTTGGCTACGGCCTGCCCATCGGCGGTGTGCTGGCGACGGAGAATGCCGTGATTCCTTATGCCGTCGGAGTGGACATTGCCTGCCGCATGAAAATGACCGTGTTGGATATTCCGGTGCGCGATTTGGAGCAGAAGCAGGACCGCCTGACCCGCGCCATCGAAGCGGAAACACGCTTTGGCGTCGGCGCAACGTTCCGCGATCGCCGTGCGCATGAGGTGATGGATGCCGATTGGGCAATCGGCCGGGTGACGAAACAGAACAAGGACCGCGCTTGGTCACAACTCGGTACCAGCGGGAGCGGAAATCATTTTGTCGAGTTTGGCCTGTTCACGGCCCACTCGAAAATCAATGATCTTGAGCCGGGAACTTACGTCGCGCTGCTGTCGCACAGCGGCAGTCGCGGCACTGGCGCGGCGGTTTGCGATTATTACAGCAAGATCGCGTTCGACCAATTTCCAGATTTGCCCAGCGAATTGAAACGGCTGGCGTGGCTCTCGCTCGATTCCCAGGAAGGACAGGAATATTGGAACGCGATGGAATTGATGGGGCGCTACGCCGCAGCCAACCATGCCTGCATTCACCAACACGTCGCCGAAAACCTCGGCGCCCAAGTGTTGCTCGATTTGGAAAACCACCACAATTTCGCGTGGAAAGAAAAGCACGTCATCGAACGCGTGGAACGTGAAGTCATCGTACATCGCAAAGGCGCGACGCCGGCGGGCGCGGGAGTCCTCGGCATTATTCCCGGTTCCATGGCGTCTCCGGGATATGTCGTGAGCGGAAAGGGAAACCCCGAATCGCTCAACTCCGCCTCGCACGGCGCTGGCCGCGCCATGAGCCGCAAAGCCGCCAACGAGAAATTCAACTGGAAGGACGTGAATCGTCTTCTCCGCGAACGCGGCGTGACCCTGATCAGTGCCGGTCTGGACGAAGTCCCCATGGCCTACAAGAACATCCGCGAAGTCATGGCAGCGCAAAGCGATCTGGTCACCGTCCTCGGCCAATTTGATCCCAAGCTGGTCAAAATGGCCCCAAGCGGCGAACGACCGGAGGATTGAACATCCATGAGACGATTGACGTCAACGCTGGTTAAGACCTCGCTGAAGGCAACAGCGTTTGCCGTCAGCAGTTCTATCGAGACCGGTCATTTCCGCAGTCGCTACATCGGGCATTAGCCAGGAGCGTACGTCATGGCTTATTTATGCATTATCGCTTCCGTGCCGCCAAGTCGAGTCAGCCAAATTCGAGTGCCGACAGACGTTCCTCGGTTCGCCTCCCGTGTGGCATACGCATCACATTTCATCGTTCCTGCGAGCACCGAACTTCGGGACGCGATGGATGGTGGAACTCCGATGGATACCGAAACATGGCATCCGCTTCGAGGGTTCATGCTCCATGAGCCTGCGGCGGTTCAGAAATGTGCAGCCCGTTTGTCCACATTTGCGCAGAAGATGCACGAAGTCGGACACATACTGCAGGACGATTCATGGACACAAATGGAGGTTCCCGGATTGAACTCCGGCACTCCCAGCGCGTGGCGCCAATTCTGGACCACATTCCGGCAAACTCCCCAGTGGTAACAAACGGCTTCGACAGGCTCCATTTTCACCGCGCGGACTAGGTCTCCGCAGAGGATAATGGAGCCGGTTCGCCAACGCCGCGGCCACGGAATCAGGCCATCCGACCAGTTCGGCGAAACCTTCAGATACCCGCGCATCTCGCAAAGGAGCAGATTCTTGCGAGGGACTTTCGGGGGCGCATAGGGCCCGAACTGAAGGCGGAATCGCTCTATTTGCGGCCTCTGTTTTGACTGACGCGCTCTGGTCGTCATGATGCCCCCAAAGTCTTCGCCCAGTCGGGGGGGTTACTTGGCGAAGCTCGCGCGGTCATCTGCTTCCAGCCAGTCGAAGACCGAAGCCTTGGCGGGGTCGAGGCCTAATTTCCGGCATTCGCCATCGAAGTAGGCGCCTTTCTCGGGGTGGCCGTGCATGGTGGCTTTTTCCACGTTGTCCGACCAAGCCTTGACCTCTGCGGGCATCTTCTTCGTTCCGTGGGAATCCATGAGCGTGGCAATGGCTTCGTCGGTGGCGCCGGCCTCGAGGGCCTTGCGGACGTCCGCGTATTTGACCCCCTTCCAGTCAAGGAGGAAGTGGTCGAGCGGGCAATCCGTGTGGTAGTCGCCGATCTTGCCGGCCAAGTCGGCGCGGGCCTTGTCGGTCAGGCGTGAAAGGATGGCGTAGCCGCCGGTGCGATGACGGGGGCTGGTGGGGGCTTGTTTGGTGAGGTCTTTGGCGTCAATGCTCATATTTTTCTTGGATCTGTTTTATTGAGTTTACCGTGAATGGAGTGCCGCACAAGAGGCATTCTGCCGCCGCGGCTGAAGGAGCCGTCTTGCATCACCGATATGACAAAAAGTCGCCAGCTCGGATTCCTCCATTATCAACCGTCAGACCAATCCTTCTTTGACTTGTTTACCATTGTGCAGCAGGAACATGTAATCCCCGGCGCAAAAGAACGCTTCGCAACCACAGGCTCGGGCACGGCGAATCCGGTGTCGTGGGGCGAATCCGGCATCTCAGAGGAATACCGATCAAGCGAAGGTGAAGGGTCTAATAATCCTTGCGTAAAACTGCCAAAAGAAACTACAGTCAAAACCGGAAATCTGGAATGCGGTTGGAGCCGCGCTGGACGCTATCGACCGCCGAAATTGTTGGTGCATAATGTTTTATGGGTAGGCCATATTCGACTGAACTTTCTGAATTGGACGCGACCTACGCTTGGTCTGTCCAAGCTGAAATCGATGGATTGGCCCATGCCATAAGCAAGGTCGCCGGGTTCCCACTGATCGCCGTGGGCTCTGGTGGATCACTGACTTCCGCTCATTTCGTCTCGCTACTGCACACCTCATTTACCGGCCAAATCGGTCAAGTTTTTACCCCGCTTGAGGCGGCCACCACCGCGCAACACTTGGCTGGGATATCCGTGCTCATTTGTTCGGCCAGCGGTAGTAATCCGGACGTTCTTTCGGCGACCGAATCGCTAATCAAGCGCATGCCGCATCATCTGTTTGCCATCACTACAAAGCAACACACGCCGCTAAGGAGACAATTTGCCGCCGCAGAATGGCCGGAGTGCCACGCTTTCTCCACTCCTACCAAAAAGGACGGTTTTCTTGCCACTAACTCCCTGCTGGCAACGATGGTTCTCTTTACCCGAGCCTACGAGATTTGGGCTGGAGTCGAAACGTGCCTTGCTCCTACGCTAAATTCACTTCTGCACGCGGACTTGAGTCGCGAGGAATTTGTGGCTCGGCTTCTCAAACAAGTCTCACCAGTTGTTTCCCGAGGGACGATGGTCGTTATGCACGATGTGATAACCAAACCCGCGGCCATGGACGTTGAGTCCAGATTGACCGAGGCAGGACTGCTTCCGGTGCAGCCCGCGGATTTTCGGAATTTCGCGCACGGTCGTCACCATTGGCTGGCGCGGCACGGAAAGACGACCTCAGTGCTCGCCTTTTCCGAGCAGGAAAGCGAGATCGCCAAACGAACGCTTGCCTTGATTCCGTCCGACATCCCTCGGCATCACATCCGAGTCGTTGGAGGAATGCGTGGCGCGATCAACGCCGTATGCCATTCCATTTTCCTTGCGGCCGTGGCCGGGGCCGAGAAGGGCTTGGATCCCGGCCGGCCGCATGTACCGCCGTTTGGCCGGAAGCTCTACCACCTGCGGCAAAAGGCGCCCAAGTCGGGCAACTTTGATGAGCGGATGGTTGCGGCGATCGAACGGAAAAGCGGAGTTCCCCTGACTGCTTTGGTTCTCCAGAACGCCCTGGATGGTTGGAGCGATCATTATAAATCATTCGTCGCACGGCTCACCACAGCACGGATCGCGGCCGTGGTCTTGGATTACGATGGAACGCTTTGTTCACCTTCCAGACGATTAGACAGCCCTTCGTCCGAGATCGTAAAGCGACTTAACCAAATTCTTGGAGCCGGCCTCATCGTGGCAGTGGCAACCGGGCGCGGAAAGTCGGTTCGCAAAACCTTGTGCAACGTGATCAAAGCAGCCAACCAAAAGCGCCTGATTGTTGGCTACCACAACGGCGCGGAGATCTCCGTTCTCTCCGATGCTACCTGCCCGCCCGATGATCGCCCGTTCGCTCCTGAGCTTGTCGCCGTGGCGGAAGCCTTGAAGTCCATCGAACTGGTCCGTAAGTCGGCCACTGTAGAAGCCAAGGGACAGCAAATCACCATTGAACTGCTGGCGAACGGAAATGCCAAACAGCTATTATCAGAGGTGAGTCAGCTAATGCAGAGGACCGGCAACCGCGATCTGTCGGTTGTAACTTCCACTCATTCCATCGATATCCTGGCCCCGTTCATTAGCAAGAGGAAGGTGGTCGAGGACGTGCTGGCGCGCCTTGGATATGGGTCAGGTCCAGACTCAGTTCTTTGCATCGGGGACCGCGGGTGTCCGCCTGGCAATGATTCAGACCTTCTTTGTCATCCCTTAGCCCTGAGCGTCGATGAAGTCAGCGCCGATCCGCTGACGTGCTGGAACTTGGCAACACCCGGTCTGAGATTTGATTCGGCATGCTTCGAATATTTAAATCGGCTTAAAATCGGAAAGAGCGGTGCTCGGTTCGACACCGAAGGAAACGATTCATGAAAGAAGCATTAGCCGAAAAACTGCTGGCTAAAGTCCTCGGGTGGGAACCGCCCGAGATGGCAAAAGAACGACCGCGACTTCAGGCCATGGCGTCCTTCAAGTATGATGCCTACGAGCAGTTTTCTCCCGGTCTTCGCTTTGTGGAAAGCCTAGCTCTTTGGCTAAACCAGTTCGAGGCTGCGCATCGGAAGACGGCTTACGATTATTTAATGTCGGCCTTGGTTTTCTGCTCGGCAGAGGAGATGGATCACTTGGTAGAAACCGCCTATCATGGCCGAACTATCGCGGTGCCACGTAAAACTTACCGAATCCAATGGCCGGACGGTGTGGTCATACAAGATCGCGGGGACGGCGGCACCGTGACTGAACCAAACGTAGTCCAGCAGTCCGGTGCGGTGATAAAAAACAGGACGCACAGGTCGGCCCCGAGTTTTGGAGATTTCAGCCGTGAAAACCTCGTTTTCATCCGTCGGTCGAAAACCCCTGGGCGGGTGGCCCAACAGTTGAACGACTGGTCCTGACATGTTGCGAGCGCTTTCCCACTCCGGGTTTTCCCACAAGTCCACAGAG
>DASRLE010000228.1:0-19438 GCA_035648615.1 Saccharimonadales bacterium (SeqCode) | reverse complement strand
ATTTCCACGTCACGGAAGGAGAAACCCAAATTTCCGTCGAGGTTTATCTGCAAAAGAACGGGCAGATCGAACCTCATTCCTACAAGCAAGTTCGCATTGTCGCTTTGAACAAATTCGCCGACCTGGCGCTGCTGCGCATTGAGGACAAGGATGCTCCCCGCTTTTCATCCGTCGTCCTGGGAGATTCCGATAAGCTCTCAGTCGGGGACACGGTCTTCGCCATTGGCAGTCCTCTCGGCCTGGAACGGACGGTGACCCAGGGAATCCTGAGCACCAAAACGCGGGAATTTGAAGGCGAGCTTTATCTCCAAACCACCGCGCAAATCAATCCCGGCAATAGCGGAGGGCCGCTTTTCAATCTGCGAGGGGAAGTGGTGGGCGTCACCAACATGAAAATTTCCTTCGGGGAAGGACTCGGCTTCGCCATTCCGGTGGAAGCCGTCAAATTTTTTCTGAATCACCGCGAGTCCTTTGCCTACGACAACGACAATCCGAGCAATCCTTACCGCTACCTTGAGCCGCCCAGCCGCACCCACAAAGCGCTGTCCGAGTAACTTCATTATGCCGCATCGTTTTATCCTGCTTCTCGCCTTCAGCTTTTTTTGCTGGAACGCGCGAGCCGCCGGCTTGCCGCCCGAAAAACTTTTGCCCAAAGACACCGTTCTGGTCGTCACAGTGCCGGATTGCGCCGCCGCGTGGCAGGAGTTGTCCAACAACCCTTATGGCAAGTTATGGCAAGACCCGGCCCTGAAACCCTTCACCGATAAATTCACCGGCAAATTTTCCAGCGACCTCGTCGGGCCGCTGGAGCAGAACTTTGGCATTCACCTGGCGGACTATCGAGGATTATGGCAAGGCCAGGCCACCTACGCCATGATCCCGGCCGAAACGCCGACCAGCCCCGGCGATCTGTTCGCCCCAATATTTATACTCGACTCCAAAGACCACGCCGGCCAGCTCGCGACCAACCTGGCTGCGATCAAGGCCAAATGGATGGCCGCAGGCAAACCGATCAAAACGGAAAAAATCCGCGAGGTCGAATTCACCACGCTCGTCAGTTCCTCCAGCGACATTTCGTGGGACAAAATTTTTCCGACCACGAACACCCTCGAAGAATCCGACGATGCCCCCCGCAAGCCGGTCAAGAAAGTAGAAATCACTTTTGGCCAGTCTGGCTCGCTTCTCCTGGTGAGCGAATCCCCGCAGGCGATTGAAAAAGTGCTCAACCGCCAGGGAGGCGGACTCGTGCCCGCCCTCGAGGAAGAGCCGGCCTTTCAAAATGATTTCGCGGCCCGGTT
The DNA here is from genome assembly GCA_035648615.1 of Saccharimonadales bacterium (SeqCode). GTDB lineage: Bacteria > Verrucomicrobiota > Verrucomicrobiia > Limisphaerales > Palsa-1400 > DASRLE01. Next base: position 18,140 of record DASRLE010000228.1, on the reverse strand, counting down.
GCACGGCGCGCCGTTTTACGTTTGGGCCAATGTGAAGGCGTTGCTCGGCGTTCTGACCAAATCCTCCCTGGGCGGCAACGAGGAGTCCCCGGCCATGAAAGCGGACACCCTGCTTTCGGCCAGCGGGCTTTCTGGAATTGCGGCGGCTTCTTTTTCCTACCGCGACCTCGCAGAAGGCAGTTCGTCCGAATTATTTATCACCGTCCCCGAATCCAAGCGCGGCGGACTGCTGAAAGCCTTCGCGGCCGAGGCCAAGGATGCCACCCCGCCCTCGTTTGTTCCGGCGGACGTGGTGAAATTCTGGCGCTGGCGGCTGAACCTTCCTCATAGCTGGTCCGAGATTGAAGCGACCTTGAATAGTTTCAATCCGCAAGCCAGCACCGTCGTCAATTTCATTTTGCAAACTGCCGGGAAAGACAAGGACGAGAAATACAATCTCAAATCCGAACTGCTGGGCAATCTCGGCGATGACATCATCCACTATGAAAAAGCGCCGCGCGGCAACACCATGGCCGAACTGAAATCCGCGCCCTCACTCTACTTGGTTGGTTCGCCCAATCCCGAAAAGCTTGCCGCCGCCCTCAAAACCGGCCTGAGTTTTCTCGCCCAGGGAAACGGCGGCGCCAAAGAGCGCGAATTTCTAGGCCGCAAGATTTACTCGCTCGCCTTTCCCTCCTCGGGCAGCGCGCCCTCGAAGCCGTTCAGCTTTTGCGGCAGCGGCGGGTATGTCGCCTTCTCCAGCGACGCGGACATCCTGGAGGAATTCGTGCGCAGCACAGACAACAAAGGCAAATCCCTCAGCGACACGCCGGGCTTGGCGGACGCCGCGCAAAAAGCCGGCGGCATGGCCACTGGTTTATTCGGCTACGAAAACCAAAATTCCAACGCGCGCGCGTTGCTGGAGGCATTGCGCCAGCACCCGATCACCCTGACAGATATTTTCGGCGAGTCGCCCTTGTCCGTCAATCCCAGCGCCGAGGAACAAGTCGCGCGGCTGCGGGAATGGGCTGATTTTTCACTGCTGCCGTCCTTTGATGTGCTGTCAAAATATTATTACTACTCGGTTTATGCCGGCAGCTTCTCGCCCGAGGGCTTCACCGTAAAATTCTTCTCCCCCACTCCTCCCAAACTGCATTGAGTCTAATATCTGCTCCTAATCTTAATCTTAAGATTAAGATTAGGAGCCGAACTAAGAATCGGGGTAAGTATTGAGTTGAATGGGTGAGGGCGGGCAATAAGAATCCGCTCATGGATAAGTTACGACGTGCCTGTGGCTTGATTATTTGTGGCCTTTGTTTCGCCAAGGCGATGGCGCAACCGGTCAGCAATTTTGCGGCGCAGGATTTCGGCGCCAAGGGCGACGGCAAAACGGATGACACGGCGGCTTTCCAAAGGGCCATGGACGCAGCCGGCAAGGCGGGCGGCGGGACCGTCAATGCCGGGCGCGGCAATTTCTTTTTCGCCGGGCATTTGGTTGTTCCCAAGGCGGTGACGTTGAGCGGCATTTGGAAATCTGTTCCTTCGCATATCGGGATGCGCAATGCCAGCGGCGCAAAGCCGACCGACGATGGCACGACTTTCCTCGTCACGGAGAGCGAAGGGAATGAGGACGGCTCGCCGTTCATTACGCTGACCGATGACAGCACGTTAAGCGGGGTGGTGCTCTTTTACCCACTGCAAAAGACCGACGAGGATCCCAAGGCTTATCCGTGGGCCATCGTCATGCGGGGCCGCAATCCCGCTGTTCTGGATGTCGAGTTGCTCAATCCCTACAACGGCATTGATGCGTCGAAGAACGAGCGGCATTTGATTCGAAATGTCTCGGGGCAGCCGTTGAGGCGCGGGGTGTATGTGGATGTGATTTACGATATCGGCCGGCTGGAGAATGTGCATTTCAACCCATGGTGGAGCATGAATCCCACCCTTCTCCAGTGGCAAATGAAAAACGGGGAGGCTTTTATTTTCGGGCGGAGCGATTGGCAATATGTGCTCAACACTTTTTGTTTCGGTTACAACATCGGCTACAAATTTATCCAGACGGCGGCGGGCACTTGCAATGGCAACTTCCTGGGAATCGGCGCGGATGATTGTTATACCTCAGTGGTGGTGGAGGACTCGGCGCCTTACGGGCTTTTGATAGCCAACGGAGAATTCGTCTCCTTTCACGGCCCCGATCCGACGATGGTCAGAGTGGGGCCGACCAACAGCGGCAGTGTGCGTTTTTCCAATTGCGCCTTTTGGGGGCCGTGCAATCAAATCGCCAAAATCGCCGGGCCGGGTACGGTGGGATTTTCGGACTGCACTTTTGTCACATGGGACCGTCACAACGAGGGACGGGCTGCGCTCCAAGTCGAGGATGGCAGTGTATTGGTGCGCGGATGCGAGTTTCGCGCCAATAAAGCCCAAGTCGATTTAAGTGCCACAGTTCGACGCGCAATCATCACGGACAACTTGATCAAGGGCAGCGTGCGGATCACCAATCACAGTTCGCGGACGTTTCCCATCCACGACAATGTGACGGACCAGACGTCGCCTTAGTTCCGGTGCTTGGCCTGGGCCAGCCGCTTGGAGCGGGGTTCCCAGCCCAAAGCCGTGAGTTCGCGACGGTCTCGCCCTTGATTTCGCGAAGCGCAGTTCTTCCGCTTTGTTTCGGTGCGGGAATCTATATGTTCGAGTTCGTTTCTCATGTTAACCACCTCACTTTTAAATTAGCATGAGTTGTGCCATTCCAACAGGCCAGGACTGCCCTAAAGATGCAACCTCTTTTTATTCAATCATCTGCGAGGGTTTTCCACGAGGCGCGGTGGCGGCCGGAGAAAAGGCAAAGGCGTAAATTTGGCGCGAAATGAGTGAAAATTTACGAGAAGAAAATCGGGGCATCCTCGGCGATCGACTTGAGATCGTCGGGAGTATGGGCCGCATCGACCACTTTGGCATAGCCCGCCACTTCAGCCGGCGTAAAAATGTCCAAAAGGGAAATTTTGAGCGGCCCGTGCGTTCCCTGCAAGGTAATGTGATCCCACTGGGCGGAAATAACGGACGCGGCGAATTTCTGGATGCAGCGGCCGCGAATGTAAGCGCGCGTGGTATGGGGCGGCTCGCCAATGGCGCGCCGGACTTCCGCTTCGGTGGGCGCGCCCAGGATCGAACCGGCCTGTTCCAGCGCGTAATAAAGGCCCGTCGCCCGATCCAGCCGGTGATATTCCAAGTCCAGGCTTTGCAGCCATGGATCGTTCGGGCTGAGGTTTTGGCTCTCGCAAAATTCCCGGATCAAGACCAGCTTGGCCACCCAGTCCAGCCGGTCGCGGCAACGCATCGGGTCCGCTTCCAAGTCAAGCAAAACGTTGTCCCAATCGGCCACGATGGCCGCCTTGGCCGGGTCGTGCAAATCGCATAATTCATTGACCGCCTGCCAATATTCCCGCTGCACGGCGAGGGCGTTGGAGCATTTGTTCTCCTGCAAGGCGACTTCCCAATGGAATTTGGAGTCGCGCGAAATCTCCCGCAAGGCCCGGAGCGGATCGGCCAGCGCTGGGTAGGAGCGTTTGGGATTTTGGGCCAGCGCCTCCAGCACCAATGCCGTCGTGCCGATTTTCAAGCGGGTGGAATAGGGCGACATGTTGGCGTCCCCGATGATGACGTGGAAGCGGCGAAAAAGGTTCGGGTTGGCGTGCGGTTCATCCCGGGTATTGACAATGGGACGGCGCTGCATGGTGTCCACGCTTTGCAATTCGCTGAAAAAGTCGCTGCGCTGCGAAATTTGAAAACCGGGCGAAACAAATTTGTCTTCCTCCTCGAGGGCAAATTTGCCCGCGCCGGCCACGATTTGGCGGGTGACGAGAAAAGCCTGCACGCCGCAGGCCAGTTTTTCCCAGGGCAGCGAGCGGGGCAGAAGGTAATTTTCGTGGCAGCCGTAGCTATGGCCGCAGAAATCAGTGTTGTTCTTGTAGAGGCGCACGGTCGCGCCGCGGTCCTCGGAAAGTTTGACCGCGCAACGCATCAGGATGCGCTCGCCGGCGCGATCATGAGCGATGAGCTCCTCGACGGTGCTGCATTCCGGCGTGCAGTACTCGGGATGGGCGTGATCGTTGTAAAAACGCGCGCCGTTGCCCAAAACCAGGTCGCTCTTAATTTCGACGAAGGTCAATTCCCGTTCCGCATCCTGGGCGAAGTAGGATGCCTCGTCGGTATCCTGCCGCAATTCCTCGACATGAAAGCCGCGCATGTCGGCGTGCGGGTCTTCACAGTCATAATCCCAGCGCATGAGCACGCCGGATTTGGTCGCGCTGCGCACCAGGGCCATCGATTCGGCGACGACATCAAGATTGTCCTCTTCGTCGCGGGCGATACCGATTTCTGTCTCGGCGCCAAACTGGATAATCATGTTGTTTGCGGTGACGCCGCGCTCTTTAAACAATGCCGGCGCCAAGTAAGTCTTTTTTGCGCGGCCGAATGGGAGCGAGCTTGATCACGTTGTCGGGATCAAAGTCCGTCAGCTTCAGCCAATCTTCGGTAATGTCCGTCGGAGGAAAGAGATCGTTCTCGGCGTATTCTTTTTGCAAAGCGAGCAAAAGATCGGCGCGGGTCAAGGAAGTGTCCTGCTTGGTTTCGATGGCGCGTTTGATGGCCAGGCTTTTGGCCCGCTCCACGATGGCGGCGATGATCGCTCCGCTGCCCAAATCGCCGCGATAGAGAAAATCCCGTTTGCCGCTGCGATAGGTCACCTCTAAAAATTGGTTCTCAGGCGTGTGAGCGTAGTGGGCCTGGGAAATCGCCTGGGCCAGCGCCGCCTTCGGCTCTTCCAAGGGCAACGTGTCCTTGAGGTAAATCTCGTAGATGCCCAGCGCGCCTTCCTGGGTGGGCCGGTTGACTTTGATTTTTCGGTCAATGCGTCCGGGCCGCAAGATGGCCGGGTCGATCAAGTCCGCGCGATTAGAGGCCAGAATCACGACGACATTTTGCAGCGGTTCCAGCCCATCCATCTCCGAGCAAAACATCGGCACCAGCGTGCTCAAAATGCTGCTGTAACGCCCGGCGCGGCGCGTGCCCAGGATGGATTCCGCCTCGTCAATAAAAAGAAAAGCCAGCGAACCGTCCGCAGCCCGCTCGCGGCATTGGGCAAACAAGTCGCGCACCTGCCGTTCGGATTCGCCCACCCACATGTTGAGGATTTCCGGGCCTTTGACGTGCAGGAAAAATTCCGGATGATCGACACCCGACTCGGCCAGGATTTGTTGGCGAAGATTGTAAGCCGTCGCCTTGCCCAATAAAGTTTTGCCGCACCCCGGCGGGCCGTGCAGCAGAAACCCTTTAGGCACATTGTGCTCGAAACGTTTGAACAATTGGCGATGCAGAAAGGGCAGTTCGATAGTGTCGCGAATCGCCTGCACGGCTTCGGACTGTCCGCCCACGGCGCTCCAGGGAATCGCCGTGACCGTTTCCAGCGAACGTTCAATGCGTTTGCCCACGCCGATCACTTCCAAGGCGACGCGTTGATTGGCATCCAGGCGGACCTCCATGCCCGCCTTGAGTTTTTCCTTGGCCAGCAGCGACGAACGCAGCAAGACGGACGAGAGCAAACCCGATTCCTGGCCGATGCGCAAACGGCCACCCGAGAGCAATTCATCAATCCGCACAATGGGCCCATTGCGATCGAAGCCCAGCCCAAGCACGATGGCGAACGCCTCATTGAGCAGAACGCGCTGGCCGACTTGCAAACTGGCAAGCGGGATTTGCGGATCAATCCGGCAGACATAATCCGTTCCGCCCGCGCAGACATGGCCTTTGTCGGGCTCGACCGGCATCAAAAATGTTCCGACACGGAAAGCGGGCGAGCGGAGTTTTTCGACAACGGCGTCGAGTTTCTCGATGGTGTCGCGGGCCTGATCGTTCACCTCCTCGATTTCCGCCACGCGGTCGCGCAAATAAACCATGTCCATAATGGAACTATGGCGGGGCGGCAATTTGCCGACGATCAAATCGACCAATTGCAGGGTGGAGAGGGTGTCGAGTTGCTGGCGCGAAAGGATTTCGGGTTCGGGGGGCGGCAAATCGCGGGCATCAATGGGGTGAGATTTGCTTGGAGAACTCCCTGGCACCGGCTTCTTCTTGGACTCTGCCATGCCCTTAAGCTTATGCTCATTAACGGATTTTGCAAATGGAAGATGCGAGAAAGAGGCCATCCTGTTTGGAAGGGCGGCGTGGGCCGCCCGGACATCGCGGCGCGATGCCCCCAACCTGTCTGGCATCCTACCTGGCGGGCATGGGTGCGGACTTGGGCGCTTTGGCTCCCTTGTTTTTGAAGGCGGAACGCAAAAACCAAGTCCGCTTCAAACCTTGGATCAATTGGTCGGTATGCACGATGGTGGTCGAAATGTCGGTGACCAAGTTCGTGTTCATCTGCACTTGCCAGCTCAGGTTGCTGGTCAAATCGGAGAGATGCTGCAAGGTGTGGTCCAGATCGGTCGCGACCATGGTGAGGTTGGTGTCGGTGCTATCGAGGGTGGCGTGGGCCGACTGAAGGGTCGCGGTGGCAGTTTCCAGCGTCTGGTGCAGTTGAGCCGTCAGCGTGGGCGAAAGAATCCAGTTGCCCAGGGAGCCGTTGGGATCACGCAGGTTGCCGGTGATCACGGCCACATTGGTCAGGATGGGATGGGTTTCGGCCAAGGTGGAATCCAGCCGGGCGACGGCGTTGCTGGCGTTGCTTAAGATGCCGGCCAATTGGTTGGTCAGTTGCAGGACATTCGGCAGCGCGGTTTCCACCGTTTTGGCCACCGCATCGAGGCGATCGGACAACGAAGGGCTGTCCAACGGCGCGATCCAATAGTAGTTATAGGTTCCCGGCGCCGGCCTGCCCGACCGGGTATAGCCCGCTTTAACCGCGTTGGTATAAAAAACGTTGGTTTGAGTTTTGATCATGTCCATCAGTTGGTTGGTGATCGCGTCCAGCATGGCAAAGTCGGGCGCATTTGTGTTGGCCGCATTCGCCTTGGCCTCTTTGAGCAATTCCTGATATTTCACGTAAGCGACATAACGTTGCAACACGAGCAAAGTCCCGCTGCCGGGCTCTTTGTAAACGCTGGGCCGGCCCTTGATTCCTTTGACCACTTCCAGAGCGCGATGGCCTAAAAAATCGGAGGTGACGCGCACTTGCGAATCCCACCAGATGTAACCGAAGTACGGGTCGCGAATATTAAAGAAAATCGTTACCCCGCGTTTTTTGTCGGCGGCATTGGCATCGATGCGGGTGATCTCGCCGACATTGAATCCCATGAGCTTGACCGGATCGCCCACGGTAAATCCACTGGCATCGTCCAGGCTGGTGGCGTAGTTAATTTTAGTGACGAACCAGCCCCGCCGTTCGGCGGTGGCATAGATGTAATAAAGAAAGCCGGCCAGCAAAATCAACGTGGCGATGGTCACGAACCATCCGACCGTGCGTTCGACACGGCTCAAGCGCGTTCGTAATTCAGGAGTAAGGTCTTGTAACGGCATGATGTTCTAAGTGATTTGTGGATATTCTGCTTGTTCTCCGAGGATCTGCCAATGTTTGTCTTTGATCAAGCCAACCAGGCGGCGCTCCCCTTGCCAGAGAGAGAAATCGTTGGTCGTGGCCACGACAGTCGTTTTTTCTTTGCCGATCCCGGAAGTTCCCGAGGACAATTGCCCGAGAAAATGGCGCCACCATAGGCGTTGCCGGGAGTCCAAGCCCATGCCCGGCTCGTCCAAAAAAAGAATTTCCGGCTTCAGCGCCAGCGCGCGGGCCAGCCCCACCCGTTGCGGCCAGCCTGATCCCAGGCTTTGCGCCGTTTCCTTCGCCATGCCATCCAATTCCGTAATTTCGAGCATGGCGCGAACCTCCGCCTGCGCCTGTTCGGGACGCCAGTTGCGATGATAGCAGAGGGGCAGCGCGACATTTTCGGCCACGGTCAAGTCGGGAAACATGCGCCCGCCGTTTTTGAAAACGACTCCCAGGCGGGTCCGTTGCTTGAGCAACTCGGGTTCGGTCATCTCCTTCACCTCGCGGCCAAAAATGCGGACGCTTCCCGCCGTCGAACGTTGCAAGCCGGCGGTGGTCGCCAGCAAATCTGTTTTTCCAGAACCGTGCGGGCCGCCCACGACCCAATAGTCGCCCGGCGCAATTTTCCAATCGACTCCGCTGAGGAGAACGTGTTGATCGCGCGACGCGCAAACCTCCATGCCGCTGGCCTCGATTAAAGGATCCATAAATCAAATGACCAGGTAAACGATAATAAAGAGCGCATCAAGCAGGACCACCCCGACGATGCATTTGGCCACCGCGCTGGTGCTGGCGCGGCTGACGTCCTCGAGGCGCAAGGGCAGCGCCAGGCCTTCGAAACAAGTCACGGTGGCGATCAGGGTGCCAAACGCAATTGCCTTCAAAGTCAATAATACAAAATCCTGCCAAAGCAAAGCGCCCGCCAATTGCTGGAAATAATCGCCGGGCGAAAGCGGCACATTTTGCAGGAAGGCGAAGAGGTAGCCGCTCAGGAGCGCAATCAGGATCAAATAAACTGTCAACGAGAAAATCGAAAGGGCCATCCCCACCACGCGCGGCACCACCAGATAATGAATGGGATCAATCCCCAGCGCCTCGAGCGCCTCGACTTCGCCCATGGCGCGGGCCGTGCCCAGTTCGATGACGTTGGCCGTCCCGACGCGAGCCAGCACCAGCAGCGCGGCCAGGACCGGCCCGGCTTCGCGCACCACCACTGTAACCATCACCATCCCCGCATAATTTTCCACGCCGTAACGATGCAGGAGAAAAACTGTCTGCCCGATGACAACCATGCCCAAGGCAAAAGCCAGAAACCCGACCATCGGCAGCAAATTCACCCCGGCGCGCGTGATCTGCATTCGGATGAGCGGATGAATCACAGCCCGGGCGGTGTTAAACTTCGTCGCGGCAACCCCGGCGGTGATCAGCAAAAAAGCGCCCAGGCCATGGATATTGTCCACGAACGCAATCAGCTTGCTGCCCACGTAATTGGTATAGGCGCGACGCATCGAGATGGGCGCGGGTGGCGCAGGAGGCGGCGACAATTCTGTTGCGCTGAAAGTGTTCGGCACGAGACAGCCTAGACCGGAATGCCGCCGCCGGAAAGCCTTTCCTCAAAACGCGGATGGTATATGTTGAGGACACGATATGCCTGCCTTGCAAGAGCGCTTTGATGACGCGATGTTCGAGTTCAGCCGCGGCAATGCGGACGGCGCCATCGTTGGCCTTCAGGCCATCCTGGCCGATGACCCCGCCTATTTTGACGCGCAACTCGCTTTGGGCGGCGCTTATTACGCCAAGGGGGATTATCCGACCGCGATCACCGAAGGCCACAAAGCCGAGCAAATGAAACCGCACGACCAATTGGTCCATACCAATCTTTCCCGCGCCTACATGAAAGTCGGCGACAAAAAAACTGCCGAGCACCATGCCTTGCAGGCGCGCATTGCCTCCTGGCGCGGCGACATGGCGCCGCCGGGAACCGCCGCCACGGCGAGCGAACCCGAACTCGCCATGGCCAAACCCAAACCGCCTCCCATGAAACCGCCTGAAAAATTCCCGGACATGCCGTGGAAGAAAAAAAATCCTTAATTCACCCGCCTATGAAATCCTCTTACGAACTGGCCATGGAACGCCTCAACAAATCCGCTCCGTCCGTCAAAATGACCGCCGAGCAAAAGACCCAGTTAGCCGAACTGGATTCCAAGTACGCCGCCAAAATCGCCGAGCGCGAAATCTTCCTCAAAGAAGCCCTCGAGGCCGCCGCCGCCAAGCGAGACTACGAAGCCGTCTCCCAACTGGAAAAACAACTCGCCTCCGAGCGCAAATCCTTCAAGGCGGAATTGGAGGAGAAGAAGGAGAAGGTGCGAGGCGCGTAAGCGGTTGCGGCGTCGAGGCGCATGCGTCTGGGCGGCTAGGTCTAGTTTCTCGCGCTGGGTTATGAAATCATGGCGGCATGTATTCTTCAAAAAGCAGACCAGGCCGGCGGCGTTGGACAGTTAAACAGCGGCAACGGTTGCTGGCGGGTTTCCACGAAAGTCAACAACGGGGTTTTGCCAGTCGCCACGGTGTTGGGCTGTCCACCTTGAGCAAATGGTTGCGAGTGGAAAGCGAAACAATCTCGCCGCCCGTAAAGTTTCAGGAAGTGACGCTGCCCAAAATGCCGCCACGTTACGCGGTGGAGGTTGTCAGTCCGCAAGGTTGGACCGTGCGGCTACAAAGCGGTTCCGATGTGCAACAGTTGGCAGCACTGTTGCAGGCACTGCCGTGTTAAGTGTTACCAGCATTTGAACGGCGGGTGAGCCGATCACGCGAAGGGCCAGAGCTGTTTTTGAAAAGCTTTCGTGGCACACTCCAGACCGAGGGATATGCGGCGTATGAATCGCTGGCCAAAAGCCGTGGCGATCTGACATTAATTGGTTGCTGGGCCCACGTTCGCCGGGGTTTTCACGAAGCCCTGGCCGAAACTAAATTGGCGGCATGGTTTGTGGATCAGATTGGACAGCCTTACGCGGTGGAGAAGAAACTGCGGGAGAAAAATGCTGGGCCGAAATTGAGGGCAGCCATGCGCGTGTGGCAGAGCTGTCCGGTTCTGGCTCGGCTGCACCGGGCGATGGAGTTGATACGGAGAAAGACTTTATCTCAAGGGTTGCTCGGTCAGGCGATTGATTACACGCTGAAACGGTGGGATGCTTTGACCCGATTCATTGAGGACGGCGCTTTGGAAATAGATAACAACCTCATTGAGAACGCGATTCGGCCCAGCGCACTTGGAAAGAAAAATTGGCTGTTCATTGGGCATCCTGAAGATGGCGAACGGAGCGCGGTGATTTACACCTTGCTGGGAAGTTGCCGACGGCATGGGATCAACCCTTTTGATTACCTGAAAAATTTGTTCACCCGCCTGCCAGCCGCCAAGATCACGCAGATCAAAGAGTTCACGCCAGCGGTATGGGCCAGAGCCACAGCGAGGGAGAAAATGGTCGCTCAGGCAGCTTGAGCAGATTTACAACCTTGCCATCAGAACGATAGTTATTGTAGCAAAGATTTTGGCATCTTTTAAGGCTCAAAAATCTCTTCGATGGGCATCTTGAATAAATCGGCTATTTTGAAAGCCAGTGGCAGGCTTGGATCGTAACGCTCAGCCTCAATGGCATTCACCGTCTGTCGCGAGACATCGAGCTTGTCGGCCAGGTCAGATTGCGACCATTTCTTCGCCGCGCGCAGTTCGCGCAGACGGTTTTTCATTTATACCTCCGCCAGGAAAAGAATAGCCCGATGCCATAGTAAGCCCACATGATATAAAATGCCCATTCCGCGCGAAATTCTGGCGCGCCCATGTCTCGAAGAAACAAATAGGTAAAACAGGTGAAACCCGTGGCGAGCCCTGAAAATGCCATGGCCTCGGTGACAATTTTTCTTTTCATCTCATCCAATCCCTCCGAAACGAAGCGAATGATGGTGGCGGCCACATAAATCAAAGGCAGCAATGGCAGGAAAATCAGCCAATATCTATGCGGCAGGTGCTCGGCGTCAAAGTAGTTCAGCGCGAAAAGTCCCAGGACATATCCAGTGAATCCAACAGTCATTCGCAAAAGATATTTTTTGGTGTGCGTTTTCATAAAATTATATTTGAGCGGTTCACAAGTTGATCATTTGAGGAATTTGTCCACCTCATCTGCGAATTTTTCTGGCTGGTCGAGCATGATGAAATGAAATGAGTCATCAATGCGGATAATTTTTTTGTTTGGAAGATCCACATAGTTCTCTTGGTAAAGCCGGTCGGTGGCCGCTTGCGGAAAGCCGCTTGAGACATCCCAGGGATAAAGCATTGTTACGGGAATTTTTATCTTGGGCAGTTCAGGGCGGATGTCTGTCGTCATGTCCTCATACGCGGCACGGGCCACGACTGATTTGTCGGATGCAAGCGCCCATTTGGTTGCCTGCTTGCATCCGTCCGGGGATTTGACGAGCGAGTGCATGAAAACAGTTTCGCTTTTGGCATAGTCATCCTGCGATTGAGCGAGGGTGTTGTCGCGCATGTTGGCAGCTTGCGGCATTGCAGCGGCGGTATCTTTCATGCCAAACAACGAGCCGAAAAATGGCAATGAGTCCACGATCATCAGTCCACCCACGTCTTCAGGATGCTGAAATGCGAGCATGCTGCCCATGAGTCCGCCGAGCGAATGACCAATCACCTTTGGCGTTTGCAGCTTGTTGGTTTTGATGTAGGCGTCAATGGCATCCACCGTCGGTTGCACCACCCGACCTTGCGCGTTTGCCCGCGGCGGCGAACCGGCGAATCCCGCCACTTGGATGATGTGCAGGCGGAGATGATTTTCCAAATGATTGGCTATGGCGTCCCATACCGCGCCCGAAGTGGCGAGTCCAGGGATCAGCAGCACGTCCGGGCCATGTCCCCTGATGCTGACAGTGATGCGGTCTGAAACAGCATCCGCAACGGCGGTGAAAGCCTGCCACGTCAGGGCGGCGGTCAATAAAGTGACTAATTTGCTTCTGTGAATGAGTTTACTTTTCATATTAAAAGCAATGTAAAGCATCCTTTCCACTTTGTCAAGCTTGCTTTCCATCACTTTAGTTCGGAAAAAATCACCGATTGGCGGACGTGCTTCGTCAGCCGGATACGTTAAGACTGCGCCTCGACCGGTTGAGCGGTCTGTCTTCGCTAAAGCTATGGCGGACAGGAAGGCCCCACACGACAACTTCTGCGGTTGGCACAGCTTAAAATATAAACATTCCGGCGGCGGCCCCAAACATCAGCAGGGCGGTCACGCCGACCCATATTCGGGCGGCCATTGAACTTGGCTGTTTCTTCATGAGCCGGGTGTCGGATGCGACGAAGAGGATCGCGGTGAGGAGGAAGGGTGCCAGGACGCCGTTGATGATGGCGGTCCAGTAAAGGGCTTTCACCGGGTTCACTTTGAAAAAGTAAAGCGCCATGCCGATGGCCATGGATAACACAAAGACCGTGTAGAAACGCCAGGCTGCGCGCGGCTTTTCGTTGAGGCCTTGCTTCCAGGAAAAGGTCTCGGCAAAGGCATAGGCGGCCGACCCCGCCAGCGTAGGGATGGAAAGCAAACCCACCCCGACGACACCAAGCGTGTAGAGGGTGGCGGCGAGATGGCCGGCCAAGGGTCGCAAGGCTTCCGCTGCTTGCTTGGAGGTCTCGATGTCCGTGACGCCGTGGCGGTGCAGCGTGAGTCCGGTGGTCAAAATAATAAAATACATTACCAGGTTGGAGAAAAAGGTGCCGACTCCTACATCAAGGGCGCGCATGTTGATCGCTTCCTGGGATGCGCCGATTCGCAAGCCAATGCGATTCATTCCCTGGGCTTTCTCTTCCTCCACTTCCTGGGAAGCCTGCCAGACGAAAAGGTAAGGGCTGATGGTGGTTCCGAGGATGGCGACCAGCATTTGCATCGCCTCGTGGCCATGGGGCACGGAGGGGATGACGGTATCGCGCAGGACGATGTGCCAGTCCGGTTTGATGATGAATCCGGTGATGACATAAGCGAATAGGGCCAGGCAGAGCCACTTCAAGATGCGGGCAAGCTGCTGGTAATCGCATTTCACACTGACTACGGTGATGAGGATTCCAAACACGGCCACGAAAACGCCCGTTTTCACCCCGACCAGCATCTGACCCGCGTCTGCCATGCCGAGCAGGTCGGCGCCGATATTGATCGTATTGGCCAGGAACAAGGCGAGCGAAATGAGCATGATGAGCGGCTTGGGAAACTTTTTGCGCAGCGACATCATCAGACCCATGCCGGTGACCATCCCAATCCGGGCGCACATCATTTGCACGACCGCCATGAGCGGCCAGGTCAACAGAGCCGTCCATAACATGCTCGTGCCGAACTTGGCCCCGGCCATCGAGTAAGTGGCGATCCCGGACGGATCATCATCAGCCGCGCCCGTGATAAGCCCAGGACCGAGCGCGGCGAAAAACCGCTGGACTGGATTCCGTTTTTTTTCGGTCATCTGCCCAGAATCTTGTCGAGCGCGTTGAGGAACGTCTCGACATTTTCGGGCCGGCTGTTTTCGCCCATCAACCCGACGCGCCAGATTTTTCCTTTGAGCGGGCCGAGGCCTGCGCCGATTTCGATATTGAAATCAGTCAACATTTTTTTCCGCACGACGGCCTCTTCAACTCCTTCCGGCACGCGCACGGCGTTGAGGGACCAAAGTTGATGGCCGGCTTGCGAGGCCAATTCAAGGCCGCGCGCGGCCAGGCCCTTTTTGAGCGCCAAATAATTCCGCTCGTGGCGTTGCCAGCGGGTTTCCAGGCCTTCCTCCAAAATTAACCGCAGGCCCTCGTGCAGGCCGTAGTTCATCGTGATCGGCGCGGTATGGTGATAGACGCGGTCCTGGCCCCAATACGAGGCCAGCAAATTGACATCGAGATACCAGCTTTGCACTTTGTGTTTTCGATTCGCCGCCGTGGCCAGCGCCCGCGCGCTCAGCGAAACGGGCGACAAACCAGGCGGGCAGCTCAGGCACTTTTGCGTCCCGCTATAGACCGCATCGACCTTCCATTGATCGATTCGGACGGGGCAGCCGCCCAGCGAAGTGACCGTATCCAGCACAAAAAGCGCGCCGGCTTCGTGGGTCATGCGCGAAATTTCCTCGACGGGCGTCAGCACACCGGTGGACGTTTCGGCGTGAACAATGGCGACCACTTTCGGGCGAACGCGTTTCAAGGCCTCGGCAATCTGGGCAGGCTCGATGATCTGGCCCCACGGCGCTTCGACCTTGGTGACGCGCGCCCCGCAACGCTCCGCCACATCGGCCATGCGCATGCCGAATACGCCGTTGATGCCGATGATGACTTCATCACCCGGTTCCACCAGGTTGACAAAACAAAACTCCATCCCCGCGCTGCCCGTGCCGCTGACGGGAAAGGTCATTTCGTTCTTGGTCAAAAAAATCGAGCGCAGCATCCCCTTGATTTCCTCCATCATTTGGATGAAAACCGGGTCGAGGTGGCCGACCAGCGGTTGGGACATGGCCCGAAGCACCGAGGGGGCGACATTGCTTGGCCCGGGTCCCATCAATAGACGCGGCGGCGCGTGGAAAGGCGCAATTTTTTGCATGGGCGCAGAGTAAGCAGTCCGGGAGCGCGATTCAACTGGATTCAATTTCGCCGCCTATTTTAAATCGAAATCATCGGTGCGAAACGGCGAAGCGGGCAGGCCAGCCTTGTTCCAAAGATTGACCACGGGATAGTTGGCCCAGCCATAACGCACGGCGACGGGATGGCGAACAGAGATGTTGCGGACGATCACTTTGTTCGGCGCCGCAATCGTGGCATCGGCCCAGACGAACTTTCCGTCGGCGCCGCAAATCGAGAAGCCCTTTAATTCATCGCCGTGGGACACCAACCCGCCGCCGGCATGATCGAAAGTCAGGACGATTTGGCCGCCATCAATTTTCATCCGCTGATAAACCGGGCCGGAATACTCAATCGGTTGATGATAGGCGATGGCTTGCGCGGCCAGGGCCAGACGCGCGCCGACCGGCTGCTTTTTGGTCGGGTGAATATTCTTTTGGTCGCCGACATCGATGATGACCGCCATTCCGACATTGGGCAGCGCTTGGGTCGCCCGCAGTTGAGCTTCGCGCAAGGAGGCCCAATGGCTTTCTTCCGGCTCAGGGCGGATTTCATGGTAAGGCGCCAGTTGCACGAGCAGGAACGGAAAGGCCCCTTCCCCCCACACGCCGCGCCAGTCGCGAATCAAATCTGGAAAGAGCGTATGATATTCGTCGGCGTCTTCTTTGCTATTGGCGTTGCTTTCACCTTGATACCAAAGCGCGCCTTTCATGGCGTAGGGAACCAGAGGCGCAATCATCCCGTCATACAATTCGCCCGGCTTCCAAGGCACGCGGGGCGCCGCCTTTTTGAATTCGGCGCCGCTGGCCTGCGCATCGCTTTTAGCTTTGTTGTAAGCAGCCAAACTATTTTCGTACTGGTTCTGCGCGATGATCCATTCGCCGAAAACTTCCGTTCGATAGCTGGGATTCGCCTGGAGGAAGGAGTGTTGCATCCAGGCTTCGGCGGGCGTGCCACCCCAATCCGATTCAATGATGCCGACGGGCACATGGAGGGATTTTTGCAGGTCCCGCGCGAAGTAATAAGCCACCGCCGAAAAATTCTTGACTGTATCGGGGCCGCAAGGTTTCCAACTGGAGCCGATGTCGTTAGCCGGCGCATCGGCGCGGACATGCGGAACTTTGACAATATGAATCATTGGATTGGCGCTGTTGGCGATGTCGTCGCCAGCCTCGAAGGAATTCTTGAGCGCAAATTCCATGTTGGATTGCCCGCTGGCCAGCCAGACTTCGCCGACGAGCACATTCTTCAACTCGATGGTGTTGCCGCAGGAGATGGTCAATGTATCCGGGCCGCCTGCCTTTAAATTAATCAACCGGACCATCCATTTGCCATCCTTGACCTGGGTCGAAACGGTCTGGTCGCGGAAGTGAACGGTCACGGTGGCGCCTTCGGTGCCCCAACCCCAAATCGGCACCGAAGCATCTTCCTGCAAAACCATGTCATCCGAAAACAGGCGAGGCACACTGACGGTGCCGGTCGCGGGCGGGGCGGACGCAGCGGGGGAGTTTTGCTTTTCCAAAGTGTGGCATCCGCAAAAGAGAGCCACCGCGGCGACAAGAGCGATTTTCCTAAATGTGAATTGCATGAAATATGATGCCCTCAAACCACCGCCGCGAGTCAAGCGCACTTTCAGCATTCCGGCTCTTAATCTTAATCGTAATCTTAATCTTAATCGTCTTTCACCTCGGAGGAGGATTAAGATTAAGATTACGATTAAGATTAAGAAGGAATGGATCATGCACCTTGACCGCTATATTCCCCGGTTGGCCCGCCAGAGCAGAACCGCTCCCACTGACTGGAAAATAAAATCGGGAATCCACACGATCAGATAGGGCGCGCGTTCCGCATGGCCCGCCCAGGCCTGCGCCAAAACCAAAAAGCTGTAGTAAACCAGCATCAGCGCCAGGGCCGTCGCCACGCCAACGCTGGTTTCGCGACGGTGGGCGCGGATGCCCAAAGGGATTCCTATGAGGGTAAAGCCAATGCACGCGCAGGACAAGGCCACGTCGCGGTTCAGATAGACCAGCAGCGGCGTTGTCATGTCGGCGGTCATGGACCTGAATTGGCGCTGGACTTCCAGGAGTTGTTCCTGGGTTTTGCCGGTGGACGGAGAGTCGGAAAGGCTGCGCTCAATTTCCGCCCGCTTTTCCAGAAGTTGGCGGAAGGTCATTTCGCCGGGGCCCATAAAGACGGACGTATCTGTTTCATTGGGATATTTGATGGGAAAAGTCGCTTCCGCGCTATCGACTACTGGCTTCCAACCGTCGCCAGAATGACGCATGGTATGGACATCGCGCAGATTAAGAATAATTTGCTGGTTGGCCGGGTCCGAAACCACGTTGCCCGACGCTCCTTTGATCAATTCGTTCAGTTCGTTGCTCTGGTCATAGTGCGAGATAATGACGTTTTCCAGATTGGTGCCATCCTTTTTTCCGACCCAAATAATGTGATCGCGAAAGCGGGCCGATTCATTGCTTTGCAGCACATAGGATGGATGCTCCTTGATGGCGCGAAAAAGAAGCTCTTTTTCGGCGACGCGTCCCGACGGAGCGAGGTCGAAGTTCAGCCACGCGCTGAGTCCGCTGACCAGCACGCTGAGCAAGAGAACCGGCGTAATCAGACTCAGCAAACTGATGCCGCTGGCGCGCGCGGCGGTCAATTCCTGCTCGGCGCTGAAACGCCCGAAAACCAGCAGCGCCGCGGTCAGCATTCCAATCGGCAGGGAGTAGGCCAGGACGTAGGGCACCAGCAGGACAACGGCGTGCAGAGCGACCGGCAGGGTTATTTCGCGGCCGATGACCAGCTTCAAAACGTCCTTGATGACGTTGCCCAGAAGAAGAACCAGGGTGAAAACAAAGACCGTCATACCTAAAGTCGCCAGCATCTGGCGAGTCAAGTATAGGTGCAGCGTTTTCATCAAAAAGTGACGCGCGCGGCGGCGGGGCCGTCCGGCGCGCGTCACATTGAAACATTATGCTTTACTGC
>DASRLE010000227.1:0-3341 GCA_035648615.1 Saccharimonadales bacterium (SeqCode) | reverse complement strand
CCCGAAGGAATGGGCTGTGGGGCGGAAGGTCAATGTCCCATTGGTGCTGATAGCCGGCAGGACTGTAAAGAGCGCATTGGTCGCATTGTTGGTCGCCGTGGTCGTGGCGAAGGTCCACGTCTGGCTGCTCTCATTGGGCGGCCCGGCGCTGATATTGGTCAGGAATCGAACATTGGTCACCGCCAGGGTGTCCTCGCTGACCAGGAAGGCATTAGTCGAGAGCGTAAAGCTGGGCGCCTGGTTAACGAATGGAACATCCAGCGTCAGCGTTTTTGTTAAACTATTTTTGCCCCCGTTGGTCGTGCTGCCAGTGGTCTTGAGGGTAAACGTTATTGTATTAGTTCCGAACAGGTTTGTTGCAACTTGAAAGGCGAGATTGCCATTGGTGTCCACCACCGGCGCCTGCGCAAAAAAATTCGTGGTGTAATTCAAAACAAAATAATTGCTCTCGCTGGATTGATCAGCCGGTCCGCTGGAAATGGCGGAAACAAAATTGGCGTTGCTGACCGAACCATAATTCTCGTTGTAAACAAGAATATTTGTCCCCAAGTTGAAAGTCGGAGGTTGATTGACGACCCACACAGTCACGAGAAAGTTATTAGTGGCCGTCGCGCCGCCCCCGTCGGTCACCACGAGTTCGACCAAGGTCGTGCCGTTTTGATTGGCCGCCGGAGTCAAACTTAATGTGCGGTTTGTGCCCGTTCCAGAAAGGACAAGATTGGCGTTTGGAAGCAGCGCTGTATTGGTGGACGTCGCGGTGACGGTGAGCGCAGAAGCAGCCGTTTCGAGATCAGAGATGGAAAATGACAAATTCGTCGAGGCCGCGTTCTCGTTCTTGGTTTGAATGCCGATCGTTTTAAGAAAAACGGGCGGGTAATTGGTGGCGACGACAGTCAGAGTGAATGTATTTGTCGCGCTGGAAGGCACGGAGTCGCGGGCAATCACCGTGATGGTCGTGGTACCCGATTTGTGCAATGCAGGTTTAATTGACAGCAGGCGATTTGTCCCCGCGCCGCCGAAAGTCAGGCTGGCATTGCTGATCAAATTGGTGTTCGAGGAACGGGCGGTGGTTGTTACCGTGAAGATCGGCACAGAGGAGTCGCTGACTCCAATCGCCAAGTCGGTGGAGGCGTCTTGGCCCACCGATGCGCTGCCGGGCAGTGTCAATACCGGCAGAGCCGACGCCATGACAGGGTGCAGCCCAACCATAACTCCGATAACCCAAAGCATCTTCGCCAAGCGGTGGCGGACGAGCGGAATACCGCGAAGAGGAGTGAACTCTTGCGCAATCCCTCCTACCGCGGGGGCGTGTTCAAAAGCTTCAGTCTTAGGGAGAAGAACGTTCATAGGTTGTTTATTGGTTTTCGTCATTTGCGCCCTCGAGGCACGATCAAAGGCTTTACGTCCTGGGAAATACTCCCCGGCTCTCGGCGCGTCGTGACACAGATTGCTGTCCATTGCCAAGCCTATCGGCCAAACGGCAGATTTACTTAACAGCGAAGAAATAGGGCGGGCCAGTATCGAAAGCGGAAGAAGCGAGCAAGCGGGGCTTATTGGATCGCCAAAGCAAAAAAATGCGTCTTCGCGTCGGCGGGATATTAAAAATGGCCTTCGCCCACGACACTCGCCCGGGAATAGGGACCGCAGATCACCAGTCGCGGATGAACGGGATGTCTCACTCCGTTTTGAGCCGCAAAGCCGATGCGCGTCGGAAAAGTTCCCCATCCTTATGGTTTTGAAGCACTTTTGCGGCTGCCTCGTTTGCCAACGCGCGATTGGACGGGGCCAGTTTTTCGGCAATGTCCACCACCGCCAAGGCCGCCTCGTTCGAGACGGCGGGATCGTCCATGGCCTTGAGGGCAAGGTCAAGGGCTTCGGGGGTGGGAATCTGCCCGAGCTGGCTCAAGGCCTGTTTCCTTTCGTCGGGACGGTTTGCTTCGGCCATCGCTTGTTTAAGAATCGCCAGTCGATCAGAAGCTACTGATTCCTCGCCACTTACAGAAATGGCGCCCCGCAAGGCCAGCGTTCGCAAGACGGTATTGGTAGCCGTGCGGGCCAGATCCAGCAGATAAGAGGCCGGTGCGGCATTGGGCCATTGCGAAAGCGCACGGACGGCTTCCTTGGCCCGATCGAGGTCTTGGCTCCGGCTGGCAGCCTCGACAACCGTGAGAGCGTCAGCGGTGCCCAAATCGGCCAGCAGCGGCAAGAACCCCCCTTGCTCCGCCTCAGGCAAGCGCCTCTGTGCCTCGACCACGGTGCGCGTGGCTCCGTCTTTGTCCGAGCTTGCTCGACAAATCACGGAAAGCGCCTCCAACGCTTGGTTGCGCAGATCGTCTGAGCCGGCTTTTTTCGCAATATCCAGCAAAGGCGACAACGCGTCCGGCGGAGCAATCTCGGTCAATGATTGAAGCGCCGCCAAGCGGACGGAGTCGTCGCCGGCGGAGGCATTTTGCAAAAGAACATTCGCCGCTTCGCCATCCTGCCTGGCGCCCAAGGCCCGCAGCAACTCAACCTTTTCCGGCGTGGCAGCGGCTTTCAATTCGGCCTCGAAGGCTTCAGACGCGCCACCGCCCCGCAAGCGGGCCAGGCTATCGCGGGCGGCTTGACGTTCGGCCCCTTCGCCGGCAGCGGCTTGGGCAAGCGCGTGAATGGACGCCAAATCATTAAGGTCGCCCATGGCGGTCCACGCGGCGACGCGGAGAGTCGCGTCCGGGCTTCGGCTGGCGGTGCGCACCAACGGCAATGCTTCCGGGCCTCGTTTAACTGCCGCATCCATCACGGCCCATTGCGACTGGGCGGGAAGCGAGGCCCACTGGCTGATGCAGGCATCGATCAGAGGACGATTGTTCGAATCACGCAACACTTTCAAGGCGACAAGTTCAATGGGTCGGTCCGCGCCGCCCAGCGCCTTCTCCATCAGCTCGATTTGATGCGCTGAATCCGTCAACACCAGGCCGCGCCATGCGGCCGTGCGGATGCCCAGCGGGTACTTGCCGTCATAAAGCTCGCGATAAATGCCGACCGCCCCCGCCTCATTATTGCTCGCGGCCAAGTCTTCGGCACAATGGAGAAGACTCGATTGAACGACCGCCTGCACGGCTGCCGGTGGTTGGCCGCGCACTGCGGAAAGCGCAGCGAGCGCCTCCGGGCCGCCAATCCGTCCCAAGGAGGTTGCGGCCGCCGCCGCGATGTTTGTATCCGAGTCCGACAAGAGGGGGATCAAAAGAGGCAGGGCGGCCGGTTTGCCCCGCCAGCCGATCGAGTCAATAATACCAGCTTTAAGCAGGCCAGTGGTCTTGCCCAGAGCTTCGCGCAAAACGTCATCAACTTCAGGATCTGTC
>DASRLE010000226.1:0-5119 GCA_035648615.1 Saccharimonadales bacterium (SeqCode) | reverse complement strand
GACAGATCCTGGACGGCTCTGGCAGGTTCAAGTCGCGAACGCTTTGAAAATGAAGCGCGAATGGCGCTGGCAATGAAGCTGTTTGAGATGGGGCGGCTGACCAGTGGACAGGCGGCGCAATTGGCCGGAGTTTCCCGCATCGCTTTTCTTTTTAATTGCCCGCAATGGAATGTCCCCGCTGTAAATTGGGATGCTGATGAACTTGCCGCCGAGTTCAAGCCGATCCACTCGTGAGCCGGATTGTTTGCAATTCGGGGCCGTTGATCGCCCTTGGCACTCTTGCCCGGTTGGATATTTTGAAATCCCTGTTTGACGAGGTGCTTGTTCCCGAAGCGGTTCAAAAGGAAATCGAGCAGGGCGGAGTCAAATTTCATGTGTGGTAAAGACGGGAATTCCTTGACGCTATTAACGCATCGCGTTACTATTCATCCGTGATTCTAACTTTCGCGTGCGCGGAGACGGAGCGGGTGTTCCGAGCGGAATTGTCCCGCCGGTTTCCGCCGAACATCCAGCGCAGCGCAAGACGAAAGCTGCTGGCATTGCATGCTGCCACGGAATTACGGCACATGGCCGTGCCACCGGGAAACCGGCTCGAATCGTTGAAGGGCGGGCGTAAAGGGCAACACAGCATCCGGATCAATGATCAATGGCGGATTTGCTTCCGCTGGCAGGAAGGCTCTGCCTTCGAGGTTGAAATTGTGGACTATCACTGATTATGAAAAACAAACTGTTGAGCAACATCACACCGGGCGAAATTCTGAACGAAGAATTTCTCGAGCCAATGGCCATCACACAATATCGGCTGGCCAAAGACATCGGTGTGCCGCCGCGCCGCATCAACGAAATTGTTAACGGCCAGCGCGCTATCACGGCGGACACCGCTCTGCGGCTGGGGCGCTATTTCCGCATGTCGCCGGAATTCTGGCTCAACTTGCAATCGCACTACGATTTGGAGCGGGAGCAGGAACGTCTGGCTGGCCGGCTCGATAAGGAAGTCAAAGTGCTGGCGGCAGCGTGAAAAATTCGGGCATCGGCGTGCCGGGAGTGATGCGCCACGGCGTATCCCCCAACCAGCAGATGCCTAATCTTCCTGGAGTTTTATAATTCGACAAACTCTTTCGATTCCTTGCTTATGCGCATCGGGATAAACGCGGGCGATGAGTTCACCGAGTATATCCAACCGCTGTTCAGGTGTCAGCGCCCGATAAAACTCGGCGTCAGCCTTGTCGGCTTCCTCAAACGATTTAAACGTGCGGATCACCTTTTCCACGGAAACAGCATACCATGTGATTTATACCGTTTCTATTTCGCAGTTGCACTATTACGAAGCGAATTGGCGGCGGTCTATGACCTTGTCATTACCCACATCTTTTTACTGATTGGTTAGCGTTGCTAATTCCTCGCACATCCATATCAGCCGCTGCCATCCGCGCCAGATCGTTTGCCAGCCCGGCATGCCATCATGCTTACGGGCTAGAAAACCACCCAGCCGCGCCGTCGCCACGATCACGTTGCGATTGTTCCAGCCGTCTTGGGGCTTCCCCAGCTTTTTTTCCAGCACGGCCAGCATCTCCGGTCCAAAACTCATGGCCGCTTCAAAGGACTCCGGACGACTGCGCGCCAGCATCTTGGTGCTCAACAATCGCACCGCCACCACTGCCAGCACCGCTATTAATGGTTCCAGCCGATCCGCGCGTTCCAGTTGACTTTCCTCCACTCCGGCTCCGGTCTTGAGCGCTTTGTGGTACTCTTCGATCCACCAGCGTGCCGCATAACGTCCGACGACTCGTTGCGCTTCTGTTCGAGTGGAGCACGGCATGGAGGTCAGTAAAATCCAATGCAGCGGTTCGGTGACGCCTTCGGGCGCATCCACCTCTCTGACCTCCACCGCGCCCATATTGGGCAAGGGCGGCTGCCAGCCCCCCGGACGCCAAGGCCCGTCCAAATTCACGCGCACACTCCGCAGTTCCACGATGGCTGTGCGTGCCGGCTGGCCCCCGCGGGATCGAACCTCCACCGTGCTGCGTCCCAGCACCGGAGCCTGTGCCAAAGCCGCAAACAAATGCCCGTCCTCCTCTGCCAAACGCCGGTTATGGCTTGCCCGAATCACCGAGTCCACTCCGTGCTGCTGGCAAATGTGCATCGGCTCATAAAAATCCGATTCCCGATCCGCGATGTAAATCCATTGGCTCCCGCGCGGTGGAGAACCGGCCGACTTGAAGGCGGCAGCCCAAGTCTGCGATTTGCGTGGACGACTTAAACGCTCCCCCCGCTTCTCGCCCTTCGGTGCCGGACGGGGCGTGCGACACTGCTGGTCAAACAATCCCACCAACATTCCTTCCGGACGTTGTTCCAGAGTCCAGCCTTCGACCCGCACGGCCAGGGCGCTATGCAAGTCAAAGCCCCGCCCTCGACCATCTCCGATCACTCCCAGGCCCTGCGCCGAATAATGACTGCTGTAATCCAAAATGGTGGTGTCCTCAATGAGCAGATACTCTCCGGGCTGGGCACACGCCTGCCGAGTGCGGTCCAAATGCGGGGCCAGCACCCGCTCAAAGCTGACTCCGCGCTGTCCAAAAAAGCGGTAGGCAGCTTTAAGTTCGGCCCACTCCGGAAAAGCCTGGGGCAAGGTTCCACCAGGATTAGCCGCCAAATGTTCAGCAATGTTCACCAAGCGTTTATTACGGCGTTGATCGCCCAGTTGTGCAAATCCAAATTCGTTCTGCGCCCACTGGGCGGGGTCAATCAGGTTCGTGTTCATAAATTGGCCGGCCTGAGGATCGCCGGCCAACTTTCCAGAACCCGTAGTGGGAATGCAAATTACAGATTAGTTGCGCTAAAGCAAACAACGAAAAGATGTGGGTAATGACAAGGTCTATGACCGCCGCCTATTCGCTTCGTAATAGTGCAACTGCGAAATAGAAACGGTATTAAACAACCTCAGTGCAGGTAGATCGCGCCGGTGTTTGTGGTTCCAACGAAGGCCCCTACCCCTGCATTGTAGCTTTGCAACACCACTCCCGCCGCAGTACGGTCCTGAGCGGCACCAAGACCGGTTGGCCGGAACCTGAGCGTCATGAAGCCGGTGGACGGCGTGATCGTGCCTTTCACCGCATTAGTGGCCACCCCAGGGAGAAGGAAAAGGGTGTTATTCTCGATGGTGACATTCAATGTCAAAGGCAAGTTCAACTTATCGGCGCCGGTGATGTCCAATTCGTCATTGGCAAGAAGCACCGGCGGATTGGCAACAACGTACAGAGAGCCGATCACACGGACGCTATTGGTGAAGCCTCCTTTATAAGTGGGCGGAAAACCGAGATTGCCCGGCTTGATCCATGTGACGTAGCCCTCTGGTTCACCGTCTCTAAAGTTCAGCCATCCCTCGATCAAACCTTTGTTGCCATACAGATTTATGAAAAGGGGCCAGTCTCCATTCTTGGAAATCGGCACATTTTGCGAAATTACCGTGCCGTCGGCAAGCGCGCCCGACAACATGATCTGGCCCAAGGCGTTATTGGTGACAAGCCCGAACCCGTAACCACCAGGCGAGTACAAGGGCGAGCCGTCCGCTGGAATTACAGCCATGGTATAACGGGCCGCGCCGTCGAAATGGTTGGTTGAACTGTATATATCCAAGTCCAGTCGCAATGGCGCCGACCAGCCTGCAGAAGAAACAACCGTTCCAGTAATCTGCTTCGAGCCACAGCTCCAATCGAGATGCAGCGTGACGGTGAGGTTCGTCTTGCCGACGAGCGCAATGGTTTGCGTGTCATTGCCACTGAGGTCAAATGTCCCGGCAAGTATATGAACCAGCCCGGCAAGGTAGAGTCTGCCGCTATACGTCCGGTTGGTTTGAACGACCAGACTGCCAATGAACCCGGATGTGCTTTCGGAAATGAGCGGATTCCGGGAATCATCAACCGGGTAAAAAAGGCCATTGTAAGAACCGGCGACACCCGCGGCAACGATTGGATTGGTCAGGAAATTTGCGGTCAAAACTAGATTTGAGTGCATCAAAAACGTCAGAAGAGAATTGGTGGAAAGGACGGTTCCGGTTTCGTCGGTCCAATTGGTGAAAATCGTTTTCGCTCCGGCAATGGCCTGGATTTGGTAATCGCGATCGACATCGAGCACGGCATGGTTGGTCGCGAGGCCGAACAGGGGGGAACCGAACGGTTTTATTTTCCCGTTGCCGTTGGTCTGCAAGGTCAATGAGGAAACACTCAACGTCAGCCGCGCGATGTCGCTCCTTATCGACGAAGGCAATGAATTGCTGACGACAACGTAGTAACTGCCAAACATCGTGGAAGTAATCGGTCCGATGACAAGCGTGTCATTGGTTTTCCCTTTGAGTTTGGTGGTTATCTTTCCGATGATGGAATACCACTGATACGAAAACGGACCCGTGCCACCCGCATCGACAGAGAAATACGCAACATGGTTCAATGGAGCCGCAACATTGCCGGGCTGGGTGTTGATTGTAGGATCAATAATGGTCAATACCGCGACAGAACTTGTGACTGATCCAGCGGAGTTGGTCACGATGACAACATAACTGCCAGCGTTGGTGGCAAGCAGGCCGGAAAGCGTCAGAGCGGCAGAAGTCGAGCCGGTGGCTGCGCCGCCATCGGTCAGGCTCACCCCGTTTTTCAACCATTGGTAGGTCAATGAATCGCCAGTGGCCACCACGGTGAATACAGCGGTTGTGCCAGCATTGGTCGTCAGGCTCGCGGGCTGGGTGGTAATGGTTGGGGCCGGAGTTATATTGACAGTGCGGGTATTGGAAGCGATGTTGCCGGAAGGATCAGCGGCGATATACGTCAATACATAACTGCCAAGCGCAGTCGTGTTGACAGACCCGCTTGTCGTCACGGAAAGGGAACCGGCGCAAGCATCATTGGCTGCCGCGCCGGGATCGGTAAAGGAGCTGTTTTCGGACTGGTTGATGGTTGCGGCGCCGTTCAACGTGAGAACAGGCGGCGTTGTATCCGTGACGATGACAACGCGAACGTTCGTAACGGAATTCCCTGCGCCGTCCGCAGCCACGTAACTAAGAGTGTAGATTGCGGGGGAATGAATATTGACACTGCCGATGGTCGAGACAGGTACGCCACCCGAG
>DASRLE010000225.1:0-5523 GCA_035648615.1 Saccharimonadales bacterium (SeqCode) | reverse complement strand
GGTTCGATCCATTTTAGACGTCGCCGACAACACCGGGGCCAAGCGGGCGGCGGCCATCGGTGTCATTGGCCGCAACCAGCAGTACGCCGGGATTGGCGATGTCATCAAGGCCCACATCAAAGAAGCCGCGCCGGATGGCACGGTCAAGAAGGGCGACGTGGTGGACGCGGTGGTGGTGCGGACCCGCCAGCAGATTCGCCGTTCCGACGGCTCCTATTTGCGTTTTGACAGCAACGCCATTGTGATTATTGACAAGGAACGCAATCCGCGCGGCACGCGCATTTTCGGACCGGTCGCGCGGGAATTGCGCGACAAGAAGTTCATGAAAATCATTTCGCTGGCTCCGGAAGTTATTTAGTTATGGCAAAAGCTCACATCAAAAAAGGGGACGAAGTGGTGGTCATCGCCGGTTCGGAACTTGGCAAGCGCGGCAAGGTTCTGCTCGTCAATAAGAAGAACAATCGCGTCCTCCTCGAGGGCATCAAGATGATCAAGCGCCATACGCGCAAGAGCGAAAAGCATCCCCAGGGCGCCATCGTCGAGCGCGAGGGAACCATCCACCTCTCGAATGTGACCCTGGCAGAGCGCTTTGACGCCAGCAGCAAGCGCAAAGCCAAACCAGCCGAGGAAGCCGCCAAAGCCTAGAGAATAATTTAAAGCCGCGGCCAAATCCGCGGCGATTGACCATGAAACCGAGACTTTACGAAAAATATGTGAGCGAAGTGCGGCCCGCCTTGAAAGAGAAGCGGCAGTACCAGAACGTTCACCAAATCCCGAAAATCGAAAAAATCGTGCTGAACATGGGTGTCAGCGCCTCGCTTGAAAAGGGCGCGATTGAAGACGCCACGCGCGACATGACGCTGATCACGGGCCGCAAGCCTGTCATCAATAAATCGCGGCATAGCATCGCCAATTTCAAACTGCGCGAAGGCCAGTCGATTGGCTGCCATGTGACCTTGCGCCGGGAAGTGATGTATGAATTTTTTGACCGCCTGGTGGCGACGGCCCTGCCGCGCATCCGCGATTTTCGCGGGTTGTCGCCGCGGTCCTTTGACGGACGGGGCAACTATACCCTGGGCGTGAGCGACCAGACCATTTTTCCCGAGATCGAACTGGATAAAATCAAACGCACCCAGGGCATGGATATCACCATCGTGACGAATGCGCCGAACAATGAAGAAGCGCTGGACTTGTTGAAGATGATGGGCATGCCGTTTGCGGAGAAATAATTTATGGCTAAGACATCCTGGATAGAACGCAATAAAAAGAAGGCCGCCACGGTCAAGAAATACGCCGCCTTGCGGGCGGAGTTGAAGGCCCGCCACGATTACGCCGGCTTAAGCAACCTGCCGCGCAACGCCAGCCCGACCCGAGTGGTCAACCGTTGCTCCTTTTCAGGACGGCGCCATGGTTATTTGCGCAAATTCGGCTGCTCGAGATTGACCTTTCGCGAAGCGGCCTTGAACGGATTGATTCCCGGTGTGACGAAGGCCAGTTGGTAATTCTATGAGCGACCCCATTTCAGATATGTTGACCCGCCTCCGCAATGCCGGACGGGCCGCCTTGCCCGAAGTAGTGATTCCCCACTCCAAAGTGAAGGAAAACATTGCCCATGTGTTGAAGCGCGAAGGTTACGTGGCCGAGGTGGCCGTGGAGGGAAAGCCCTTCAAACAATTAAAAATCAAACTCAAATACGCCGGTAAAAAGCCGGTGATTGAAGGTTTGCGCCGGCTTAGTTCGGGCGGCTTGCGCCGTTATTCGGGCGCGACCGAGGTCCCACGAGTGAAGGGCGGATTGGGCATTACCATCCTCTCCACTTCCGACGGGATCATGAGCGCCATGCAGGCGCGCAAGAAGAATATTGGCGGTGAATTGCTTTGTGAAGTCTGGTGAATTATGTCTCGTATTGGAAAATTACCGGTGCCGATTCCGCCTAAAGTGAAGGTGGAAATCAAGGGCCAAAAAGTGTTCGTCGAAGGCCCCAAAGGCAAGCTCGACTTTGAATTGCCCCGCCGCACCTCCGTTAAAATGGATGGCGGCAACGTGCTGGTCAGCCGCGACGGGGAAGACGCCGAAGCCAAGGCGCTGCACGGCTTGAGCCGCGCGCTGGTCAATAACATGATCAAGGGCGTCAGCGACGGCTTTGTCAAAAAGCTGGAAATCCAGGGCGTCGGCTTCAAGGCGGCGGTGCAAGGCAAGAATGTCAACCTCGTTTTGGGATATTCGCACCCGATCAATTATCCGATTCCCGACCAGATCAAAATTACGGTGGAGGAAAATACAAAAGTGACCATCGAAGGGCCGAGCAAACAACTCGTCGGCCAGGTGGCCTCGGAGATTCGCAGTTATTATCCGCCCGAACCTTATAAAGGCAAAGGCGTGCGATACAGCGATGAGAAGGTCATCCGCAAGGAAGGCAAGACCGTTCAATAGGCAATGACGTTGCCACGGCAAAACCGTGGCGCATGAATCATGAGAAACGATAAAAAAGTCAAATTAGCGCAATTGCGCCGCTGGCGCGTTCGCAAGAAAATTTCGGGCACCAAGGAACGTCCCCGCATGAGTGTCCGGTTCTCGAATGAACACATTTATGTTCAGTTCATCGACGACGTGGCGCGCGTGACGCTGGCTTCGGCCTCCACCATGCACAAGACGGTGACGGATCGCGACAAGCTGGCGGCCAACGCGACGAGCGCCAAACGCATCGGCGCCTTGGCGGCGGAAGCGGCCAAAAGCAAGGGAATCGTCAAGATCGTCTTCGATCGCAGTGGTGCTCGTTTTCACGGCAAAGTCAAGGCGCTGGCGGATGCCGCGCGCGAGGCTGGCCTGCAATTTTAACCTGGAAAGATACTGTGCCCGAACCAACTAGAAGTCCTGCTGGAAATACCCGAGGAAACAACCGCGGCCCGGGCCGTGGTCCGCGTCGCGTCCGTCCTGCCTCCGATGGCCCCGAAGGCTCGGGCGACAAGGGCGGCGGTTCCGAACTGGTCGAGAAGGTTGTTTTCATCAACCGCTCCGCCAAAGTCGTCAAAGGCGGCCGCCGTTTCAGCTTTAGCGCACTGGTTGTCGCCGGCGACAAACATGGCAAGGTCGGCCTTGGCTTGGGCAAAGCGGTGGAAGTTTCTGAAGCGATCCGCAAGGGCGGCGAAATGGCCAAGCAGCACATGATTCATGTCTCCCTGCAGGACGCGACTATCCCGCACGAGATCATGTCCCGTTATGGCGGGGCGAAAATCATGTTGCGCCCGGCCTCTCCCGGCACCGGCATCATCGCCGGCAAAACTGTCCGTGCTGTTGTGGAATCGGTGGGCATCAAAGACATTCTCAGCAAATCTCTCGGCTCAAATAACCCTTCCAATGTCGTCAAGGCGACTATAGCGGGGTTGCAGCAGCTTCGGTTGCGCGAAGAAATTTATCGTGGGCGCGGCATTGAATTTAAGGCTCGCCCGGCGGCGGTGCCGCACGTTCCGCCCACTGCGGCAACACCCACGGCACCCGCTCCCGCAGCGAAAACTCCCGAGCCTGCGGCTCCCCCTTCCCCTGAAGCGGGTTCGACTCCGGCTCCCGCCACTACCTGATTTTATGCGTTTACACGATCTTAAGCCTCGTCCTGGAGCCAAGCACCGCCGCAAGCGGCTGGGCCAGGGTGAATCCAGCGGCCACGGCAAAACCAGCGGACGCGGCGGCAAAGGCCAGACGGCCCGTTCCGGCAGCTCCATTCGCATTGGTTTTGAAGGCGGCCAGATGCCTTTGATTCGCCGCATTCCCAAACGCGGCTTCAACAATAAGCGCTTCGCCATTCGCTATATTCCTGTCAACCTGGAGGCCCTTAATCGCTTCGAAGAGGGCGCAACGGTGGATGAAACAGCGTTGCGCAACCTGGGGTTAGCCAGCGGAACCGGCAAACGAATCAAGATTTTGGGCGATGGCGAGTTGACCCGGAAGCTGACCATAAAAGTCCACGCCTTCAGCGCTTCGGCGCGGGCCAAGATTGAAAAGCTGGGTGGCACCTGCCAGTTGATCGAAAAGGCTGTCCAGGCGGTTAAAGGAGAAAAAACTCGCAAGCCAGCCAAGCCAGCCAAGCCTTCTAATTGATGTTTTCCTCGATCCTCACCACCTTAAGCAACTGCTTCAAGATACCGGAGTTAAAGTCCCGGATTGTCTTTACGCTCTTAGTTTTGGCGATATGCCGCCTGGCCTGCCTGGTGCCCGTGCCTGGGCTGAACAGCGGGCTTTTGAAGGATTATTTCGACCACAACGGCGGAAACAATGTGGGTGGCGTCCTGGGGATGTACAGCCTGTTTACCGGCGGCGGATTCGAGAACTGCGCGGTGGGCGCGCTGGGCATCATGCCTTATATCAGCGCGACGATCATTCTCCAGTTGTTGCAGGCGGTCGTTCCTTTTCTGAGCAAATTGTCACGCGAAGAAGGCGGGCGGGCCAAATTGATCAAATACAGCCGTTTCGGCACGTTGGTTCTTTGCATTGGCCAGGGATTCGTCATGGCCATTGGCTGGGAACATGCCGGAGACATCTTCAAAGGGTTGCCCGGCTCGCTGGTGGTGATTCATAATATTTGGGTTTACCGAATTCAAACGACCGTCATCCTGACCACCGGCACGATGCTGCTGATGTGGCTGGGTGAACAGATCACCGATCGCGGCATCGGCAATGGTATTTCGTTGATCATCACGATTAACATTCTGGCCCGGTTGCCTGCGGCGGGGCAGGGGTTGGTGGATATGTTCCTCACCCCCGGCGCGCTGGGTGAACACCGTTACAACGCGTTCCATTTCATCGCTTTGATCCTGCTGCTTTGCGCGGTCGTTGCGGGTGTGGTCGCGGTGACGCAAGCAGAGCGGAAAATTCCCGTGCAATATGCGCAGCGTGTGGTGGGCCGGAAGACTTATTCGGGCGGCAGTTCTTTCATGCCGTTGCGCGTCAATTATTCGGGCGTCATGCCGGTTATCTTTGCCTCGGCCATCCTGATGTTTCCGACCATGATTTTGAATTTCCTGGGCAGCCGGTTTCATGTGGCGTTCTTTGATGAAGTGGCGCAGATGTTGCAAACGGGTTCGTTCCTTTACCTGTTGCTCTACGGATTGATGATCTTGTTCTTCTCCTATTTCTGGGTGGCCACGCAATTCAACGAATTGCAGATTTCCGATGATATGAAGAAATCCGGCGGCTACATTCCCGGTGTGCGCCCCGGCCAGGCGACCAGCAATTTTCTGCACCGCACCATGAGCCGCATTACGCTGGCGGGCGCGATCTTTTTGACCATTATTGCCGTCATCCCGATTTTGCTCGGCGAACTCATGAACATTCCGCCCACGGTGGCGCAATTTTTCGGGGGCACAAGTTTGTTGATCATAGTGGGCGTCATGCTGGATACGATGCGCCAGATGGAATCCCACTTGTTAATGCGCCACTACGATGGATTTTTGAAAAAAGGCCGGCTCAAAGGACGCTTTTAATTCCGGCCTGAAAACCGCCGAAAGACGATGTGGCCAAGATGATCAT
>DASRLE010000224.1:0-13471 GCA_035648615.1 Saccharimonadales bacterium (SeqCode) | reverse complement strand
GCGAGCCTGAAAGTTTGGTTTTTGGCGGCCCGGACGATTTGGAGAGCCAACCTGAAAGGGCTATCCAATCCATTACTGCCAACCAGCGTTACCCTCGCAACGTGTCTGGCCCTATATGTTCCATAATCGCTATTAGGATGGGTGATCGCTTAAGCCCGACAGGCTGCTAGGCAGAACGATAACCCGCCGGCCAGATTATCTCCGGCCGACGGATTTCGAATGAATTTGAACTGTCGGAATTTTTCAGTTGTGCCGCAACACAAAGTACATTTGCGGCGCATTCCTCGTCACTCGCGAAGGATCGCCCTGAAAAGAGGTCGCTGTATAAGGGCCGGCGACATTAGTGGACGATTCGAGAGTGTAACCGGAAGCAACGCCAAAGATGACCATGTTGGTCCCTTCGGTTGCCAAGGTGAGTTGCGTCGGGCTGGCGATAGAGGCCAGGCCGGAAACATTGCCAAACCCGAAGCCCGTATTTGTGGCCACTGTGGTGGCGGCGCCGTTGGTTAGATTGATGGTGTAGAGCCGGTCATTAATCGCGGCGTAGAGGACGCCGGACGCCCCGAAGGCCAGACCTGTATAAGCGCTGCTGGCGGACACGCCCAGCGGCCCCACCAGACTGAGAGCGGCGTTGGTTTGATTGACGATATAGAGGTTGGAATCGTTCGGTCCCAAGGCATAGAGAAGCTGATTCGTGCCAAAAGCGAGCGCCGTGAGTGTCATGCTGGTATTGCTCACCAACAACGAAGAACCTTTGGCCAGGTTAAATGAGTACAAAGCGTTGCCTACATTTGTGCCCTCATTGGTGACAGCCAGGAAACCCGATCCGTTATTGGCGAAGGCCAATCCGCCCTGCCCTCCGGCATTGGTCAATCCGACATTGATCGAGGCGATTTCGTTCCCGGTGGTGGGATTGATTTCCACGATTCGACCGTTGCTGGCCTCAAACGTATAAAGGACGTTTGAACTCATCCCCAATCCGTCGCCGGAAACGTTGGTTCCCAAGTTGCCGATCAAGCTCCCCGCTCCATTGCTCAAGTTGACGGAGAAGAGTTCGTTGCCGGCAGTGATCCCGACCAATTGCGTGGGGGCGCGAGGCGTTTGAAACGCCAGCCCCGAAACACTGCTGAAGCCGAAGTCCAGCACGTTGGTGTTGAGGCTTGGGCTGGCCGCGCCATTGGTTTTATTAATGACGTAAAGCTGGTCATTAATCGCCGCGTAGAGCGTGCCATCCGGGCCAAAGGTCATGCCCGCAAAGGGACTGCTCATCGCGATGCCCAACGGCCCCACCGCCGTCATTGTTCCATTGCTCTGGTTGATCGTGTAGAGGTTGGTATCATCTTTGCCCAACGCGTAGAGTGTGTTAGAGTTGTCAAAGGCCAGCGCGTCCACCGCCTCGGTCGTCGTGCCGATGCGTTGCGCGGTCCCGGCAATGACATCGAATGAATACAAGTCATTGGCGACACTGCCGTCGGCGTGCAAGGCCGAAGTCAGAAAACCAACTCCATCGCCGCGAAAGGCCAGGTCGCCCTCGCCTTGCAAATTGGTCACGCCGATGTTGATTGAATTGCCCAAAGTCGCCGTGGCTGGATCGATCTGTACTATATCATTTTTGTTCGGATCGAAGGTGTAGAGCCGCCCATAACGCGCGGCGATTCCGTACCCGGAAACGATCGCATTCAAGGGGCCGACCAACGTGCCTTGTCCGCTCGACGGGTCAACCGAGATCAGTTGATTATCGAGAGCCGTGATTCCGTAAAGTTGTTGCCCCGTGTTCTGGGCAAAAAGAGGCAAAGCGCCGAGCAAAAGAATCGCCCCGCTCACCATGAGCCGCTGTAGATTTTTATTCATAGTAATCCTGTTTTGTAAATGCGGCGGATCAATGAATGGAGCCATTCATGCCATTGGGAAAGAACAGGCCGGAGGAAGCGTTGGCCGCTCCATAAACAATGTTCAGCACCTGTCGCGTCGTGCGACTGAAGACCAGGCTGTTGGGGTCCGTTGGCACGATGTGGGATGTGTTATTGAGGACGACGCCCGCATCGTCAGGCCCGGAATTGATGGTGCCGTCCAGCGTGGCGCGCAGAGTGGAAATCTGGCCCGTGATCGTTTGCGCGGCGGAGCCCGCTTGATAGAGGAGGGTGCGGACGGTCGCGGCGTGATAGGCCTCCGTGCCCAGAATGCCCGCGGCGGCCGACAAAATATTCCGGTCGGTGATCAAGGGCGCGCCGCCATGATAGGCCGTCACTCCCACGTCTTCAAAAATATAAGCGCCCACCAAAAAGTAGGTGTCGAAAAGGGATCAAAGGATGTGCCGGCCGGAACGACTCCCGCCGCCTGGGCCGCCGTGGTGAAGCTATTGAGCAAATCGATGGCCGGCATGGCCACGGGTTGCACGCCCGCGCCGATCAGCGCCGTGCGCAGGAACTTAACGTGGTTGAGTTCGTCTGCGGCGATTTCCTGCGCGTACTGTTGCACCGCCATGCTGACAAACGGCACGGCAGCATTATTCTTGACAGTGACTGTGCCCTGCGTTCCCGAGCCGGTGATGGCCACGCCTTGGGCCTGGATGTTATTTCCGGTGGTGGCGTAGCTGTAGTACTGCGCCTCCAGATACTCGAGGTTAAGCGCGAAATTGAGCACAGCCGCATCCTGGCCCGGGCCGTCCGCCGCCTCCGCCTTGCTTCCCATGAAGCGCCAAGCTCCTGCTCCCAACACACCAGCGGCCATAGTGCGCAACGCCGAACGACGGCTTCTTTTTGCCGCAATTAATTTCAACAGTTCTGAATTTTTCGTGTCCATAGAATGCTATACCTTTCGTTAGATGCCGGGGGGAGTTTTGTTTCTGTTTATTTGTTTGTTTCCACCTTGAGCTACGACTGTTCAATTAAACGATCCGTTCCGCAATGGGGGTGCGAATTTCCGAAGCATGATATGCCTCGGTGCATGGATACGTACATTAACATTATCAATTAATACGAGTGCTGCGAAGGTTTGGATGCACTTACCCACGCACAAAATGCTTTAGCCCCTTGACATCAATTTGTTATGAGCGAAAATCGATGGCGCTTTCGAGACTTCTTTGAAGAAAAGAATGTCTCCCGCGCCGGGCCGCCCTCGTTAGACGGAGGCAAAATGCGCATTCATTCTCCACGGTAAGGTTTTGCCCGATATCGAATTAAGCGCTGGCAACGCTTGTGGAATGGAAACATGCCGGTAATATGCCTTCTTCTCAGCAGGACTGAGCCTGAAGATCCCAGAATGGTTCTTTATCAATACAGAAAGCTGGAAAAATATGCTGCAAATTGTGGATAGTCTGCAAGTTGATTTGTTGCGCCGCATTGAATCGCGGGACATCAATGCGTTAAGTGAGTTTTACGACCTGATAGCTCGTCCGCTTTTTTCGATTGCCCAGCGCATGCTCAATTCTCCTGAGGAGGCTGAAGAAGTTATACAAGATGTTTTTGTGCAAATCTGGGTGAAAATTGACGATTTTGACGAGACAAGAGGCCTCCCCTTCTGCTGGGCCCTTTCGATGACCCGCAACCGGTGCATTGACCGGTTGCGCTCCCGTCAACGACGCTCGCGTGTCATCGCCGATCTCAACGGCAATGACCAGTGGGTGCGGCCTGACACGGGACAAGCGTTCCTGCCGGAAAATGAAGTGGCAGCCATCCGATCCGCCGTGAAAAATCTTCCACAAGAGCAGCGACAAGCCATTGAATTGGCCTTTTTTAGAGGCATGACTCATCCTGAGATTGCTGAATCATTGAATGAACCACTAGGGACCGTCAAGGCACGGATTCGCCGCGGCATGTTGAAATTACGCGATGCGTTGCAGGAGTATCTTTGATTTCAGAGCAACAACAGGAAGAGGCCAGTCTTTACGCTTTGGGGGCGCTCACGCCTTCGGAAAAGCAGGATTTCGAGGCCGAAATGGCCGTCAACTCCGAGTTGGCGGACCTTGCGCATAACTTACAAGCCACGCTGGCGTTGGTTGCGGGAGCGATTCCTGCGATTCCCCTCCCCTTTGATTTAAAGGAGAAAATGCTGAAGCGCATCGAGAATCTCGACGCCGCCAATGGTTCTCAAGAGATTTCACCGCCGGTTCCTCCCGGCCTTAGTTTTATCGCCAAGGCGACCCAAACCGGTTGGAAGAGATTGCCGATCCCGGGTGCGTTTGTTAAAGTGCTTTCACTGGAGCGCGAGCGCGGGTACGCGGTGTTGCTGGGCAAACTCGAACCCGGTGTCCGCTACCCCGCACACGGGCACGCCAACCCGGAAAATTTTTATATTCTCAGCGGTGACCTGGTGGTCGGCCATCGCAAATTGGCCGCCGGAGATTTTCATCATGCTGACAGAGGCTCGCAACATGAGGAGAATTATTCGGTGGACGGTTGCACCCTGATCGCTGTCGTCTCGATCAACGATCCGCTGGTCAGCCTTGCGTTGTCCTGAGTTCACCGAGCGGCAACGCGCGCAGGCACTTAGCGGGGCGGATATTAATGAAGAATTCCGCGAGATTCGCACACCGATCCTGAAATTCGGTCAATCGCCCTGGCTCACCTGCCGGATCGATTCATCCAACTCGTCAATCATGTGGCGGAGCGTAACGATCATGAGAAGTTCCGAGAAAGGATCGGGGCGCTCGTTTGAGGGCAACTCGCGAAAGGCGGTGGACAAGGTTAGCGTCATTTCCTCGGCCAGCGCCGGTTGCCGGCAATTTTCCAGCCAGCGCACCATCATATCTGGACTAAAACCCTTTGCTTTTTGACGAAACTTCCGCAAGGACTCGTCGAAGGCGATGCTCAACCTGTCCCTATTCAACTCCGGCTCGCGAAAGCCGCGAGGGACCAAGACAAAACGGACCTGGACCAGGGAGGGCATAAAAAGGTTGAATTCCTCGGGCGCCATTTGACGCTCACAAAGCTCGGCGGCGTCCTCTATAAAACATGAATCCACGCCCT
This sequence comes from Saccharimonadales bacterium (SeqCode), assembly GCA_035648615.1. GTDB lineage: Bacteria > Verrucomicrobiota > Verrucomicrobiia > Limisphaerales > Palsa-1400 > DASRLE01. Next base: position 8,504 of record DASRLE010000224.1, on the reverse strand, counting down.
CCAAATAGTCCAGCGCATCCTGCGCCGTCTCGAAGTCGTCATAGATAGACCCCAGGCGGTCAGAAGCTTCGCTGGCCGATAACGGCTCCGGCGAGAGAACGGGCCACGGAAAATCGCCGTCATCTATGAAGTCGTCGAAATCATCCACGTCATCGGCGTCACTCTTCTCCGAGGCGCCGGGTTTCGGATATCTGGCCCGGGGCGGCGGCGCGTCAAATAGAATTTCCGTCGCTCCCAACTCGCGCAGCAGCCAGTTGATGTCATCATCGCGTCCGGTGCTGAGGTTGGTTTCGTCGTGCTGGCGCACCCACAGTTTCAAGAGATGGATCAATTTCGGACGAAGGGCGGGATCCTGGGCGGCTTCCCGCGGGGTATGGCCGTCGAGCGCCGCAACGGTATTGTCCAGAAAAGCGCGATAATGGCGGGCGCGCTGTTGGGCTTCCACTTCTTCGAACGACACACCCGGGGCCGGCCTCTCGACTCGAGATGAACCGAAAGCAAATTTATTGGGCGCTTCCAAAAGCCTGGGCGGGATGAGGGCCATGTTGGGCGGCGATTCCTGGCCCTTTAATTTCGAGGCGAGATCGTCGAAGCGTTCGCTGGCGAAACGCGCTCGATCGCCCAGCGCCTTTTCAAACTGTTGCCGCAGCCGGCCCAGACGCTCGCGCCCGATGGCTTCCAACCGGCAGTGAGACTGGCCCAGCAGCACACGCCCGAGGATCATGGGATTTTCGGAAGTTTTCGCGGGGTCCTCTTGGGTCAGCCAGACGCGCGACTCCGCGAAGCCTTCGTCTCGCTCGACTGGGGTCAAGGATTCCGGCTCCACTTCCGCGATTTCGTCCAGGGCAGCGCGGCAGGCGCCAAAAGGGGCGCGAAGCTCGTAAACGGCTTTGCCGAAGTCCGCATCCATCCCCGCGAACATTTGCATCTGGCGCATCCGTCCGGTGGCCATCAACGATTCATCGACGCGGACAAAATTCTCCACCAGCCAGAGGCGCAATTCCTTTTCCGTGGTGGGGCCGCCCAGGCGGCGCGCGGTTTCGTGGAGAATCTCCACCGGTTCAAATTGCCCAATCTCCGGGAGGATAATAACCGTGCCATGCAAACGCCAGTAATGCGGCAACGGATACACCCAGGCCAGGATGGTGGAAAAACGCGACGCCACCGCCGCCAGGCTGCGGTCGCGCAGGACGATAGGCTCGGGGGCGGCGGTCAGCAAATCGACCGCCTCGATCTGCTCGCTGTCAATAATGCGATGAATTTCCAGCAGGGCGATCCGCGTCCGCGTTTTGGCTTCGAACAACACTCGTTCATCATTTTTGAGGCCGGGAAAATTCTCCTTCCGCCAGCGATCGGCGAAGCTCAACCCTGCGCTGTCCCGCTTGAAAAAGAAAAGATTGGAGAAAAAGGCGTGATAGGCGTGCGGAGAGGTCGCGAAGGAAATTTGCTGAACCAATTTTTGCAACTCGGGCGACTTTCGCTCTTCCGCCGCGAAGCGTTCCGCTGATTTGCGGTCCACTTCGCTTTCTAATTCGAGGAGCAGGGAATAATTGGCCGGGGCCAGGGGCGAATAGAGGCAAGCGGAGGGACAGGCGTAACGGCTGCCCCGGTTCTGGCCGCACTCGGCCGCGGAGATTTCGCGTTGCACCGCCGGGCAAAAACGATGTTTGGCTGCTTTACTCATGACTCTTCCAGAATAGCGGGAACGTTGGCTTTGCCAATCTTGAAGCGAAGAATTCGAAGGCAAAAAAATGGGGGCAAAAAAATGAGGAACAGAATTTTCTCACGCCGTTTTTTGGCATTTTAGTCCGATGGGTGGATTTTATATTGAGTGGACGAGATTTTTGGGACGGCAATCAGAGATTGATAAAGTCAGCCTTTCCGATAGATGTTCAACCGGCATGAGCCAAAGCAATCTACCTAATTCGCCCAAACCCGTCCTCTACGCGGAAGACGAGGAGGACGATGTATTCTTCATGCGGCGAGCTTTTACGGATGCCGGCATCCGCAACCCATTGGTCATTGTGCCCAATGGACAGGAAGCAATTGATTACTTGCTTGGCGCCGGCCGTTATTCGAGCCGCGACGAATGTCCGCTGCCCTGCCTGTTGCTGCTGGACCTCAAGCTGCCCAAAAAATCTGGAATGGAAGTCTTGCATTGGATTCGCACCGAGTCCGCGATTTCAACCCTGCCCGTCGTCATTTTGACCTCCTCCCCGCAGGACGCGGATATTCAGCACGCCTACTTCCAAGGCGCAAACGCCTATCTGGTCAAGCCTTCTGCGCCGGAAGAGTTAGTCCGCATGGCCAGCGCCATTCAAGGCTTCTGGCTGACCGAGAACCGCACGGCTGAAAAGTCGTGGGAACCCACCGGGCTGGAGTAGTCGGGGGAGAGGTCGGCGGCGTAGAGCGAAAACAGAAAACTGGTATCGGCGTAGGTCTTCACCAGCGTTCTTCCGCACGAGCGACAATGACCATATTCGGAAGAACCTTGTTCCCAAAAATTCGGCGGCGGCGGGCCGAATAATCGGGCAGCGGCGGAAGGGGCCCGCCATTGTCAGTTGAGGCCCCGCTTTCCACTGGGTTGAGATCGCTTTCCTGCAAATCTTCCAGCAGCCAACGGGCAATTTCCCAACGCTTTTGCGGAGACAATTGTCGCAACGCCATCTCAATTTCCAAAACACTGCTGATGAGGTCAAACATACCGGAATCGCGCCGCTTTTGCTAGAGGGGAAAAAGGAAAAGCCGGGCTTTCGCCCGGCCTCCCATTATGAGAACTGAGTGTCCGAAAATGTTCGTGTTGACCAGCGCCACGCCGCAGACATACGTTTTCCCACACACACGGAAACTGCATTTTTACACCGTCAACGATTCAAAGCATACTCCGCCCCCGGTTTGCGGCTAGTCACCAGTACTGGTGACACGGAAACCCCACCGATGGAGTATCTCCCCAGCGCGCATATAAGGCTTGATTTCGGCGGTGAGGAGAAGTTCCTGAATCGGCCGCCACCGCAACCGGAAAAGGCCACGCGCACGCGAGGTTTAGGCCGAAAACAGGGCAATCCGGGTCCTCGGTCAGAAAGCGGTCTGTGATAAAATCGCCGGGAAGGGCTTGCATGATTGGCGTTTTCAATTTTAAATTGTCCGCATGGTGCCAACTGAATTCAAAGGTGTGACGGCGGTCGCCAAAGCAAATATCTACTTCGAAGGCCGCGTCGTCAGCCATAGTTTGATTTTTGCCGATGACAGCAAAAAAACGCTGGGCTTGATTTATCCCGGCGAATTCCATTTCGGCACTGGCAAAGCCGAGCGCATGAAGATTATCGCCGGCCAATGCCTGGTCAAGCTCGACGGCCAGACCGCCATAAATACTTATTCGGCCGGCGACGTTTTTGAAGTTCCCGCCAATTCCGGGTTTGATATCGGGGTCAAGTCCGGCCTGTGTGAATACGTCTGCTCGTTTCTTTAGAATTTTCCGTTTGAACAATCTGGCCTTAAATTAGTCAGATTAATACAGCCGCCTCGTTGGCGGCCTGGTTGAAAAGAAACATTAATGATTAAAGTCGAAAACCTCACCAAATCGTTTGGCCCCAAGGTGGCCGTTAATCACATTTCTTTCACGGTGGAACGAGGCGAAGTGCTGGGCTTTCTCGGGCCTAACGGCGCGGGCAAATCCACCACCATGCGGATGATCACCGGCTTTATTCCTCCCTCCGATGGCCGCGTGACGGTCGGCGGCCACGATATGGCGGAGGACCCTATTCCGGCCAAACGGCTCATTGGCTATCTGCCGGAAAATGCCCCGGCTTATGCCGATATGACGGTGGAAAGTTTTCTCGGTTTCGTGGCCGAATTGCGCGGCTTGCGCGGTGATGGAAAGAAAAAGGCCATCCATCGCGTGGTCGAAATGTGTTTTCTGGAGGCGGTGCTGTATCAAAGCGTGGACACACTTTCCAAAGGCTACCGGCATCGCACCTGTTTCGCCCAGTCCATCATCCATGATCCCGATGTCCTCGTGCTGGACGAACCGACCGACGGACTGGACCCAAATCAAAAGCACGAAGTGCGCGGGCTGATCCGCCGCATGGGCGAGCGCAAGGCGATTATTTTTTCGACGCATATTTTGGAGGAGGTCGAGGCGGTTTGTTCGCGCGCCATTATTATTGACCGCGGCAAGATTGTGGCCAACGGCACGCCCCAGCAGTTGAAGCACCAGTCCGACGTGGCCGGCGCGGTCCTGCTGGTCGTCCGCGGAGTCGCGGGAGCGCAATTGGTGGACAAACTTTCCGGCGTGGCCAACGCCCGCCGCACCGCCATCGTCAAGGAGGAAAATGGCAAAGTTTGGGCGAGAATTTATCCGAAAACCGAAAACCGCAATGGCGATTTGGCGCGCAACGTCCTGCTCGCCGCCAGCGCCTGGCAGGTCGAGGAACTGCACACCGAGGAAGGCCGTCTCGATGAAGTCTTCCGCACCATCACTCTGCCCGATACCGGAAAAGAGGTGAATAAATGAATACCTTTGCCAATATCAAGACCATCACCAAGCGCGAATTGAGCGGCTATTTTTCCTCGCCGGTCGCCTACGTTTTTATTGTCATATTCCTGCTCTTGACAGGATTTTTTACTTTCATGGCCGGGGGATTTTTTGAGCGCGGCCAGGCTTCGCTGGACTCCTCCTTTTTCCTTTGGCATCCATGGCTTTATCTTTTTCTGGTGCCGGCCGTCGGCATGAGGTTGTGGGCTGAAGAACGGCGCGTCGGCACCTTGGAACTCCTCTTGACCATGCCGATCACCGCCTGGCAGGCGATTGTGGGAAAGTTCCTTGCTTCGTGGATTTTCCTCCTCCTGGCTCTGGTCCTGACTTTTCCGGTGGTCATTACAGTTAACTATCTTGGCTCGCCGGACAACGGCGTGATTTTTGCGGGTTACGTCGGCAGTTTTCTGATGGCGGGCGCTTATCTGGCCATCAGTTGCATGACCTCCGCCATGACCCGCAACCAGGTCGTCAGCTTTATTGTCGCGGTGGTCATTTGTCTTTTCCTGGTGCTCTGCGGGTTTCCGCCGGTGACCAATTTGTTGACGCGGATGGACAAGCCGTGGCTGGTCGATGCAGTCGCCGCCATGAGTGTGATTACGCACTTCGAATGGTTCACCAAAGGCGTGCTCGATTCGCGCGACATTATTTTCTTCCTGAGCATTATCGGATTCTCGTTGTTCACCACCGGCGTCATCATTCGCAGCCACCGGGCGGGTTGAAGATTTGCAAGGACAAGCCATGAAGCAGAAAAATCTCGAAACTATTCTTTACTCGACGGCGGGTGTCGTCGTCATGTTTGTCGTGCTGGTCGCGTTTTATGTCGTGACCAGCGCCGCCAAGGAGCGCATCGATTTGACGTCAGAGAAGGCCTTTACGCTTTCGCCCGGCACCAAACGCATCCTGGGCAAACTGGATTCCCGGGTCACCATCCGTTTTTATTGCACGCAGGACGACACCGCCATGCCCCCCGCCCTGCGCACTTACGCCCAGCACGTCGAGGATTTGCTCGGCGAATACAAACAGGCCTCCCACGGCAAAATCGTCATTCAAAAACTCGATCCCAAGCCGGATTCCGACGCCGAAGACTCGGCCCGGCTCGATGGCGTGGAAGGCCAGGCGACCGCTCCTTTCGGCGGAAATAAAATTTACCTCGGCGTGGTCGTCAGCATGCTCGACGAAAAAGTAGCCATCCCCTGGCTGCCGCCGGATCGCGAACGCCTGCTGGAGTATGACATTTCCCGCTCGATTGCGCGGGTGGTCAATCCGACGCCGCCCACCTTGGGAGTGATGAGCGCGCTGCCGATTTTCGGTTCGGCGCCCAATCCCATGATGCAACAGATGGGGCAAACGGCCTCCGAACCATGGGCTTTCCTGAGCGAAATCAAAAAGGATTTTACCGTCAAAGAAATTCCCATGACGGCCGTCAAGATCGACGACGACGTCAAAGTCCTCCTGGTCATCCATCCGCGCGACATCAGCGACACCACCCAATATGCGCTGGATCAATTCGTTTTGCGCGGGGGCAAGTTGCTGGCCTTCCTCGATCCGCACGCTTACTTCGACCAAAAGCACGATCAAATGGCCCAAGTGCTCGGCGAAAGCTCCGGCCAATCGAGTCTTGACAAACTTTTGAAAGCCTGGGGCCTGGACATGGACCTCAACAAAGTGGTGGCGGACATGACCTTCGCCGGCCACAACCCGCAAAACGGCGCCGTCATGCCCACAGTTCTGATGGTCAACAAACAGGGCGTCAATGGCGACGACGTTGTGACCAGTCAAATAGATAATTTGGTCTTTCCTTTTGCCGGCGCTTTTACCGGGACGCCCGTCGCTGGGTTGAAGGAAACGGTGTTGATCCATAGTTCGTCGCAGTCCGAATTGGTCGAGGGAATGACCGCCAGCATGGGGGCGGAACAGATTGTCAAAGATTTCAAGCCGTCCAATAAGGATTACGCTTTGGCCGTCCGGTTGACGGGAAAATTCAAGACCGCCTTCCCGGATGGGCCGCCCAAACCGGCCAAGGAAAATGACAAGGACAAAGAGAAAGAGAAACCCGAAACCAACGAGCCGCAGCTCAAGGAATCCAAAACCGACGGCTTGGTCATTCTGGTCAGCGATACGGACATGTTGAATGACAATGTGTGCGTGCAGGTGCGCGAGTTCCTCGGTTACCGCATGGTCCAGCCGATGAATGGCAATCTGAACCTGGTGCAAAGCTTCGTCGAACAGCTTTCCGGCGACAGCGATTTGATCACCTTGCGCAGCCGGGCCAGTTTGAACCGGCCCTTCACCCGGTTGAAGGAAATGGAAGCGCGCGCCGGCAGCGAATGGGAAGCCAAGGTCAAGGAACTCGAAGCCAAAAAGGAAGAGACGCAACGCAAGCTCAGCGAATTGCAATCCACCAAGACCGGCACCGAACAAAAATTCATCCTTTCGCCCGAGCAACAAAAGGAAATGGAAAATTACCAGAAGGTCGTGGCCGCTGTGAATAAGGATTTGAAAGACGACCGTAAAAAATTGGCGAAGGACACCGATGCGCTGGAATTTTGGACGAAGGTTGTCAACATCGGCGCCATGCCCGCGCTGGTCGCGCTGACCGGCATTGTGCTGGCCCTCGTCAAACGCAAACGAACTGCCGCAAAATGAACCGCAAACAATTGATCTTGCTTTTAGTGGCCCTGGTTATTCTGGGCGGGGCGTGCCTGTTATTGCTCAATCGCCATGAAGAATCGTGGAGCGATTCCGGCACCAAGCTCGGGCAGAAAGTCCTGCCCAATTTTCAAGTCAACGACGTCGCCGCCATTCATATCAAAGGCGAGAGCGATTTGGATTTGGTGAAAAAGGACGATCGCTGGCGCGTCCAGCAGCGCAATGATTATCCCGCCAATTTTTCCCAAATCAGCGATCTGCTGATCAAAATGAGTGATCTCAAGATTGCCCAGGCCGAGCCGATCGGCCCGTCGCAGATGGCGCGAATGCACTTGGAAGACCCGGGCAAAGGCCCCGATTCGGCGACCTTGATCGAATTCAAGGACGCGCAAGGCAAAGCCTTGCAGTCTCTCCTCGTCGGCAAAAAACACACCCGCAAATCCAACCGGCCCTCGCCCATGCCCGGAATGGACGATCAATTTCCCGATGGCCGTTTCGTCATGTTAAAAAGCGATCCGGGCGAGGTGCTGACTGTTTCCGATCCCCTCTCCACGGTCGATCCCAAGCCGTCGGAATGGCTGAACAAGGATTTCTTCAAAGTGGAAAAACCCAAATCCGTTTCCTTTGTTTCGACGAACGCCGCGGATTCCTGGACCCTGACTCGCACGAACGAAAACGGCGCCTTTGTTTTGTCAGACGTCAAAACCGGAGAAGCGCTGGATACCAACAAAGTTTCCTCCTACTCCAGCACCCTTTCCTACCCAAGTTTTGTCGATGTTGTCGCCGACGCATCGCCCGCCAAAACCGGCATGGACAAGCCCTTGGTGGTGACGATCAAGACCTTCGATGGCTTCACCTACACTCTGAAAATCGGAGCGAAGACGGCGGAAAATAATTACAATTTACAGGTAGCCGTTACGGGAGATTTCCCCGCCACGCGCGAGAAGACTGCGGCGGAAAGCGCCGACGCCGCCAAGAGCCTGGACAAACTCTACGAAGGCAAGATGAAGCAGGTGCAGGACAAACTTAAACAAGAGAAATTACTCGAACCATGGACCTACCTGGTCAACAACTGGCTGGTCGATCCCCTGATTCGCCCCCGCGCGCAATTGATGGTGGAGAAAAAGTCAGACAAGAAAGACGACAGCGCCGCGCCCGCCTCGACGCCCGAGGCGCCTGGCCTCTCCGTTCCTGGCCTTGAGCCTGATTCCACGACCAAGTAATTATTTCCCTCTGGATCGACGCCCGCTTCGCCGCTGTTGGGCTTGGCGTGGCTGCGGACCTTGTCTTGGTTGCGGGCCCTGCCTCGGTTGTTGAG
>DASRLE010000223.1:0-3684 GCA_035648615.1 Saccharimonadales bacterium (SeqCode) | reverse complement strand
GTCTTGGCGCGTGGCCTCGAGACGGCCGTAAAGTATATTTTCGAGCACGGTGCCGTTGAACAAAAAGGCTTCCTGGCTGACCACGCTGATGTGCGTCCGCAACGAGGCTAGCGAAAGCCCGGCGATGTCGTGGCCGTCGATGAGAATTCGTCCCGAGGTCGTTTCGTAAAATGCGGGCAAGAGGTTGACCAGTGTCGATTTCCCGGAGCCGGTCGGGCCGACGAGGGCAATCATCTGGCCGGCCGCGGCTTCGAACGAAATATTTCTCAAGGTCGTCCGGCCCGGTGCATATCTAAAGGAGACATCCTCGTAGCGCAACGCGCCGCGCACTGGTTCACGCAACAAGCCGCGCCGCTCCAGGTTGCCTCGTTCTTCGGGGGCATCCATGATGTCGAAGACCCGCTCCCCAGCGGCGCGGGCCGCTTGCAGCATTTGGTTCAAACCATGCAGCCGCCCCATCGGCTCATAAAAAAGGGACAAGTACAACATAAAGCCGACGAGCTGGCCCACAGTCAACTGGTGGGCGGCCACGAGCGGGGCGCCGAACCAAAGAACCAGCCCCGTGCCCAACGAAGCGGCAAAGGTCATGGCGGGCGAATACACTGCCCAAACCCGCATCACGCCCAAGGTGCTGTCGCGCAAAGCATCGGCGCGGTGCGCGAAGCGGTCATCCTCGTGCTCCTGCCGCCCGAAGGCTTTGATCTGGCGGATGCCCTGCAAGCTATCCATCAGGAAAGCGTTCAAGGCGCTGGCCGCCTTGCGTTGGGCGCGGTAACGCCGGTGCGCCGTCAGGGTGTAAGCGAGGGCGCCGCCAATCAGGATCGGAATCGGGATCAACACCATGGCCGCCAGTTTTGGGTTCTTGTAAAATAAAATGATCAGCACACCCACAATGCTCAAGGACGCAACCGTCCCTTGTTCAGTGCCGTCAATCAAGACTCGTTCAACGGCGTTGACGTCATCCACCACGCGCGTCATCAAGTCGCCGGAAGCGCGCTGGTCGAAGTAACCGACCGGCAGCCTTTGCAGACGGGCATAGACAGCGCGGCGGATGTCATAAATGACATTTTGCTCGAAGGTATTATTGACCATGATGCGCAGGCAATTGGCCAGGTCGCGCAAAAAAAACGCGGCCACCAGCAGCGCGGCAGGGCGAAGATAACTGGTGCTTTTATGATAGGCCACATCGTCGATGATCCATTGCGTCAACTGCGGAAAGGCGAAGGAAAAGCCGAGCGAAAGAAGCGCGCAGCCGATATTGGCCAGCGCCATTCCGCGATAAGGCCGCAAATAGACCAGAACCCGCCGCACGATTTCGAGGGTCGAGCGGGAGCGGGCCTGAAGCGCGGGGTCGTCTTGCCAGGATTGGTGCATCCGCCTCCAGTATCGGGGATGCACTATTTCCCGCAAGTGGATTGAAAAACCTTTTTTATTCAGCGAGTATGCACGACAGTGCTGGCCTGAATGAATCTGAAGCTGAAAATAGGCGCGTATGCGGTCCTGGTCATTCTGGTGACCTGGTTCGGCTGGGGCTTCCATTCCAATTACACCACCGTTGCCAAACAATCGGCTGAGAGGGCTGCGACCAATGATGATGCGCCCCCTCTAGCGACTACAGCAACCAACGCCACCCAACCCTCGACCAATGCGGCGGACGTGTCCACCAACGCCATTCTTCCAGCAACCAACACCGCCGATTCAGCCGGTCCTGAACCCTCCAACGCGGTGGTTTCGACCAACCTGGAACCTGCGAAAGCCGCTTTGCCCGCCGCCAAACCGGCGCCTTCCATCGAATCAGAACGCGGTTCGATGATCGGATACTTGGTGGCCCTTGTCGGCGCCATTATCGGGTTGGGGTTGCTGATTGCGTACGACGCCACCCAATTCCTCGGAGGCCGGGCGGTGGATCTTCTCTTTGACGATCAGGGCGACGCCATGCGCGACCCGGAATACGAGCGGGCCGAGCAAGTTTGGGCCAACGGCAAGTTTTTGGAAGCCATCCAATTGATGCGCGACTACCTGAAAGCGCACCCGCGCGAGCAATATGTGGCTCTGCGCATCGCCGAGATTTACGAGAAGGACCTGCGTAATTACCTGGCCGCCGCCCTGGAAAATGAGGAGGTGCTCAAGCACAAGCTGCCGCCCGACCGCTGGGGCTGGACGGCGATCCATTTGTGCAATCTTTATTCCAAGCTGGGTCAACAAGAAAAAGCGCGCGCTCTGCTGGAACGCATCGTGGACGAATACCCGAAAACTCTCGCGGCCAAAAAAGCGCGCAGCCATCTCGGTTTGGCTGCATTGGAGGAGGAAGAGGCCACTCCCCTTGAGGAGGCTGAAGCTGTGCCGGAACCCGCTCCTCCCGCCGAGCCGGCTCCCCCGCCGCCAGAGTCCAGCCTGCCGCCGGGTTTTCGGCCCAAGAAGTAGTGGAGGGCAAGCGCGCATGAACACCCGCTCGCTGCGCTTTCGTCTCATCATCTGGTACGCCGGACTGTTGACCACGGTTTTTCTATTATTCGGCGTGGTCATGTACCAGGTCCTGCGCCATTACCTCAAGCAAAGCCTGGCGGATTCGCTCGACCGGCGCATCGTTCAAATCGAAATTTCTCTCCTGGCCAACGTGGGAAAGACCGGCGAGACCTATGTCGTCGAAGAAATCAATGCTCGCTATGCCCCCGAAAACTACGATCGATTTATCCGGCTAACCCGGCAAGATGGCAAGGTCGTTTACGCCTCGGGCCGGGCCCCCGCCTTTGACCCGGCAGGACTTCCACCCGCTCCTTCGGACGGGGTTAATCGTCTGGCCTTGTTGCGCGATGGAAATCGCCTGCTCATTCGCGGGGCAACCTACGGTTCTTATCTCATCGAGAGCGGAGCGCCCATGCAGCCGATTGACGTGGTCCTGGCGCATTTGGCTTTTTTGCTGTTGTTGGGAGTGCCGTTGGTGGTCTTGGTAGCGGTAGCGGGCGGATATGTTTTAGTGGGACGGGCTTTGGCGCCGGTGGTGCAAATCGCTCGCAGCGCTGAACAAATTACCTTGCACAACCTCGACGAACAATTGCCGCTGACCGACACCGGCGATGAAATCCAGCAGTTATCCTTCGCGCTCAATCGGATGATCGTCCGTCTGCGCGAGGCGTTTGACCAAAACCGCCGATTTTTGGCCGACGCCTCGCATGAGTTGCGCACGCCCTTAACGGCCTTGCGCGGCGAACTGGAGAGCGCGGTCGAACAAGCTTCCGCCCGGCCTGAATGGCGCGACCGGGTGGGCAGCGCTTTGGAGGAAGTGGATCGACTGGCCAAAATTGTCGAAACCCTTTTCGCCATCTCGCGCCTTGATGCCGGGGAAGCGCAACAGGAATGGCGTCGCTTCGACCTCGGCCGGCTTGTGGCCAGCACCGCCGATCAAATGTCGCTTCTGGCGGAGGACAAGGGAATTTTCGTGGCGTGCGAGGTTCAGCCCGAAGTCAATGTTGAGGGCGACCAGGCTCGCATTAAACAAGTGGTGGTCAATTTGCTGGATAACGCCATCAAATACACGCCGGCCGGTGGTTCCGTGCGCCTCCAGGTCCAGCCTCGCGGACCGAAGGCGATCCTGGAAGTGGTGGACACCGGCATGGGCATTCCAGCCGAGGCGTTGCCTCATGTCTTCGAGCGTTTTTTTCGGGTGGACAAGGCGCGCTCGCG
>DASRLE010000222.1:0-6219 GCA_035648615.1 Saccharimonadales bacterium (SeqCode) | reverse complement strand
GCTCGCCGACGCGCGCTTCGTTGTTGACCGGCCAGCGGGCGCTGACCCACGGCGTTTTTTTAAATGACGCGCCCCTTTCGCCGATGGCGGTCACGATGGCCAAGGTTCTGGGCGCGGCGGGCTACGATACCGGTTGCATCGGCAAGTGGCATGTGGATGGGCACGGGCGGTCGGAGTTCATTCCGCGCGAACGGCGGCAGGGCTTCGAGTATTGGAAGGCGCTGGAATGCACTCACGACTATAACAATTCTTTTTATTACGCGGACGGACCGCAGAAGTTGGAGTGGAAGGGTTACGATGCGATCGACCAAACGCACGATGCGTGCGATTACTTGCGCCATCACGCCCACGCCGGACGGCCATTTTTTTTATTTCTGTCGTGGGGTCCGCCCCATAACCCATACGGCACTGCGCCGAAGGAATATCGCGATCGGTATCAGGCCGCCCGATTGCGTACGCGCGACAATGTGCCTGCGGCCTTGCGTCCGGCGGCGCGGCAGGAATTAGCCGGCTACTATGCGCATTGCACGGCGTTGGACGATTGCATGGGCGAACTGCTGCGCACTTTGAAAGAAGCACGACTAGAGACCAACACGCTGGTTGTATTTACGTCGGACCACGGGGATTTGCTGGGTTCGCATGGCCAGCAAAGGAAACAACAGCCTTACGATGAGGCCATTCTCGTGCCTTTGCTGCTGCGCTGGCCGGCGGGCCTGGGGACAAAGAGTGTCAGCCTCGACGCGCCGATCAGTTCACCGGACATCATGCCCACCTTGCTCGGTTTATGCGGGGTGAAAATCCCGCCCACGGTGGAGGGTTTGGATTTTAGCGGGTACATTCACGGTCGAAGCGAGGCGCCGGCCGAGGCGGCCTTGATCAGTTGTCCTTCGCCGTTTGCCGAATGGAGCCGCAGCCACGGCGGGCGGGAATACCGGGGTATTCGAACCTCACGCTACACGTACGTGCGCGATTTGCACGGGCCATGGCTGCTCTTTGACGACGTGGCGGATTCGGGCCAGACCAATAATCTGGCGGGAAAACCGCAAGAGGCCCAATTGCAAGCGGAGTTGGAAGAAATCTTGCAGCGCAAGCTCAAGGAATCAAAGGATCAGTTTTTGCCGGGCGACGAGTATATCAAGCTCTGGGGTTACAAAGTGGACGCGACCGGAGCGATACCGTACGAAAGGTGAAGCGGTCCAATCAGCGAGTCAACAGATTCTAAGGTTGCCATACCGCCCGCCAAAACTGCGTTGGCAGGACTGGAGTCAGTGAGTTAGTAATATTGACGAGGTTCGCAGCGGACGGATTGGTGCTGACACTTATCCAAGTTATAAGATTTGTGGAGCGTTGGATGACATAGGGTACGCCGGCCTGGCCTTGGAGTTGAAAGACAAACTGATTGGAGGCGCCCGGTGTTGAAGCGGCCAATAATTGAGGCGCGCCGGGGGAGAGCGCCAGCACGGTGGCCGAGTAAGGCGGAAAGGCGTAGCTGAAGTTGGTGCCCGCGCCGGAGAAGTTTGTTTGCGCAACGTCGGGAGAGCCGATGCCCGTTTGCGCCGCGGTGTCCTGCGGAATTCCGTAGGAATAGGCCGTCGCGCCGGGACTCGGGGCAAAGCCAGCCACTGAAACCTGCCCTTGCAGGGTATTGGCCGGGTCTTTATTTATGACAAGCACCGTTACCCGTCCGTCCAGTCTTCGGACGGCGTAAGTTGACAACGAGGTGTAATCACTGGCTGCGGTAATCACTGTGTCACTTTCCTGCGCGAAATTTTGCATCAATTTGGCGGTGTAGTAAACGGGATAAAGATTGGTGAACCCGTCCACCACCCCATAGTCACCATAAATGCGCCAGCCATAGAGCGAGGAGCTATTATCGACTCCTGTCGAATTGGGGCCATTGCGCAAATCCCACCAGAAAAGCCCGTTGAACTCAGTTTGCATGAGTTGGGCCATGCTATCCGCCCTGAAAAGGCCATTGACCAGGCTGGTGGATTGCTTGCCGGGATTGGAGGATACGGAATTGTTTTCCGTGCAGACTAATTCCACGTTGGCGCCCGCGGCGCCTGCGTAATCGGCAATTTGCTGCCGAAGGTCGGCGGCGTCGGAGGCCCAGCCGCCCGTACTCGCGAGCAAGCCGGCGTCACTCTCGCCCCCGGGATTTTGCGGGTAGCGATGGTGGATGACAAAGTCGGCTGTAACGCCCAGGGTTTTCAAAGTCGCCAGCAGGACCGGCGTCCAGCCGTTATGTGTTTTTCCCGTGCGCGGGTTTACGACCGGGTGAGTGGTGTTATTGGCGTAGCTGTCTTCGCCAGGAGTTCCAACGATCCCGATTTTGACCGTCGGATCAACCGCTTTCATCAAAGTGATGTAATCACGGGCGCGCAACGCATAGGTGTAGGGGTCGTGAGGGACTGCGTTGCTGTCGGTTTCCCAAGAGCCGTAAATCTCGTTGCCGATTTCCCAATATTTAAAGCCCAAAGACGCCGTCCGCGAGATGCGCAGAAAATTTTTGCCGTCGTCCTTTCCGAGAGGCGCGGCTGCGCGCAAGGAGGCCCAATACCCCGCCGTGGACCAGTTAACCCCTGCCGCATCGACGCCCAGAGCCTGGGTATTCGTCGTCGAAGCATTGACATAAGCCACCCAGGCGGCCGCTTCATTGGTGGATCCCGTGCCATAGTTCAAGGTGATCATCGTCTGCGCGTTTATGTTGGTGACCACATGAATAAAATTGGCCAGACTGGTGGGCCACGTCCAATTGTTGCTGTCCTGCCGGTCGAAAACCCAGTGGTAATCGTCGGCACCCGATCCCCCAGGGAAACGCAAGGCGCGCGCCCCCATATTGGTCAGCAAAGCCATGGTTTGAGGCGTGTCAAAACTATTATCCCAGGTGGGCGTGTTCAAACCGAACCAGCGCGCGTCCGCCGTCCGGATCGGTTGCGCGGCGTTGATGGTCAGATGCGTGAGGGGGGGCGCGGCGCTGCCGTTCAGTTGAATGTCATCCAGGTAAAAAACCGGCTCGGCCGTGCCGGCAGAGTCCTGGATGACGAATCCGGTGAAGTTGGGCTGGCTGGCCACGCCCAAGACCGACAAAGGAACAGTGTATAGCTGCCATGTGTTAACCGTCGGCGTCGTCAAAGAATAGTGGGCGCTTTGCCCGGCATTCGGCACGCCGGCGACATCCAGGAGGCCATACATTTGAAGATGCTGCCCGCCGCTCACGCCGCCGTTGAGCCAGAAACTGACGCTGGCATATAACGCGCTCGACATATCCGGGTGATAAATCTGAATCCCCGCGTAGCCATTCGTGATCGTCACGCTGATGGAGTCGCTGCCGGAATGGACGGGGGAGGCATTGGCATAGTTCAGGCTGGTCCAGCCCCAGTTCTGCCAGCCGTTGACCAGCGAATCGGCATAAATGATTAAATTATTCTGCGCCATCGCCAGGGAAGGCGCCGCGATGGCCAGCGTCAATAGGAATCTCCACACCGTGCGAAAAGGTTTGTCCCAGAAGTGATTTGGTTGCGGCACTCCCGCATCTTAGCGCAAATGGCCCACTAAAGCAATTATCCGAAAGTATGGGAACCGATAAATAGATGCGACGGCGACATTAGGCGAACCATTCCTCGGCGGGTTGTTCGAAAAACTCGTTGAGCGGAATTCCTCTCGAGCTTGCAAAGGAATCAATATTACAACCGCGATTGAAGGCGCCTCGACGCCGGTGCCTTCACCTGCTTCGCAACACTACGGACGGCGTGCGCGCAGGCGCTGGTCATTCATCCTGGGGCCATCCAAACGGATCGCTTCAACCGCGGCGAACGAGGCCGGCAACGGCCAGACAATTGCCGAAGTGCTCCATCGGTCGAACTCATTGCCGAACAAGCCGGGCCGCTCACGCAAGGGCAATCGTCCCTCATCGTCCGCGCAATTCAGGCCGACTGAATAAATCACGAAATGTGGATCGTCAGTGAGGCGGTAGCGCAACGGTTGGCCATCCATAAAATCGACTAGGGGCTTGCTCAGGAACTCCGGCGCAAGCAATGACAGTGACTGAGGATATTTGCCACGCCGGGCACGATAGCGTTCAAGAGCCAGGGCTGTGATTAAGATACGCCGCTGGGCTTCGGCCACGGATGCGCGACCCAGCAAATATTTATTATCGACAGCCCATTGGTTGAATGGAATCGGGCGGATGCCACCCAAAATCCGGAGCATGTCCGACCACGTTGCAGCCTGCAGCACACGGCGAAGCTCAAACTCGGCATTCTGATACTGAAGCAACTCGGTCACGTCATCAACGTAGCTGCCATGTTGGAGATACTGCTCACGCCGCCATTCTCCATTTACCTCTGTCCAGACGATGACCGGAAACCGCAATGCCCATGCCATGAACTCGCCGAATGGCACATTTGGCTTTGGCATGTTTCGCGCCCGTTGGGAGGCGTCCACATCGCTGGCGCACTGATAGGCGAGTGTATCCGCCAGACGGGTGAAATAATCAACGGATTCCCATTCAGCTTGCAACCTGGCCAATTGCGCGTCTGACCACCCGTTAGTTTGGAGTCCCTGCCATGCCGCTTCGAATGCCAGCTCCGTCATCTCAAACCTGGCAAGCTGGCATTTTTGGAGCGGTCCGGGTTCCCAAGCCGTCACGAGCCGGGTTGCCGCCAACAGGTTGGTCCATGCTGCGGCCAGATTACCGTCATGCAGGGCAAGCACGAGCCTGTTGTCAAGCAAACGCATCAGGGCTTTTATTTGATCCAGAGGCGGTGGAATCTTATAGCGGCCCGCATGGCGGGTCAGATCAAAACGGATTGGGCCGGCCAGAATCGCGGCAAAGGTGCGGTCGAGCCGAGGCCCATTGACGTCGATAGCTTTGCGAAAATCGTCCCAGCTATACAAGAGGCGGGGAGCCTGCCCTCGTCCCAACGGTGTTTCCGGAGAGACTAATTTCCAAACGACAGCCGCAGAGTTGGAATCCATAGTTTCCATCAAGTCAGGGGAATTAACACGCCCCAATAATTGTCTCTTGGGCGAAAGGCCCAAATAACTCCTATCTTTGCTCGGACCCGACAAAACGTACTTCATCGGCGAAGTCATCAAGATTGCTTCCCGGGCGCGCAACTCAGGGGTGGTTGAAAGGTCAAAATCAGAAAGATCTGTCTTGAATCCCTCCTTGCGCAGCGTTTGGCGGGCTTCCGCTACGGCCTTATTGCCGGCATCGTCCGCGCGCGACCAAAGCCCGCCGCAGGAAACACCAATGACGACGGGCATCCAAATAGATTTCCAGAGCAGCAAGGACGGACGAAGATTCACCGGATTTTTTCTTTTCTGTGTCATCATCCACCCGTTCCGGGTTCTTTAGCCAGTCTTTTCGCAGGTTTTTCTTTGTTTCCCCACAAGGATGGTCTAGCCTTCGGACATGAGCCGCGTCAGTCAACATGGCAGCCTTTGGCGGTTCGGTGTTGTGGCCGCATTGTTGCTTGCGACGGTTCCCGTCTTGGCCGATCCAATTACTGACATACACGAAGAGAATCTTCTTCAATCCAAGACGATCTTTTCGGTGGCTGCTGCGATACTCGTCGAAGCCGGATGCATTTTTTGGTTGCTAAGGCGTTGGCGAACTCCGCGATTGTTCGTTCTATGGATCATGGGGATGCACCTGTTCACTTACCCGCTGTTTTTGTCTTTGGTATGGCTCGCGATTAGTTTGCAGCCGACGCTGGCGGTGGCCACGGGGGAAGGGGCCATTGTGGTGATTGAAGGAGCTTTAATCTATCTGATCTGCCGATATGCCCCGTCGGCCAAGGCGGGGCAACCCGCTCCATCCATTTTCAAAAGCATTTTTGCTTCGCTAGTTGGAAACGCTTGCTCAGTGGCGGCTTTCCCGCTTTTGGTGATGGCCGTCGGTTGGTAATAGCGTGTTCGAAGGCAATTATCCGAAAGTATGGGGACCAATAAATAAATGTGACTGCGACATTAGGCGAACCATTCCTCGGCGGGTTGTTCGAAAAACTCGTTGAGCGGAATTCCTCCCGTGCCAATTATCCATGATTTTGCCTTCGGATAGTTAGCTCGGAACTCCGATAAGCCTGGGGTTTTGCCTTCCCTTCCGCTCTTAACCTCCACGGCCCAAGTGGCGGCGCCGCGCGTGACGACAAAATCGACTTCCGCGTCTCCTTCCCGCCAATAATTGATGGACCACGGCGGACCCTGTAAATC
>DASRLE010000221.1:0-8179 GCA_035648615.1 Saccharimonadales bacterium (SeqCode) | reverse complement strand
GAGATTAAGATTATGATTAAGATTAAGAAGGAAAAGACTCAGCCGGCGTTTCTCTTCAACTCGTCTTTGGCTTCGTTCAAGATTTGCTCGATTAACTCCTGCTGAGCGGAACGCAGTTGGCGCTTGAGGAAAAAAAGGTCGATCAGGGCCAGCAATGCGGCCAAACCTGTCAAACTAAAACAAACCAGCCAGTAAATTAGAAATCCAAAGGCTCGCAGCCGCCCTTCCAGGAGGGTCAAGCCCAGGATGAGCATGACCAAGGCCAGCGCCAGAGATATTCCGGCCAGCCATTGGCGAATTTTTGACGCGGAACGCATGATTCATCCTAGTGTACTCTCTATGCTTTTCCAACCAAAAGTAGGCGGGAAAAGCAGGCTGGCCAAGGCGCGGAGCGTGGTGTATGGTCTTGGCAAAACTCCGGTTCATCTTGGGCGGCACCTAAAAAACTTATGCAAATTACAAAACAATTGGCTCTCTTTTTGGAAAATCGTCCGGGCATGCTGGCCCGCGTTTGCGATGCGCTCAGCGCAGCCAAAATTAATATTTATGCCATCTCGACCAGCGACACGGTCGATCATAGCGTCGTGCGCATGGTGGTGAGCGATCCGATCAAGGCCATGTTTGTCTTCGAGGAACACGGGACGCTGGTGGTCGAGGATGACGTGCTGATGATCACCGGCGACAATAAGCCCGGATCCCTGGCCAGCCTTTCGCACAAGCTCGCCCAGGCCAAAATCAACATCGAGTATGCCTATTGCGCCACGCCGCCCGACGCCAAAAAGGGCCTGCTCATCCTGCGCGTTTCGGATGCGAAAAAAGCCTTGAAGGTGCTCAATATTTGATGCGCCATCCCCTCCTCTACGAAATCAACACCCGTTGCTGGTTGCGGGAATTAAGCGAGCGGGCAGGCCGCGCCGTCACCCTGGCCAGCGTGCCCGAAGAGGAGTTCGCCCGCTGGGAACGATTTCACTTCACCCATCTGTGGTTGATGGGCGTCTGGACGACTGGGCCGAAAACCCGCACCATCGCGCAGGCCGCCTTCCATCATCTCGCCCAGGAATATTTTCCAGGCTCGGCGGACAGCGAGATTCTTAGCTCCCCTTACGCCATCGCGGAGTATCGGGTCGCGAAGGAATTAGGCGGCCCGGCCGGTCTGCAACAATTCCGCCAGCGCTTGCGCGAGCACGGCATCCGGCTGATGCTGGATTTCGTCCCCAACCACGTCGGCCTGGACCATCCATGGCTGGTGCATCGTCCGGCCCTTTTTGTGCAGAGTGAACAGCAGCGGCCCGAAACATTTCCCATCGAAACCGCCGCCGGCCCGCGGTGGATCGCGCATGGCAAGGACCCGTATTTTCCGGCCTGGAGCGACACGGCTCAATTGGACTACCGCCTCAGTTCGACCCGCGCCGCCATGATGGAGGTTTTGCAATCGGTCGCGAACCAATGCGATGGGGTGCGCTGTGACATGGCCATGCTGGCGCTCGACGAGATTATGGCCAAAACATGGAGCCACTTCCCCTGCCCCGGCGATTCGCGACGCGAGTTCTGGCCCGAGGCGATCAGCGCGGTCAAGGAATCGCATCGCGGATTTATTTTCACAGCGGAGGTCTATTGGAACCTCGAAGAGAAACTGCAAGAAATGGGTTTCGATTACACTTACGACAAAATCTTTTACGATTACCTTATTCGCAAAGACCATTCGGCTTTGCAAAGGCATTTGCAGGCCACGGCGCAGAACTTTCGCATGGTGCGCTTTTTGGAAAATCACGACGAGCCGCGGATTGCGGCGCACTTGAGTCTTGAGGAGCAAAAAGCGGCGGCGGTTTTATTGCTGGCCCAACCGGGCATGCGTTTGATTTACGACGGCCAGATCGAGGGCCGGCGCTTGCGCACCCCGGTGCAACTGGCGCGATACCTCCCGGAAACCGGACACCCCGAAATCGCCGCTTTCTATGAAGAGCTATTGACGCGAAATAAGTTAATTACATAACAACTTGACATAATCTTAGTGATGCACCATCTTAGCTTAATCAATCTTAATCTTAATCGTAATCTCTTGGGGCTGAAGAAGATTAAGATTAAGCGGATGGGAGCATGAATGTAGATATAGCAAAAGTCGGGCCAGCGTTGGAGCTAATTTGCGGCACAACGCCAAAATTGCCCTCAGTCAAACCCAGTCAAACCCAGTCAAACCAATTCACTCGATTCTCCGGGCTCCATTCAGGGAATCCCCGATTGCGTTCTCAGGGTGCATGCTTCATCCCTCACTTATCTAATTCAGAAAGCTCTGGTTAAAATCAAATAAAGTGGCACCTTGCGCGTCTATCTCTTGGATGTTTCCGCATTTAAAGCATAAATGGCAGTTTTGGCTGGCCTTGTGGGCCTGCGCCGCCCTGCGCCTGCCTGCCGCTCAGGCACCCGTCCAGTTTAACCGCGATATCCGGCCCATTCTCACGGACAACTGCTTCGCCTGTCACGGCCCGGACAAGGACCGCCGCAAAGCGCATTTGCGCCTCGATACTCACGACGGTTTGTTTTCGGCCATTGAAACTAATCATCCTGTCGTTCCAGGCCATCCCGAGCAGAGCGAGATTTACCGGCGGCTCACCACCACCGACCCCGACGATCTGATGCCTAAATCCAAAGCCGGCAAACCCCTGCCGGCGACACAAATCGCGATGATCAAACGCTGGATCGAACAAGGCGCGAAATGGGAGGGCCATTGGGCCTATCTGCCGCCCGCCCATTTGCCCGTGCCGACGTTGAAAAAAACTTCCTGGCCGTTGAACCCGATCGACGATTTTATTTTGGCCCGATTAGACAAGGAAAAGCTCAAGCCCTCGCCCAACGCCGACAAACGGACCCTGCTGCGGCGCTTGAGTTTCGATTTAATCGGCCTGCCTCCCACTCCCCATGAAATGCAGGCGTTCATGGCCGACCACAGCCCGCAAGCCTACGAACGGGTGGTCGATCGCCTGCTGGCTTCTCCGCATTACGGCGAACGCATGGCGGTGGGATGGCTCGACGAAGTGCGTTATGCGGACACCGATGGCTACCACGGGGACACTTATCGCAGCGTTTATCCCTATCGCGATTACGTCATCAACGCCTTTAACAACGACATGCCTTTCGACCAGTTCACCATCGAACAGATCGCCGGCGACTTGCTGCCCCACGCGACGACCTCGCAAAAAATCGCCTCCACCTACAACCGTCTCAGCCGCTCGACCGAAGAAGGCGGCGCGCAACCCAAAGAGTATATGGCCAAATACGCCGCCGACCGCGTGCGCGCGACTTCGGAAGTGTGGATGGGATCGACCATGGGTTGCTGCGAATGCCACGACCACAAGTTTGATCCCTTCAGCACCAAGGACTTCTATTCGTTCGAGGCCTTTTTCGCCGACATCAAGGAACAAGGAGTGGGCGCGCGCGAGAGCACGATGATCCCCAACGAGCAAGAATCGGCTCAATTAAAAAAACTCGAGGATGAAATCGCTTCGCAAAAGCGCCTTCTCGATGCGTCCTCGCCCGCCTTGGAAGACGCTCAGGCCGCCTGGGAAAAATCGCTGGCTGAACCCGCCGTTCATTTCAACCCCTGGTTCTCTCTCGGGCCTTTCGACGCCAAATCGTTCGACGAAGCCTATCAGACGGTTTACGAGCCGGAAACGAACGTCGATTTGCCGAAATGGACGGCTCAACCCAGTTACAAGGATGGCGAACTGCACAACGACCTCCAAGGCACCAATTCGGCCACTTATCTTTATCGCACCTTGGAAGCCGGCGCCGCGCGCCCGCTAAAATTATTTTTGGGCAGCGATGATGCGATCAAAGTCTGGCTCAATGGGACCAACGTGTTGAGCCACCAAGTGCAACGCGTCTTGGCCGGCGACCAGGAGCTAATCGAAGTCAAACTGCAAAAGGGAGAAAACAAACTTCTCCTGAAAATTGTCAACCACGTCGCTTCCTCGGGTTTTTATTTCCAAACCGGCGCACCCACCAACGTCTGGCCTCTGCTGGCGGTCGCCTCCAAAGACCGCACCGAAGCGCAGAAAACTGAGCTGGCCAAATATTACCGTTCCTTCGCTCCGCAACTGGACTTGGTCCGCACCAATCTTGCCGCCCTCACCATCCAGCAGGCTGAATTTATTAAAACCGTCCCGACAAGCCTGGTCACCGTCTCGACCAAACGCCGAGTCACCCGCATCCTGCCGCGCGGGAATTGGATGAGCGAAGCCGGCGAAATTGTCACCCCGGCCGTTCCCCATTTCCTGCCGCATCCTTCCGTGACCAACGCCACCCGGCTCGACTTGGCCCACTGGCTGGTCGCGCGCGATAACCCGCTGACCGCCCGCGTCTATGTCAACCGCTTGTGGAAACTTTACTTTGGGATCGGCCTTTCCAAAACACTGGACGATTTTGGCACGCGCGGCGAGTGGCCCTCTCATCCCGAGCTACTGGATTGGCTGGCCACCCAGTTCATGGATCACGGCTGGGACGTCAAACATATAGTCAAGCTGATGGTCATGAGCCACACCTATCGCCAGAGCGCGGCCGAGAGTGAAAAACTTCGGGAGCGCGACCCGTTCAATCGCCTGCTGGCGCGGCAATCCTCCTTCCGGCTGGAGGCGGAAATGGTGCGGGACAACGCCTTGGCCATCGGCGGGCTGCTGGTCGATAAAATCGGCGGCCCGAGCGTCAAGCCTTATCAACCCGCCGGTTATTGGGACCAATTGAATTTTCCCAAGCGCACTTACGAAGCAGACCACGGCGATGCGCAATATCGCCGGGGGCTTTATACTTATTGGTGCCGCACTTTCTTGCAGCCGAGCCTGCAGGCCTTTGACGCCCCCAGCCGCGAGGAATGCACCATCGAACGCGTCCCCTCGAACACTCCGCTCCAGGCCCTGGCCCTGCTCGACGATCCGACTTACGTCGAGGCGGCTCGCGGCCTGGCCGAACAGGTCGTCCGCCAGGGCGGCCCCAAGGTGGATGACCGCATCAACTGGACCTTCATGCGCGCCCTCGATCGAAAACCCAACAAAGAAGAAGCCGATTTGCTGGCCCAGCTTTATCGCGGCGAATACCAGCGTTATGCGACGAATGTGGTGGAAGCCAAGGAACTTCTCACCAACGGCGACCGGCCCGCGCCCAAGGACTTGAACGTCCCGGAGCTGGCCGCCTGGACTTCCGTGTCGCGCGTCGTTTTGAACCTGCACGAAACCATCACCCGAGATTAGGACCTGCCATGATTACTTTTGACGAAATGAAGCTGCGCATGACCCGCCGCACCTTCCTGGGACGAACCGCCGCCAACGTCGGCGCGATGGCCCTGGCTTCACTCCTCAATCCCGCCAAAGCGCTGGCCGCCGCCGCGCCGGACCAGAAATGGCGCGGCATCATTCATCCCTTGCATTTCGCCCCCAAAGCCAAACGCGTCATCTTTCTCTGCATGGCGGGCGGCCCCTCGCATCTGGAAACGCTGGATTACAAACCCAAGCTCGCCGAATTGAACGGCAAGCCGATGCCGGAATCCTTCACCGCCGGCCAGCAAATCGCGCAATTGCAAGGCCAGAAGCTGAACTGCTTCGCCCCGCAATTTGCCTTCGCCAAAGTCGGCAAATCGGGCCAGGAGATCAGCACGATTCTGCCCCACATCTCGAGCATCGCCGACGAAATCTGCATCGTTCGTTCGATGCACACCGAACAAATCAACCACGACCCGGCCCACGCTTTCCTCAATACCGGCACCGCTCTTTCGGGCCGCCCAAGCATGGGCTCATGGTCGCTCTACGGCTTGGGCAGCGAATGCGATGACCTGCCCGGCTTCGTCGTGCTCGTCTCCAAGGGCGGCGGCCAGGATCAGCCGATTGCCTCGCGCCAATGGAGCAGCGGCTTTTTGCCCAGCCGCTTTCAAGGGGTCATGTTTCACTCCGCCGGCGATCCCGTTCTCTACGTCAACCGCCCCAAGGGCGTCTCGGCGGAAAGCCAGAAATCGGTCATCAACACCGTCAACTCACTCAATGGAATTTTGGAGCGGGCCGCGCCCGACGACGAAATCACCACCCGCATCAGTCAATACGAAATGGCCTTTCGCATGCAATCCAGCGTGCCGGGGCTGATGGACATCTCGAAGGAGCCACAAAATATACTTGACATGTATGGGACCAAGGGCGGCGACGGCTCCTTCGCCGCCAATTGCCTGCTGGCCCGCCGCCTGGCCGAACGCGGCGTGCGCTTCATTCAACTCTACCATCGCGGCTGGGACCACCACGGCGGCATCAAAGCCGGAGTCACCACCACCGCCGGCTTGGTGGACAAAGCCTCCGCCGCGCTCATCACCGATTTAAAGCAACGCGGCATGTTGGACGACACCCTGGTCATTTGGGGTGGCGAATTTGGGCGCACCCCCATGGCCCAGGGCGACGGACGCGACCACCATATCAAAGGCTACTCGATGTGGATGGCCGGCGGCGGCATCAAAGGCGGCATGACCCACGGCGCGACCGACGAGCTAGGCTACGCCGCCGTCGAAAATCCCGTCCACGTCCACGACCTCCACGCCACCATGCTGCGCCTCCTCGGCATCGACCACGAACGCCTAACCTACCGTTTCCAGGGCCGCGACTTTCGCTTGACAGACGTCGCAGGCCAAGTAGTAACACCGATTCTGGCGTAGCCGAGGACAAAGAGGCTCGCCGCGAGCGCCAGCCTAACTTGAAACCGCAGCGATTGAGCGATGGGAAAAATCTTCGCGATCACGGCATTGGCTGCTCAATCTCAGGGATGGGGCGGCCCCGCGATTTACTTTCAAGCTGTTGGCGATCCTTTTGTTAAGAGATAAGATGCTATGAAAATCGAAAACCTAATTGCTAGGTTATCGGCCGGTCTTCTCGTAGTAATGTCAGTACGGGCGCAGGGCACGTTTCAGAATCTTGACTTTGAGCAGGCGAATCCAATCATTATCCTTGGGAGCCAATACTATCCGTATGAGGTTACTGAGGCAAGCGCACTATCTTACTGGACGGTTACTTACGGTACAGTCCAACAAACGCAAATAACTTATAACGATCCTTCGACGGGGTCCACCTGGGTCGTCCTCGTAGCGCCCGGTTCGATGGGCGTGCCTCCAGGTAGTAGTTACCGGCTGGCCGCGATCGACGGTAGGTACAGTGTGCTTCTCCAAGGCGGCATTACCGCTCCCGCGGCTTCGATAAGCCAAACCGGCCTGATACCCATCTCCACCAAATCTCTCTTTTTCGACGCGGAAGCCGGCAGCGGTCCGTTTGCAGTCTCCGTGGGCGGCCGGAACATTCCATTTGAGGCCGTAGGAACCGGCGTGAGCTACACCCTATATGGCGCTGATATTTCGGCTTGGGCTGGAGATACCGAACCACTGACATTTTCCGCCTTGGAAGGCGGTGGCTTAAACAATTGGCTCATTGATGATATTTCCTTTTCCACCGCCGCCGTCCCAGAGCCAAGTTCAATTCTTTTGACTGGAGTCGGCGGGCTGATGTTGGCATTCTATCGGCGATATAAGTGACGGCGCTAAAAGTTCAGATCATAATTCTAGCAATGAGGTTTTCTTATCCCGCCCACGCTCAAGGCATTTTTCAAAACCTTGATTTCGAGGAAGCAAATCCAGTGTCTGCGGGCCCTTCGCAACCCTTACAGGTTACTACCGCAAGTGCGCTGCCTTACTGGACTGTAACCTACGGTAGCGTCCAACAATCGACCGTTAGTTACAATGATCCTTCCACCGGCGCCACCCAGGCGACGCTTCTGGGATGGAACCGCGCAAATCCAACAGCGTATGCAGCTTGATCGCCGCATTGGCCCGGCGGAAGCGCGCCCAGGCAAACAAGTTCAGGCACAGGTCAATGGTGATGGAATCCAGCGCATAAACCGTCTCGTTGAGTTCCGCTCCAATCGGGTCGCTGGCGTAAAGGGAGCGGGCGCGGCGGATGAGCAGTTGAGCCAGATCATGGTAGATGCGCCAGTCACGCTCGCGGTTGGCGTCGGCCAGGACGCTGCAGGAAACCTCGCCATGAATGCCCAGGTGATAGAGTTGCCCGTGGCGCGAGCGCAAACAGGTTTCCACATCGCGGAGACTTTCCCGAAAGGTGAGCTGGCCAAAAGCCATGCAAAGAAACTGGCTCCAACAGGAGAAGGATTT
>DASRLE010000220.1:0-2231 GCA_035648615.1 Saccharimonadales bacterium (SeqCode) | reverse complement strand
CCGACCACCGCAATCCAAACCAGCAGCAGCCAAAACCGCGTCGTGACGAAACTCCCCACGCTAATCAGATTTTTCCACAGCAACGCCACCGCCGGGTATCCGGCCGGGAGCAATAAAAATGGCGGACGTTTCGCCTTCTTTGGAGTCATCCTCCCCGACCAGTGGCCCGCCCGGACAGCGGCAACACGGTCGGCCGTTTTTTGGGATAGCTCGACCGAAGCCTCTTCGAAGGCCACGTCCGAGCGGATGACCCACCAATAATGCAACGCCAAAATCCCCAACGCCGGCCCCAGCGCCACAATGAATTGTTGCAGGTTCGCCGCGAAATAAGGCGCGACCACCATGCGGAATGGATAAAGCAAATATGGCAGCGGCCCGGAGTGCAAAACCTGCGTGGCATAAGATGAAATCCAATGGATGTCTTTCATCGTCGCCAAATCGGGCGGCCGCGGCGCGGCGTAATACGCCCAAAGCAGCGCTCCACCCGCGACAACTCCTGCCGTCGCCAAAAAAATGATGCGCCTCAACCAATTGGACAAGCCGCGATCCATCAGCCGCGTCAAGACGAATGATGCTCCCATCAAATGCAAATTGAGCGCCGCAAATGCCACCCACCACCCCACCAGGCGAATGCCAAAGTTGCCCGTCCCCCAGGAACGTCCGATGATGGTCATAAAGAACGCGCTGAATAAAATCGTAATCTGCGAACGCAGGAGCTTGAAATGAATCAGCGTCTTTCGTCCAATGGGCGCTGGGAAAAGAAAGGCCACCTCGGCTTCCGTAAAGGAGAGCGCGGCGCGCGAACTGGGGAGAATCCAACCCAGCGCCGCCATGATCAACAAGGCCAGCGCACCCAGGCTTTTGGCCATCTCCTGATTTTCCGGCGAAGCCAGCATGGGCGTCCGGCCGTGGCGAAAGGCGCGAAAGATATAGGAGTAAAAATAAAATCCGCCCACGATGGCGCCCGCCAGGTACTTGGGCTGCTGCAAACGGCGGATGCGCGAGACCAGCCGATTTTGCAACGAGTGCCGCAGATAATAAAAAAGCGCCCCCATCATGGCGTGCTCTTGGTTTCGGCGGTGGCGCGAAAGAAAATTTCCTCCAGGCTGGCATCGCCGGATTGCTCGGAAAACCTCTGGCGCACTTCTCCCAGGGTGCCGTCGATGATCTTGCGTCCGTTTTTTAAAATCAAAACGTGCGAACAAACCTCTTCCAGCAAATGCAGCAAATGCGAACTGATCAAAATGGCCGCGCCCGCCTTGCTTCGTTTCAGGATCGAATCTTTCATGCGCCGGATGCCGAGCGGGTCGAGGCCGGTCAGCGGTTCGTCAAAAAAAATCACTTGCGGCGCGTGCAGCAAGCCGCAGGCGATGGCCAGCTTTTGCTTCATGCCGCGCGATAATTCCCCGGGCAGCTTGTTCACCTTGTCGGCGATCTCCAACTCCTCCAGCAATTCGCGACCGACCGCCTCGTAGTTGGCCACTTTATAAATCCGCGCCGTGAAAGTGAGATGCTGCGCCACGGTCAAATAATCGAACAAGCGCGGTTCGTCGGAAAAAAAAGCGAGCCGTTGCTTGGCCTCGATGGGATGGCTGGCCAGGT
Source organism: Saccharimonadales bacterium (SeqCode) (assembly GCA_035648615.1). Taxonomy (GTDB): domain Bacteria; phylum Verrucomicrobiota; class Verrucomicrobiia; order Limisphaerales; family Palsa-1400; genus DASRLE01. The sequence goes on along the minus strand of DASRLE010000220.1, from coordinate 629 downwards.
CGAAGCCGCAGATCCGCACCCAGCCGCGGGTCGCCGGAATGATTCCGGCCAGACAGCGCAGGGTCGTCGTCTTCCCCGCTCCGTTCGGGCCTACCAACCCGATGACTTCGCCCGGTCGCACCGCAAAGGACAAATCTGTCACCGCCGGGAAATCGCCATACAGCTTCGTCAATGCGTCCACTTCGATGGGAGCCGGGGCGGCGGTGGACGGGCGGGGCGGCGGCGCAATTTCCATGTGTCAAGCCTATCCACTGCGCGGGCAGAATAGAATCACAAAGTTCAAATTGATTTGAGAAAGCTCTCAAATGGCGTAAATTCAGTGATCGAATGAGACGCGAGACGGACTTTGTCCTCGAAAAAGCGGCTTGGCCCGCGCTGTTGCTGGAGGAAAATGGCCGGATTTGCCGGGCCAATCAGGCCGCCCGCCATGTCTTCGGCTTCACCGATCAGTTCCTGGCCAGTTCGCTCTCAGCCATCTGGGACGCGGACAACGCCACGCCTCCCGCCCAATTTCTCGACCAGCATGCCAGCGGGGGAACAGCGCCTTTGAAGATGCTTCTTCACGGAGCCCAGAAAGCACAGTTCATTGCTCACGTCGCCAAAATTGTCCGGGACGAACAGAGTTATTT
>DASRLE010000219.1:0-3038 GCA_035648615.1 Saccharimonadales bacterium (SeqCode) | reverse complement strand
TCATTGCTCACCACCACCCGCGCCGACTTGGCAAAGGGCATCGGCCAATAACAATTCCGCCCCCGCCCGTCCGAAGTGACCCGCACCGGCAATGAGGTAAACGCCTTGTCCACGCCATGGCCCATCCCAAAAAAATCGCCGATGGGGCACTCGACGCTGGGATGTTCCTCGCCGTCCCAATAAATCCGCAAGGTCAGCATCCGGGAATAGTAAGGGTCCGAGTCGGCGATGGTACACCAGAAATGAACGATCTGGCCCGGCCCTTCCAACTCGGCCAAGGTCAATGTCCCGCCCGGCTTGATGGGGCGGGAATCGGCGTTGCCGTTGCGCCAATCCGGATCGGAGGACGAGGCGCGTTTAGTCTCGAAATCCTTGAGCTTTTCCAAACCGCTGAGAGGATCGCCCGGATTGAGCTGGGCCAGCGCCGTCATCGCCGAAAGCGTCAAGAGGAAAAACGAAAGCTTCATATTTTTCAATGTCACTCCAATTCGTCGCGGCTGGGAAACGGCGGGAATTTTTTGTGCGGCTCGGTTTGATACCAGAAAGCGACCGTCGCCATGTCGTCCTGCAAAGGAAGGTAGCGTCCGCCCGATTGCCAGCCCAAATCTTGCAGGGTGACCTTGAGCTCATGCTCGAAGCGGACCGGGTCGGGAATATGCCAGCGATACAAGCTGAAGCGCTGTTGCGATTCGTAAAGACCGTCCGGCCGGATGACCTGCGGCAGCCCGCTATAGGCATGGGTGAACTCGGTGTAGCCCGTCTTGCCATCGGCCCCTTTGCCCTCAAAGTCGTAGGCGCCGCAAAAATAATCCTCGGTCCCCGTGCCGCAAATGGTGGGAAAGGCCTGGTCGCCATCGATGTAAAACTTCACCTCGCCCTCCCCCCACCAACCGGTGTGATGCGTGCCGTAGGCCAGGTAGGTGCCGACGTATTGGCCATTCCCTTCCACGCCGTCCAAAATGGTGTAAGTGCCTTTGACCTTCAATGGATTCTCCCGCCGAAACTGGGCGTGGAAATAGGCGGCATTCGTCGGAACCTCGGCCAGCGCATAATTGATCTGGTAATACAACACCATGTTGGCGTCGTCGATATTCTCCATCGTAATTTTGCATTTTTTTTGGAACGGCATTGGCCAGTAACAATTGAATCCGCAACGCGGATTAACCGCGATGGGCGCGGAATCAATCAGCGGGCAGCGGTCCCACTTCGCCCAACCGCTGGCAAAAAAATCGGCGACCGGCACTTCCACCGAAGGCTCGGTTTCATCGTCCCAATAAAACCGCAGAATCGACCAGCGCCAATTGCCCGTCGGCGTCATCCAGATGCTGCGAATACTCCCCGGCCCCGTAATCTCGGCCAAAGTCACCGTTCGTTTGGAATTGATACGGATGGACGGCGACACCTTCCAGCCCTGGCCCAATTCCCGCGACGCGCCTTTGCCGGTCCCTTCGGTGGCCATGCCGGCCTTTCCCTTTTCGCCCGTGAAGCTTTCCGGGCTGATCGAGCGCGACTGCACATTATAAAGCCGGTCAATATTTTGCATGCTCGCGCTCAAGCCGCCGGCGGGCGCGTCATCCCCGGCCCGGCCCGTTTGAGAACAAACCACCGCGCCGAGAACAAAAACCGCTGTCAAGAATACTTGTTTCATAGCATTTGATAAGCAACAGGTGAAAAAAAGAATCTTGGCGGGAAGCAAAAACGATTGTCAAAGCGTATTTTTCGACCGGCGAAACTTGGAGAGGACGGTCGCCAGTGGAAAGCGGCGCTGGCGCGCACGCAGTCCAAAACCTGCCGGTTCTTCGGCGGCGGCAGTGCGCGCGCAGCGTCTTGGAGTGCGGAATGTCAGTTCCGCTTTTACCCGGAAACAAGCCAAATCTGCCCCCGACCGAGAGTTTTCTTGACCTTGATCTCGTTTCAGCCGCAAATGGAGCGATGTCATTTGGTTGCGACTTTTTCTCACGAGGCGGTAAATGGCCGTTCCTTTTTGCCTTTGCGGCCATGGTTTTTTGCGGCTGCCTGACTCATCCTCAGGGTCAACACGAAAAACGCAAGGGCGACGAAATCGTGGTGGCCGGACAGTTTTTCCACACTGGCTCGCGTGTGGTGCTGTGGATGGATCCGGGCGGCTATGACGCCTACCGGGTCGAGCGCCGTTTTGTGCCTTATGACCAGGCGGACTGGGCCTCGTCCGAGCCTCATCTTGACAGCCCGAAAACCCCCAACCGCTACAGCATTCGCGACGCGCATTTGACGACCAACGAAATCGAACGCATCCGCGGCGGCGGCTGGGATTTGCCTACCCTCCAATCCAACGTGGATCAATTTGTGCTTCATTTCGACGTGGCTGGCCTTTCCCGGACCTGTTTCAGGGTTCTCCAGGACAACCGCGACCTGAGCGTCCATTTTATGCTTGACTTGGACGGCACCATTTACCAGACCCTTGACTTGAAGGAGCGGGCCCGCCACGCGACCATCGCCAACAATCGCTCGGTCGGCATCGAAATTGCCAACATGGGCTCCTACGGCAAAAAAGAAAAAGATCCCCTGGCCAAGTGGTATAAGACCGATCCGAGCGGACGCACGATTATTACCATCCCCGATTCTTACGGGCCGAATCCACTGCGCACGCCGCATTTTGAAGGCCGTCCCGCGCGGCGGGAAATGATCATGGGCGAAGTGCAGGGCCGTATGCTGCATCAATATGATTTTACGAAGGAGCAATACAAGGCGCTGGCCAAACTGACCGCCACCCTTTGCACCATCTTCCCTAAAATCACCTGCGATTACCCGCGCGAAGCCGATGGGCGTCTGATGACTCACAAGCTGCCGGCCGCCGAGCTTAACCAGTATGAAGGCGTGCTGGGCCATTATCATATCCAGACCAATAAAGTGGACCCGGGTCCCGCCTTGCAGTGGGATTACGTCATCGGCGAAGCCCGGCGCCTCATGAAAAAACTTCCCGCCCGCGATGTCTCCGGACAAACCGTCATGCGGCGCGCCAAATTGCTGGACGATAATTAAAGCGTGTTTTGAAAATA
>DASRLE010000218.1:0-4788 GCA_035648615.1 Saccharimonadales bacterium (SeqCode) | reverse complement strand
GAAAATGGCCCTCCAAAATCAGGCCGGCATTTTTCTCTGGACTTTTTTCAGCGGAGGCTTGACTTGCCCACACAATCTTACAACATGGTTTTGTGGCAGCGCTGTTTACGATACAAAACGAGTTCCGCTATGAAATCGTCCGCAAGATTTTCGAGGGCGGCATGGGGGTCGTTTATGAGGCCGAACAACACGGCGCGCGCAGCTTCGTCAAGCGCGTGGCCATAAAAGTCATCCGCCAGAATTACGCCAACCAAAAACAGTTCATCGAAAATTTTGTCGGCGAGGCGAGATTGGTCGCGGATTTGATTCACACCAATATCGTGCAGACCTATCACCTGGGCGAAGCGCGCGGCCTTTATTTTATTTGCATGGAGTTGATCCACGGCGTGAACCTCGAGCAGTTCGCCCATCAACTGGCCGACAAAAACCGCATTCTGCCGGTCGAATTGGCGGTGTTCATCACCAGCCGGGTGGCGCGCGGCCTCTCCTACGCCCATGCCAAGACCGATGAGACGGGCAAGACTTTGGGCATCGTCCATCGCGATGTCAGTTTCAAGAATATCATGCTCGCCTTTGCCGGCGACGTGAAGCTGACCGATTTCGGCATCGCCAAAGCGCGCGGATTTCTGCAGGACAATGAAGGCGAAGTCGTGGCCGGCAAAGCTGATTACATGAGCCCCGAGCAGGCGGATTTTCAGATCACCGACAAACGCTCCGATATTTTTTCCACCGGGGTTGTGCTGGGCAATCTTTTGCTCGGTTACAATATTTTCAAGGGCGCTTCGATCGAAGAATCGCGCGACCGCATCCTGACCCTGCCGCTGCCGAATTACTGCCAGATCACGTCGCGCATCGACGAACGCCTGAACGAAATCCTGCATCGCACGCTCTCGCGCGATCTTTCGCGCCGCTATGCCACGGCGGATGAATTGCTCTACGATCTGGAGTATTTTATTTACCACAAGGGCTACGGTCCGACCAACGAAACCCTGGGCAAGTTTATCCGCGAACTCTTCGGGCAAAGCACCGCCGCCGGCGACGACAAAGGGCAAACGACCGTCATGGAACGGCCCGTCCTTCCCGCGGCCCGCCTCAGTTGAAGACCAGGAATTCCAAAAAAAAGCCCGGGCCGGTCGTCCTGGGGTTGATCCAAGCCCGCTGCTCGCCTGATCCCGCGGAAAATTTCGCCCGCGCCTCCCAACGCATCACCGAAGCCGCGCGGCGGGGAGCGCAAATCATTTGCACCCAGGAATTGTTTTGCTCGGAATATTTTTGCCAAAGCGAAAACCACGATTATTTCAAACTGGCGGAGCCAATCCCGGGCGCGCATAGCAAGGCCCTGCAACAATTGGCCCGCCGCCACAAGGCAGTCATCATCGCCTCCCTTTTCGAGAAACGCGCGGCCGGCCTCTACCACAATACCGCCGTGGTCATTGATTCCGACGGCCAATTGCTGGGGCTTTACCGGAAGATGCACATCCCGGACGACCCGCTCTTCTACGAGAAATTCTACTTTACGCCGGGCGATCTCGGTTTCCGCGCGTGGCCCACCCGCCGGGGGAAAATTGGCGTCTGCATCTGTTGGGACCAATGGTACCCCGAAGCGGCCCGCCTGACGGCGTTGCGGGGCGCGGGCATTTTATTTTATCCGACGGCCATTGGCTGGCATCCATCCGAGAAGGCGCAGCACGGTGTCAATCAACATTCCGCCTGGGAACTCATCCAGCGCAGCCACGCCGTGGCCAACGGCTGCTACGTGGCGGTGGCCAACCGCATTGGGTTGGAAAAGCCGGCGGGCGGCGACGGCATAGAATTCTGGGGCCAGAGTTTTGTGGCGGGGCCATCGGGCCAAATCCTGGCCAAAGCCAGCGTCGATCAGGAAGAAATTTTGCTGGCCTCAGTGGACTTCGAGCAAGTCGATCTCACCCGCACCCACTGGCCCTTCCTGCGCGACCGCCGCATCGACGCCTACGGAGACCTGACCAAACGGCTGATTGATTAGGACTGGAACTTCGCCGTTTCAATTTTTCCGCTTTGATTTCAGCCGCATTTTGCCGCACTCTCCATGGAACAGAATTGCTTCTAAAACATGAATCGTCATTTTACGGCAATAGTCAAACAGGACGGCGGCTGGTGGATTGGTTGGGTTGAGGAGATTCCCGGCGTCAATTGCCAGGGCAAAACTCGCGCCGAGCTTCAGAAAAACTTGCGCTCCGCCTTAAAAGAGGCGCTGCAATTTAATCGCGACGATGCCCGTTTCCTACGCAAGTGACTTCGTTTGACCGACAGCCGGTGGTTAAACTAATTTCTGGATTACCGACGGCAGGACCTGCTCTCCCCTCTCAGTCACTTATCTTAAAGCTGAGACTTCCCCGTCCCCAAAAAAATATTCAATCAACAGTTGCAACCGCGCCCCATTTTCGTAAAGAATAGCAAAATTTTAGAAAAGAGTAAGATGGCGAGCGAAATGCGAGACAAAAATACAAATCCGACAGCGCCCAATGGCCTGCCCCCGAAGCAGGGTCTCTACGACCCGCAGTTTGAACACGATTCCTGCGGGGTGGGATTTGTGGTCAATATTAAAGGCAAAAAGTCGCATAAAATCATTCGCGACGCGCTGACGGTTTTGATCAACCTCAACCATCGCGGCGCTTGTGGTTGCGAGGCCAATACCGGGGACGGCGCGGGAATTCTCCTGCAAATGCCGCACAGCTTTTTCAAAGAGGTTTCGCGCAAGGACAAAATAAAGCTGCCGCCGCTGGGCGATTACGGCGTGGGCATGGTCTTTCTGCCGCGCGATCCCAACGATCGCCGCACCTGCGAAAAAATGTTCGAGAACATCGTGGTCGAGGAAGGCCAGAAGTTTCTCGGCTGGCGCACGGTGCCGACCAACAACTCTTCGCTCGGGGAGACCGCGCGCTCGACCGAACCTTTCGTGCAGCAGGCCTTCATCCGCCGCAATCCCAAGCTCGAAGACGAGATGGCTTTCGAGCGCAAACTTTATGTCATTCGCAAACGGTGCGAGCGCGCCATCCGCTACGGCGGAGTCAGCGGCGGGCATTCGTTCTACGTTTCCAGCCTTTCCTGCCGCACTCTTCTTTACAAGGGAATGCTCCTGACCGAGCAGATGGATGAATTTTTTCCCGACCTGAAAAACCCCGCGATGGAAAGCGCGCTGGCCCTGGTGCATTCCCGCTTCAGCACCAATACGTTTCCCACCTGGGAACGCGCCCATCCTTATCGTTTCATCGCCCACAACGGCGAAATAAACACCTTGCGCGGCAATGTGAACTGGATGCACGCCCGGCAGTCCATGTTCCAAAGCGACTTGTTCGGCGAGGACATGAAGAAGCTCCTGCCCATCATCAATACCGATGGCAGCGACTCCGCGATGTTTGACAATTGCCTCGAACTTCTCGTCCTGGCGGGCCGCTCGCTGCCGCACGCCATCATGATGATGATCCCGGAACCGTGGACTAACCATGCCACGATGACCGACGAGAAAAAGGCCTTCTACGAATATCACAGTTGCCTGATGGAACCGTGGGACGGCCCGGCTTCGATTGCTTTTACCGACGGCAAAAAAATCGGCGCGGTGCTGGATCGCAATGGCCTGCGCCCTTCCCGTTATTACGTGACGAAAGACGACATGGTCATCATGGCCTCGGAAGTGGGAGTGCTGGATGTGCCGGCGGATCGCATTCTGTTAAAAGGCCGCCTCCAACCCGGCCGCATGTTCCTGGTCGATACCGAAGAAGGCCGCATTGTGTCGGACGACGAAATCAAACGCCAGATCGCCACCGAGCAGCCTTATCGCGACTGGCTCAACCGTCACATGCTCGAATTGGAAACGGTGGCGGAATCAAGCTACGTTCCCGAGGCCACCCCTCACACCATACTGCAACGGCAGCAAGCCTTCGGTTACACCTTCGAGGACTTGCGCATCATCATGGCGCCGATGGCCCGCGATGGGGTCGAGGCCGTCGGTTCGATGGGTTGCGATACGCCCCTGGCCGTTTTATCCAACAAATCGCAATTGCTCTACAGTTACTTTCAGCAACTGTTCGCCCAAGTCACTAATCCGCCGATCGATTGCCTGCGCGAAGAACTGGTCACTTCCGCCGAAACGACCATTGGCTCGGAGCGCAATCTCCTCAAACCAAAACCGATGAGTTGCAATCTCATCGAGCTGAAATCGCCCATCCTGACCAATGAGGAATTTGGCCGCCTGAAATATATCAATCAAGCGGGCTTCAAATCGGTCACGATGCCGATTCTGTTCAAGGCCGGCAGCGGCGAAGCCGGCTTGGAGAAGGCAATGGAGGATTTATGCGGACGGGCTACCACTGCCGTGGAGGCGGGGGCGAATATTCTAATCCTATCTGATCGCGGCGTGGACCAGGAAATGGCGCCCATCCCTGCCCTGCTGGCTGTGGCAGGGGTGCATCATCATTTGATTCGCGAAGGCACGCGCACCCGTGTCGGCTTGGTTTTGGAATCCGGCGAACCGCGCGAAGTGCATCATTTCTCGCTTCTGATCGGTTACGGGGCGGGCGCGATCAATCCGTATCTGGCCTTTGAAACGCTGGAGGACATGATTCGGCAAAAGCTGCTGGTCAATATCACCCACAAGCAGGCCTGCAAAAATTTCGTCAAAGCCGGCGTCAAAGGAGTGGTCAAGGTCATTTCCAAAATGGGCATATCGACCATTCAAAGCTATCGCGGCGCGCAAATTTTCGAGGCCGTCGGCCTGCATCCCTCCGTTGTGGAAAAATACTTGACTGGCAC
>DASRLE010000217.1:0-4816 GCA_035648615.1 Saccharimonadales bacterium (SeqCode) | reverse complement strand
ACCTGAAAGAGCGACGGTGCAATCAAAACAATGTTTCCCTCGGCCATCAGAAATTCAAGTTTCTGGATGGGCGCGGCGGCTTCTTTTTTTTGCTCCGATTTTTTCCCGGCGGCGATGGCTTGGCAAAATTTGCAAGGATGCTGGCCGTCGAACGTTTTCACCAGGGCTTCATGGAAAGAAGCGGATTGAAGGTTGTCCGCCAGCATGGTCGTCCATGCCGCCATTTGCAAAACCGTCCAATGCGCGCCGAGCATCGCCACCAAGGCGACAACAACAAAGACTTTGCCAGCGCGGACGAACATGCGGGCAGGCTGGGCGAAGAACTTCCTAAAGTCAATACGATTTGGATGGGTCGCAACTTTGCTCAGGCGGGAGCGGGGCCGGGGGTTTCGCCCGGGTGGATCACTTGATGGACGGCGCGGGAAATTTTATCCTCGCGCTTCGATTCAAAGAAAGGATAGAGCAGCGGCAAGATAAACAAGGTCAGGATAGTGCCGGAAAGGAGGCCGCCAATAATGACCACGGCAAAGGGACGGGCGGTTTCGGCGCCTACACCGGTGGAAATGGCCATCGGCAGCAATCCCAGCATGGCCATCAAGGCGGTCATCACCATCGGACGCACCCGGGAGGACGCGCCTTCTTTAATGGCGGTGACGCGATCGTGCCCTTCGCGGCGCAGTTCGCGGATGCGGGTGACAAGGATGACGCTGTTTTGAATCGAGACGCCAAATACGGCCACAAATCCGACCAGCGCCGCGACGGAGAGGTTGAGGCCGGCCACCGGCAGCGCGAGAAGGCCGCCGGCGGCGGCGCAAGGGATTGTCAAGAGGATTAAGGTGGCGAGTTTGCCGGAATCGAAGGCGATAAAGAGCAGGAAGAAGATGGCCATGATGGTCAGGGGAATGATGACCGCCAGGCGTTTTTCGGCGCGCTGTTCGTTCTCGAAGGAGCCGGTCCATTCCAGTCGATAACCGGTGGGCAGGTGGACCTTGGCTTCGACTTTTCGTTGCGCCTCGCCGACGAGGGAGCCGAGATCGCGGTCGCGCACGGAAAGTTTGATGGCGGTGCGGCGCTCGTTTTCTTCGCGCTCGATTCGGGCCAGGCCGGATTTCACTTCGACGCGCGCCACATCGCCCAGGGTCAGGCGTTCGCCGTTGGAACCGGAAACGGGAATGTTGCGGATGGATTCCAAATCGGCGGCGTATTTCGGGTCGAGCTTGACGACGAGATCGAAGGTCCGTTCGCCTTGCAAAACCTGCGTCGCCGCCTGGCCCCCGACGGCGGTGGCGATGAGCGTTTGCAGGTCGGATACCGCCAGGCCATAACGCGAGATGGCGGCGCGATCAATGGAAATTTGGATCTGCGGCTGGCCAAGCAAGAGGTCGGTGCCGACGTCCGTGGCGCCCTTGACGGTCTTCACGATGTCAACAATTTGATCGGCGTTGGTTTGCAATTTGTCCGGGTCGTCGCCGTAGAGTTTGAGGGCCAATTCGCTTTTTACGCCGGAGACGGCTTCGTTGACGTTGTCTTCAATGTATTGGCTGAATTGAGTGTCAATACCAGGGATGTCCTTGAGATTGCGCGCCATGGCGTCGCACAATTCTTCGCGGGTATGGGCGGTTTTCCATTTTTCGCGCGGGAGCAGGCCAACGCTGTATTCAGTCACGTCCCAGCCGTTGATGTCGGTGCCGTCGTCGGGGCGTCCGAGTTGGCTGATGACGTAGCGGACCTCGGGAAAGGAGGCCAGGCGGCGGCGCACGTTTTGCGTTATTTTGGCCGATTCAGAAGGAGAGATGGATTGCGGGGCGAAGGTGCGCACCCAAAGATCGCCTTCGTCCAGTTTTGGCAAAAATTCACTGCCGACCAGGGCGAAGGTCACTCCTCCCGCGACAAGAAGGAGGGCCGTCGCAATGTAAATGACGACAGGAGTAGTCATGGCAAAATTGAGCGCGGGACGGTAGATGCGCAATAACCCGCGCACCAGCCACGATTCCTGGGTGGCGATTTTTCCGCGCACCACCAGGCTGGCCAGCGCGGGCACGACCACAATGGCAAAGATGGTGCCCGCGATGAGCGCGAACGTCAGGGTCAGCGCCATCGGCCGGAAAATCCGGCCCTCGACCCGCTGCATGGTGTAAAGAGGAATAAAGGCGGTGAGCAGGATGATTTTGGAAAAAATAATCGGACGCCCCATCTCGGTGGCCGCTTCGATAATGACGGCGGTCAGGGAATGGATTTTGCCGCGGCGCTCTTCAAGGATGCGCAACAGATTCTCCATCACCACCACGGCGGAATCGACGATGATTCCGAAATCAATCGCGCCCATGGAAATTAAATTGGCCGGAATGCCGCGCAGATCGAGCAGGAGGAACGCCCCAAGCAGCGAGACCGGAACGGCCAGCGCCACGACCAGGGCGGAACGATAATTACCCAAGCCGAGAAAGAGGATCAAGACCAGCAAGACCAGCGCAATGCCTTCGATCATGTTTTCGCGCACGGTGTGCAGAGTGCGATCGGTCAAGCCGGTGCGGTCGTAGTAGGTGACCAATTTGACGCCGGGTGGAAGGTAGCGTTCGTTGATTTGGGCTGCCATTTTTTCGATGCGCCGGCAGACTTCCATGGGGTTTTCACCGCGCCGCATGACGACGATGCCTTCGGCCACGTCATCCTCATCGCGCAAGATTTTGCCGTCGGACGCTTCGGTTTTGCCGACGCGGCCCAACCGCACGGCGTGGCCGATGACAACCCTGCCGAGGTTTCCGATGCGAATGGGCGTGCCGTTGCGCGTATCGACGGCGATCGAGGCAATGTCACTGACATCGCGCACCAACCCCAAACCGCGCACGACGTAAAGTTCCGAACCGTGCTCGACATAGGAGCCGCCGGCGTTGGCGTTGCCGTTTTGCAAGGCGGTGAAAACCTGCTGCAGGGACAGCCCGTAAGACTTTAGTTTGATGGGATCGACCAGCACTTGGTATTGCTTGGTCAAGCCGCCGAAGGGATTGACGTCCACCACGCCTGGGACCGAACGAAATTTCTTCTCGACAACCCAATCCTCCAAAGCCCGCACTTCCTCGGGCGGAAAACCGTCCACGGCCCGCAGGGTGTAACGATAGACTTCGCCGATGGGCGTGGCGTCCGGCGAAAGGCTGGCCTGCGCGCCGGTCGGCAAGGTCACCGTGCCCAGAAGCTGGCTGGCCAGGTTGCGGATGACTTCGTTGCGCGCGTTGTCCTCGAAAACGAGCGTGATCTGCGACAAACCGAAAAGCGAAATGGAACGCATCGAGACGCGTTGCGGGATGCCGTTCATCGCGCTTTCAATCGGCACGGTGACGAGGCGTTCGACCTCCTCGGCGGCGCGGCCGGGAAAAAGAGTAATGATCTGCACCGACACGTTCGTCACATCGGGATAGGCCTCGACGGGCAATTCGCGAAAGGCATTGGCCCCCGCAAAAAGCCAGACGAGCAACAGCACCACCACGATGGCGCGATGACGCAAGACGGCGGAGGTAAGTTTGCTGATCATGAGGTGGGATCGACCAAGGCTTCCAAGAGAAGGCATCCTTCCGTGACCACTCGCTGGCCGGGACTCACGCCGGCGAAAACCGGCACTTTGCCATCTTTTTCCAAGCCGAGAGTGACTTGGCGGCGCACGAAATGGCCGGGGGATTCTTCCACAAAAAGATAGTAATTATTGCCTTTCATGAAAGTCGCCTTGGCGGAAATTTCGACCGCCTTTTGCGTTTGGCCGGGATTTTCCACCACATCGACTGTCACATACATTTCCGCCTTGAGCAGGTTTTGCGGATTATCCACTTCGCCGCGCACTTTGACGGTGCGGGTGCTGGGATCGAAAGTATCCCCGATGCGCGAGACCGTTCCGTCAAACATTTTATCCGGAAAGGCCGGAGTGTAAATTCGCAGGCGCTCTTTAGGTTCGAGAAGCGAGAGGTCAGATTCCGGCACATCAATCTGCAACCAGAGATGGGTGGGATCGCTGACCACGAAAAGCGGCGCGGTCAAGGCGGGCATGTTGGCCAGCATTTGGTCGGGCCGGACTTCCTGGCCGGGATTGATATTTTTGTCCACCAGCACGCCAGCCAATGGACTGCGCAGGACATAGGCAGTATTCGTGCTATGATCGCTCCCGCCATAATTGGCCAGGCGGGCTTCCGCGCGGTCATGCTCGGCTTGGGCGGCGATGAAGGCAGCTTGCGCGAAGTCCACGTCCTTCTGCGCGGCTGCGCCATGGGCCAGGAGCAGCTTGGAACGCTCGTAAGCCTTTTGCGCGGAACCGAGATTGCCGTCCGAGGTCAGGGCATCGGCGCGGGCCTGGGCGAAATCCGGCGAATCAATCAAGGCCAGCGGCGCGCCAATGGAAACTGGATCGCCAATATCGACCTTGGTGGAGAGGACGCGTCCCGCCACCGGCGTGAAAATGCGCACGGTGGCATCGTCGTTCCAGTAGAGGCGACCGGTCAAATGGGTGACGGCGAATTGGCGCGGTTGGGCGGCTTCAACGGTAAGCGAGGCAAGCTGCGGCGCGTTGGTGGCGAAAGTGACGCTATCCCCCTCGACGGCGGGAGCAGGCGGCGCGGGGTATGGCGCCGGCTTGGGTGAGCAACCCGCCGCGACACCCAGCAAAAAACAAAGCAGGACTTTCATAGTTTTCATTTCCGGGCCTCTAATTCCATTTCGGACACAACAGTCTGGGCGGCGGCGACGTCCGCCACCGCGCTGGCCGTATCGGACATGGCTTGGGCGTGGGCCATGCGCACGGCGTTGTCGGTGCGCTCGGCTTCGAGCAAATCTACCA
>DASRLE010000216.1:0-4036 GCA_035648615.1 Saccharimonadales bacterium (SeqCode) | reverse complement strand
GGCGCCAAGCGAACTTTGGGTTGGGCGGCGGCTTTGTGGTCGGTCTGCTCGGCGGGCACCGGATTGGCCCGGAATTTCTCGCATCTGGTTCTGGCCCGCGTCGGGGTGGGCGTGGGCGAATCGGCCAGTTTTCCGGTCAATGCCAAGATAGTCAATAATAGTTTTCAACCACAGGAACGGGGGATGGCGGTCGGTTGCTACACGTCCGGTTTGCGACTGGGTTTCGCGGTCACGCCGATTCTGATCGCGTGGTTGATGGAGGGATGGGGCTGGCGCTTTGCCTTTTTCGCAACCGGTTTGGGTAGCTTGGCCTGGGTGGCGCTCTGGTATTTTACATATACGGAAAACACGGGGACGACGCCCGGACCGTTGCCGGCGAAGAGTGATCGCGAATCCGTCCCGGCGAAAGTTCCTTGGCTGCTGCTTTTACGAAACCGCACCGTAGTCGGACTGGTTTTGTGCAAGTTTTTTCAAGATTACTTGTTTTATCTTTTTGTGACGTGGTTGCCGGGGTATTTGGTTCTGGGCCGAGGATTCTCGATTATAAAAATGGGGTGGTATGCGTCGCTGCCCTGGATAGCCGGATTTATTGCCCAACCCCTGGCTGGCTGGGTCTCGGACCGGCTCATTCAGCGCGGCATGACCGTTACGCTTTCCCGCAAGAGCATTATTATTGTCATGCACTTGCTGGCTGCCTCCGTGGTCGCCGCCGGCTATGTGCATGACGCGATGACCGCAGTATGGCTTCTGACGCTTTCAGTGGCCTGTGAATCTGTCGCGACGTCAATCCTTTGGACAACCTGCGCGGATGTCGCCCCGCGATCAGCGGCAGGTTCGCTGGCTGGCATCATGAATACCGCCGGGGCGCTGGCCGGCGTTCTGGCCCCGACAGTGACAGGATTCCTCGTGAAGAGCACCGGCAGTTTTCAGCTTCCCCTGCTGGTGGGAAGTTGCATGGTCATCCTGGCCGCCGCTGCGATGTGGTTTGTGGTTGGAAAACTGGAGACGATTCCACTTCGCTCCTGAAGCCAGCAACTTTCTTCAATCGAGATTTTTCGAAAGCGGGTTTGCGCAGGGACATCCCATTGCGTCAAAGTCTTTGGTGTTCTGCGTGGCTACCGTCGCGCCGGTTCGAATCGCGATGGCAGCAATCAAACCATCTATCAGCCCGGGCTTGCCTTGGGCATTGCGCCGCGCATCTCCAGCCAGCGCGGCGGCTTTGGCATAATCTGCCGGTTCGGAAGAAAAGGATGGTAAACCGGTTATCCGTTCCGAATAGAACTGAACGCCTCTATGACGGATGGCCGCGTCCGCCACCGCATGGACGCCAACCAGAAATTCGCCCCGAACAACATCGGCTGTCGCTACTCCATCGGCGTTCTGAAGCCAGCCGAGGAATGCAACGTTGCCGCGTTCGCCCTCGATGAAAATATCCGTGTCAATGATCCAAGGCATTTTCTGATTCCTGACCGAGGCTCCTGAGTTCGCTGGCTATGGAATTGGCGGCGTCGGCGTCTGGGCGATGTCCCCTGAATAACTCCGCTGCCTGTGGTCCAGGCATAAATTCACAATCCGGCACCAGACGGGCGACCATTCGTCCCTGATCACGGATTCGGATAGTCTCGCCGCGCTGAACTTTGGCCAGAAGTTCAGTGAAATGCTGCGCCATATTTGCGGCAGTTGACTCTATCATAGGTTTCACAATAGCTAATTCTTTGCGGCCAGACAAGATGCACTTTTGCTTGAAAAATGACGTCTCGCGGCGATAAGCAAAAGGAAAATTCGCCTTTGCATCCGCAATAACTTTGAACTTCCGCCGACGATCTCCTAGAGTCGGCGCCTATGGCTTACGAGTCCTTTCGCGAGTTTGTCGGGGAGCTGGAAAAGGCGGGCGAACTCAAACGCATCTCCCAGCCCATCGCCACGGAATTGGAAATCACCGAGCTGGCTGACCGCGAAATGAAATCGCCGCGCGGCGGCAAAGCTCTCCTTATCGAAAATCCAACCATTAACGGAACGGCCTCCCCTTTCCCGCTCGTCATCAATGCCTACGGCTCCGAGCATCGCATGGCCATGAGCCTTGGCGTCGAGTCTGTGGACGACGCGGCTCGCGAACTTGGCGCGCTCATGAAAGCCAAGCCGCCGGCCAGTTTTGGCGAAACCATCAAGCTCCTCGGCGTTGCCCTCGATCTTCGTCACGCCAAGCCTAAGCGCGTCACGAAGGCAGCTTGTCAAGAAGTCGTGCTGAACCCTCCCGGCCTCGCCACCCTGCCCATCCTCAAATGCTGGCCGCTCGATGCCGGGCGTTTTATCACGCTGCCTTGCGTCGTGACCCAGGACCCGGATACCGGCGAGCGCAACGTCGGCATGTATCGGATGCAGGTCTTCGACGGCCAAACCACAGGGATGCATTGGCAACTCCACAAAGTCGCCGCCCGCCATGGCCGCCGCTATTACGAAACCGGCCAGCGCATGCCGGTCAGCATTTTTCTCGGCGGCGATCCCGTTTTCACCTTTGCCGCCACCGCGCCATTGCCCGACGGCCTGGATGAATTTCTCCTGGCTGGCTATCTCCGCAAAAAATCCGTCGCCCTGATCAAATGCCTGACCAACGATCTCGAAGTCCCCGCTGACGCCGATTTCGTCATCGAAGGCTATGTGGATCCCACGGAGCCTCTTCGTGTCGAAGGCCCTTTCGGCGATCATACCGGCTACTATTCCCTGGCCGACCAATATCCCGCCTTTCACATCACCGCTGTCACCCACCGCCGCGACGCCCTCTACCCTGCCACCATCGTGGGCGTTCCGCCGATGGAGGACTTCCACCTTGGCACCGCGAGCGTCAAACTATTTCTGCCCATCTTCAAAATGACCTTTCCCGAGATCGTCGATCTGGCTTTGCCGGCCGAAGGCGTTTTCCACAACCTGGTCTTCGTCAGCATCAAAAAGACCTACCCGATGCAAGCCTATAAAATCATGCACGGTCTTTGGGGAATGGGCCAAATGATGTTCACCAAATACATCGTCGTCGTGGACGAAGAAGTCGATGTCCACAACACGAGCGAAGTTCTCTTCCGCCTGTGCGCCACCACTGACCCGCAGCGAGACACCCTTTTCACCCGCGGCCCGGCCGACGCCCTCGACCATGCCACCAGCGAATTCGCCATCGGCAGCAAAATGGGCATCGACGCCACCAAAAAACTCCCCGGCGAAGGGTTCAAGCGCGAATGGCCGCCGCTCATCCAAATGGACAGCGCTGTGCGGAAAAAGATTGATCTATTGTTTCCCCCAGGCTCCTTGGGCGCGGCCTAAATTAAAAACAGAATGGAACGAAGTTAACAAAGAAGGCGCTGAAGAAAAGCCAAACACCTGTGGCCACACGCGCGGAGGAGGCGCATACTGTCAAGAGGAACATTTTTCTTCGTTTCCTTCGTTCCCTTCTGTAAAACTTCTAAAAACTGAAGGCCGAAGTTTGTTCAGGTATCAATGAGCGAGGTTGATTTTGCAGCGGCAGCGGCACAATGTTTCCGGGCGCGATGGATGTTCGCCGCTAACTTTTGAACTTTTTTGAAACTCAATTCATTGAGGTGGACGCGTGATTGGCACGATTGAGTTGGTTCTTGGCCTCTTGCTCGCGGTGGCGGGGCTGGCGCTGCTGGCGCGCAAGTTGCAGATTGCCTACCCGATCCTTTTCGTGATCGGCGGGTTGTTGCTGGGGTTCGTTCCGGGACTGCCGGTGCTTCATGTGGACCCGCAATTGGTTTTTGTGCTGTTTCTGCCGCCGTTGTTGTACCCGGCGGCCTTTTTTACGCCATGGCGGGAGTTTCGCAGCAATCTCAGCCCCATTCTCTGGCTGGCCATTGGGTTGGTGCTTTTTACCACGGTGGTGGTGGCATGGTTTGCGCATTGGTTTATTGGGTTTCCGTTGGCGGCGGGTTTTGTTCTTGGGGCAATTATTTCCCCGCCGGATGCCATTGCGGCGACGGCGATTACGCAAACGTTGCGCGTGCCGCGAAGGATCATTGCCATCCTGGAC
>DASRLE010000215.1:0-14420 GCA_035648615.1 Saccharimonadales bacterium (SeqCode) | reverse complement strand
GGCTCAGGTGGTTCGAGCATACTTATTGATTTTACGAACGCCCAAACTGCTGGCGGAAGTGGAAACGAGGGCGGTGGAGGTGGCGGTGGCAGCGCTGGTGGTGATGCCGGCGGAGATGCAATTTTTACATCATATCCCGGTTGGGAACCTGGAAGCGGGGGCATTGGCTATGCCTCAGGGACTATTGGTGGTGGAGGCGGTGCAGGTGGTAGTTTTCTGCCAACAAATTATTTGTACGCTTCATATACATGGAGTTTTACAAACGCACCAAATACAAGTTCAAATGGCTCTATTTTAATTGTTGCCAACCCCATTCCATACATCAACCAACAGCCGACATCACAAGCCGCAATCGCAGGTTCACCTGCTCAATTCAACATCGCTGTTTCAAGTCCAGTGCCGTTGTTTTACCAATGGTTTATGAACTGGGCTGTCATCTCCAACGGCACCAACTGTAGTCTGCCACTCTCTGCTGTGGCGCCGCAAAGTGAAGGCAGTTATTTTGTGGTGATTACAAATGCCTATGCCAGCGTAACGAGTAGTGTCGTAACCTTAACCGTCAACATCCCGGCCTACATCACTTCCCAGCCACAAGCCCAATCCGTGCTGCAAGGAGGCAGCGGCAACCTTACCGTGGTCGCCACCGGCACTTCATCACTCGGTTATCAATGGTATCAGCAATTGGATACCGTCGCCACAACCACTCCAATCATCGGTGATGGATTTGTCATTGGTGCTACTGTTGTTAATGGAGGCGCAGGATACCGCACGACACCGAATGTCAGCATCAGTGGTGGGGGCGGTTTCGGGGCTTCGGCATCCGCATCTATCAACAGTGGAGTGGTAACGGCCATCAACATCATCAATCCGGGCTTGGACTACACCAGCCTGCCAACAATCTCCATAGATCCACCATCTGCTCCATTGAATGGTCAAACCAACGCAAACTTGAACATCACCAGTGCCACAACCAATGACGCTGGCAATTACTTTGTGGTCGTCACAAACAATTACGGTGCCGCGACCAGCAGCGTAGTTGCTCTGACCGTGAACGTGCCAGTGTATATTATAACGCAACCGCAAAGCCAGACCGTTTTTCCAGGCAGCAGCGCCAGTTTTTCCGTCACGGCTGGAGGCAACGCGCCGTTTAGCTATCAATGGTATTCCTTGCCGGTAACCAATACCACAGCGACGGCAACCGTTCTACTTTTGAACGGATTCGTTTACGGAGCAACCATCACCAGTGGCGGCGCTGGATATGTCAGCATCCCGAACGTGCAAGTTTTAGGCGGTGGCGGAAGCGGGGCATCCGCAACCGCAGTGGTAAGCAATGGCACGGTGGTCGCGCTAAATGTTGCCAACCCAGGTTCTGGATATACCGGCATACCGTTGATCCAAATTGATCCGCCAACTGCCGTTACTTTGACAGGAGGCACGAATCAAGTCTGTAACATTGCCGATGTTACGACGAACAATGCCGGAGGTTATTTCGTGGTTGTCACCAACAACTATGGTAGCGTGACGAGCACCACAGCAAACCTGGTGATTGGATTGTCGCCGCAGAAGTTTCGCATCACGTTGGCTAGTAATCAAAGCGTTCAACTGACATTTACCGGTATGGCCAATTCTGCGTACGTTCTCCAATCCGCTACAAACCTCAATCCACTTGTGGTTTGGCAGACTCTAATCACCAACATGTCCGACAGCGACGGGAATTGGACGTTCGTGGACACGAATGCTATGAATTACGCCGTGCGGTTTTATCGGGTGGTGGCTCCGTAACATTCAAAGACGACGATATTCAGAATTGAATTAGAGATATGAATTCGAAGGCATACCAGCTTTATCACTACACCAGCTTCGAGAAGTTGGAACTCATCCTAAAAGATGGCGGCTTCTGGCCGCGCTACTCGATAGAACATTTTTCGTGGAGCCAGCAGGATAAACAAGAGTGTTACCTTGCGTTCCCTTGCACTTGCTTCTGTGACCTTCCGTTGGAGGCGAGCGCGATGCATCGTGACGATTACGGTCGCTACGTTATCTCCTTCGACAAGACTTCGAATTTGGCGAAGCATTTGACGCCGGTCATTTATGTCAACGAGGATGGTCCGCTCGCAAAAATGATCCGTGACAAATACGGTCAAGAGCTTCGCGGGTTCGCGCAACCTGTGACGGCTCCTGACGGTGTAACCCACTTCGAACCGGCTGCCCTTGATCGCGAGAAACTCAGAGACCTTTTGGAATTTCTTCCATATTTGAAGAGCGCGGTTGGACACACGCTGCTGCGTAAGCCGCCGCCCCAGAACGGTCACGAGTACGAAACAAGGTCGGACGATGACTATGTGTGGACTACCAAGCGATTGGAGGAGGAGTGTGAATGGCGCTATGTGCCGCCGAAGCATAGGCACGCATTGTATTGCTTTGATGGTTTTGACCGGTGGAACATAAGGAAACGGGATGAGTTGAGCCAGGCCACAAAGGACTCTTATCTGAAATTTGGCCACGAGGAAGTCGAAGCTGTCATCGTCTCCAACGAATACGAGCGAGACAAAATCGTCGCAATTCATCCTTACCTTAAAAAGAAAGTGAAGACATGGCAAGAAATCCCTGGGGCCGATGATGGCGCGGACTGATAACCTACGCAAACATGAATTTGAGACCCAAATGAATGTTTCAAAAATGATCTTTATTGACCGTTTTGCGCCAAAGTATTCCATCTGGAACACCCAATGCGGTATCGTGACCGTATCCGACATTAGGCGTTCGGTTGGACGTCATAAAAACTCCACTACAAAGGACTCGCAATAATCCCTCGCCTGCGAAATGAAAGTAGTGAACCTCGCAGAGGTAATCACAATAGCATCGCCATCTCGGAACCACTTTAGAATCTTGGCCCGCTTCTCATAGTTGGCGTCCGCTCTGGCTTTGTTGTGGAGGATGCAGTTGCGAAGCTTGCAAACGTCACCCCAGAAGTCGGAAAGAACCTCCTGGCCGACGGCTGATTCAATTCCGGGACGCCATGTGTGATGCCAATAATGATACAGAGCAACAAGTAGAGAACTGCCCAACGTCTGTATGTGGTGGGAGTTGGGTGCTGTGTCCGAACGGAATGACTGGAGTGTTCCATGTGCGGGCGCGATCGCTAAATCTTCAGGCGCTTTATACGGAACGAGCAGTTGCGAAACGTGCTTGTAATGTCCCTCGGCCTCACCGGAGGGAAGCATCTCCGCAAGTTGCGCGAGCAAGGACAGGCGCTCGCTCTCAAGGTGACTGCTAAGGAGAGTGAAGCCGTGCCAAGTCTGGGCGAACAAAAGCGCAAAGTCGTTGATGGTCCTGCGCATATCTTCCTGTATCTCAAGCAATCGCTCCTGCCTGGGAGTGAACTCATACTTGCTGAATTCTGAGGCGAAGTCAGACATACGCGAAGACGTCTAACAATTAATGTACAACAGGTTGTTCATGTATTAAAATGCCCAAATCAATTCGGACGAAGCGGTGCGGCGACTTACGGACGTTATTCGACGCAGACACCTTGCACTTCCGATGGAGCGCACTTACTGCGCGTGGCTCAGGCGATATTGCGACGACCTCAAAAGGCTTTCTTTTCATTTGCCGAGTGAGGAAAAACTGGAACGGTTTCTGACCGTTCTTGCCCCGAGGGTGTCGCCGCCAGCACCCAAAATCAAGCCCTTAATGCGATTATCTTTTTCTGCAAAGATGGCCATGTGGTTCTTCGCTTTCTCAATTGACTGCAACATGGTGACCGACAAACCCGCTCAAGGTACCCGTGTTCCAAGCAGCAATCACGTTTCCGCTTTGCAGAACCCGAAACTCGTTCGGGTGTTGGAAACATGGATATTCCACTACCACGACAATCGGATGGGCGACAAAGCGCATTCCCGATTCAACGTTGGCATAGTGACCATGGATGTTTTGAATCCTTGAGTTCAACGGCATTTTGTAACCGCTGACTCCGAATTGATTGGTCGCGTTGCCCGAACAAAGCGTAGCGATAGAGGCGTTTCCTGACGGAGTGATGTAGGTGCAGAAATAGCCATTCTTCGGGTCAAGGTAGATGTCGCCAGCAGTACGAGCGCCACTGAGATTTTCCAAGTAGAACCCCGTGGAGGGATTGAAGGAGATTTGCCCTGAAAAAACGCCACTTGGCTCTTGTGTATGCTTTGCAACTTTTTTGAGCAGATGCCCATTGAATTCGAGAAGCGAGTGTGGAAACGCGTATCCACAAAACCCACCATTCTTCGTGGGGTTGAGACAAGCGGCGCCCTCCGAAAAATCGCTTATGCGGCTACATTTAGGGCATGGATAACGATAAACAATGCCCATAGAGGCAATGCTGCTGTTATCGTTAAAATGATCGAGTTCATTTGTGTACTGGGATGGCTGCTGTTCCTTTGGGTCAATGTCATTATTGTTTGAGCGCTCCATATATCTATTATATGACAAGCAGACGAATTATGCTAAAGAAAATGCTGTTTTCGATAGCTTGTGGGAGGTTAAAGAACGTTTAAATGTCGAATAATCAAATTACAGTGGTGACGTGGCCTAAAGCCCCTCATCCTTTCAGTCGTCTCATGGGATTTGGAGGCTGTAGTAACTTTGACGCCTGATTCCACCAATTCAATCCGTCTTTACTCCGCTCCATTCCAGAGCCGTCGGCAAGAAGCCAAGGACCGCTGGCGAAACCATCCGGCGCGGTCACGGAATCGCAAGGCGTTGCCCACCTTCGCGCAAGACTGTGAGCTTTCGATTCCCCTTGAAAGACTACGCCTCGAAACTCACAGACTTGCGCTCCCCCTGTGGGCGCTCCCTTGGAAATTTCTAAAGCCACCGCTCCACTCCGCTTTTTGGTCTGTCCGCTGATCCGCGACCCATTTCCCCAACGCGGGCGGCCAGCCCAAACGCTCCATTCCACTCACGGCTTCAGAAATTTCCAAGCGAGCCGGTTGATGCGTGTCTGTCATGCTTCATGCCCGCCCGTCAACCCGGCATGAATCCCGCCAGCCCCGCCGCTCCGCGATAATGTGAGGCAATTACCCCTCGTGCCCGCCTCATTCCAAATGTTTTCAAATCCTTTTTTTGCATCTGCGTTCTCTGTCTCTCGCCCTCCACCAGCCCGCTCCAACAGGGGGCCGGACGCGGTGCCCTCTAAAGACTACTCCCGCTGGCCGCCCTGTCTGCACGGGCTTTTTCGGTGAAGGGCGAGAGACCGAGAACGCACAGCAGAGCAAAAAAAAAGATTATGAAAACATATACAAATTCAGATTCAAGGCTCCAGAACCGGACCGCACAGCGCATTGAAACACAACTGCAAAGAATTGACTTCGCCCGAAGGTATCGGAACCGGGGATTGCGGACGGAATCGCTGTTGCACCTTATTCGACGGGAGGCACCGGAGTTTTGGGAACTGGCGGAAGTCGTTGGCCGGTGGGTTTGGATTCAGTTTGACGGCAGGCAACCGAACCAAATCACCGCCGCCTTGTCGGAATTCGGGTTTCATTGGAACAACCGCCGACAGGTTTGGCAGCATCCGTGCGGCACTATTGCAGCTTCCAGCAACCAAGACCCGCGCCGGAGATACCGCAGTTACTTCCCCGCCGACCTCAACCCCGCTTGAAACGACCATGAAACGCAACAGACGCCGCTTGCCAATTCCGCAGCACGAGTTTGGTTTCGTCCCTCAAACCTTCAGCTTGATTCAGGATGCCGGAATTGACGGCGACCGAATCAGCAGAGAGAAGGCCGAGGCAGACCGCGCCCGACGCTTGGCGGAGGAAGCGCAGTCGGCACTGTTCACCCTACCACCACGCAAACACTGACACTATGAATACGAACAATAACGAATCGCCTTTTGGCGAAGTCATCTACACCTACACCCGCGCCCATGCCGTCGCCGACGGCTTTCAAGTTGACGTTACCAAAACCGCGAAAGAAGCCGGAATTTCCTTTCCGGTTTTTCTCACCCGCGCCGTTTATGACGCTTTCGTGACCGTGCCGCCCAACGTGACCGCCCAGGACGAAGCCGGAAGGCTTTGGGATATTCTCAACCTCCTTGAATTCGCCATCCGCAAATCACAGCCCGGCAAAACCCGCTTGCCGTTTGCGCTCTATGTCCGCAACGACAACCGCCGCCCTCGACTGGTGAAATTGATCGCCGCTTGTGGCCCGCTCGACTTCGACGACCCGCAGCCCGCCATCACTGTAATGATGCCTGACGAGAGTTGACCACGAGGCAAACTCACGCGGCTGGACTGGCAACGGTTCAACCGCTTTTTCGTCGTTGGGGACTTCCGCCGTCCCCAAACCCCGGCGCCGGGCCTCTCGCTGGCCCAGACCCGCGCCAAAGGGCAAGCCCTCTGGACTCCTTTTCCGCTGCGCTGACTTTCACGCTCCGCGCCGCCTTTCCACGTCGTGGAAAGGATTCGAGTCGTGTTCAGTCTTTGCAGACACGCGAGTTTTCCATTCCGCGCCGGGTTAATTCGCTTGTGCAACCGCAACCGGCGGCGGCTGGAAATCCACCGGCACCAACTTTGGTTGCACACTGCGTTGCGGATTTTCCTGCCAATCCTTTTCCCAATCATCCAACGACGGCACGGTGACTTCGGCGTGTTTCGAGTACGCATGATGCACCGCCTTGGAATTGTGCCCCAACGCCTGCTGCGCGAACCGCTCCGGGTAGCCGCACTTCAAAGCCCGTTCCGCCCAGGCATAACGATACGAGTGGAGCGACACACCCGATATACCCAAACCACCGCAGCGTTGCTTAAATTCCGTCGCCCGGTCGCCTGCTCGCACGGTGCGAAGGTATGGAAAAAGCGGTCCAACTGCCGGACGCCGTTTCAAAATGACCTCGATTTCCGCGCCGAAGCGAATCAGCGCAGGCTTGATGCCAATACCCCCTCGCGACTTCAATTTTGCCCGCGAGTAACTAATCGTGCGGGTGTCCGCGACGTGCCTGTGCCGGATAGTGAACGAGAGCTAAAATCGTTGAAGATTTCGTTGAAGATTCGACCCGGACTCCAATCAAACCCTTGCTAATGAATGAGTTTTAACTGGAGGCGAGGGTCGGAATCGAACGCGTCCTGCCTTCCACAAGCCACTCAAAATCAACTGCCTATGGCATCGCTGATGTCCTGAATATAAGGCTGTTACGTTTTATGTCAAGCTTAACCCCAACCGACTTTTTTTAACTCAATTTAACCCTCACCTGATGAGGTTTGCTGGCACTCCTGCTGGCACTTT
The DNA here is from genome assembly GCA_035648615.1 of Saccharimonadales bacterium (SeqCode). Taxonomy (GTDB): domain Bacteria; phylum Verrucomicrobiota; class Verrucomicrobiia; order Limisphaerales; family Palsa-1400; genus DASRLE01. The sequence goes on along the minus strand of DASRLE010000215.1, from coordinate 7,160 downwards.
TTGGGGGTGAGTTGAGTTTTGAACTTTTCAAGCTGGAGACAACGGCCCAAGTGCAACTGTGGAATTGTTTGCGCCTGCCCATATCGCCAAGCGGTATGTTCAAAGTGATACCGAGCCTGATCCATAAATAGACGTGTCACTAATAATCATTATGCTATTGCCAGCGAAATATCAGCACACAAGATTCAGGAAATTGTCGTGACAGAAAATTAACCTTCCGACGTTTGAGCGACATTTGCCTGGATGAGTATTAAACTCAATCGCCCTGCTGCACCACAACACGCAGGAATAGTGAGGCGCTGTTCGTGGGCATGGGAATGGTGAAGGTGTTGGTGCCGGGTGTGGCAACGAGGTTACTTTGCACGAGATTGAAGGGGCCGGTCAGGGAAGTCCCTTGTTGCAAGGCATAGACTTCGCCGGCGGCGCTGGACCATTGGAGTTGCACGCCTGCTGTGCTGGGTTGGATACCGAGAAATTTGAAAGTGGAATTTGGGTCGTTTGGGTTGAGGTTGGCGACGTATTGCTGCATCAGGGTCATGCCTTTGTGCGTCGGGTCGGAATTGGGATTGGAATTTGAGGGTAGGCCGTATTGGGCGACCCATTGGGCGAAGGTTGGCGGCGGCGAAAGCGCCAGATCAACGCGGTCGACCCGACCGCGATCCGCCGGGCCAAAGGTGAAGGTATTAGTGCTGCCCGACGACGCATAGACGATGGCCGCATTGGTGCCATTCACCGTGGCGTGGCGGGCGAAAGTGGTCTGCGCAGGGTTCAACGGCAAGGTGTTCGGCGTGGGTGCGCCCAGGGAAATGCCGCCGACGGAGCGGGTTTCAAACGGGATGGTCGCGAGGTAAAAGTTTTGGCCGTTGACACTGATGAGGGCTGCGGCTATGGAAACGCCGGAAGATGTCGATGAGATCTGATACGCGACATTGGTCATGTTGCTTACACCTGAAATTGCGCCATACATAATGAACCCGGGTTCAGGAATGATAGCGCCAAAAGCGTATGCAAATGTATTAATCAGAAAAACTGTAATGATCACGCATTTCATAGGTAGCATTCGGCAATAACACAAATTTCTCTTGGATTCTGTCTGTGTTCTGACTTGAATAAGTGAAATCTAGGTAACGGTATCATGTCATTCATCATCCTCTCCTTGTCCAGCACCGGCATCAGCGGAGATATTATCTGAATTGTTGTTCGAATCGGCTTCGCTTTGTTGTGTGTTTACGTCGTTAACCGTATCTTTGATATTACTAATTACATCTACACTCTTCTCTCCAAATCCTTGCGCATCTTCTGCTGCTGTCAAAACCCCTTTAACAGAATTTGGTATGTTGTTTGGTATGTTACCTGCCTTTACCTCGTTCATCAAAGAGTTGACGCCAGAAGAAACTGTAATTCCTTTTGCCATATTCCCAATAACTCCAGAAATCGCCCCGCTAACGCCACCAGATATTGTTTTGTTCAAAATCTTCCCCTGGTCTGAAACGGTTCCTTTATTAATAAGTTGGTTTGAGGTTTCTTGAGCCATTCCGCTTGTAGCTCCAGTCACAATCCCTTTCAAGAACTGTTGGCCAACTGTCTTGGCGGCGAAGACTTCGCCTTCCCCTGTAACTGAAACACCGCCCGAGATTGCGCCAATTGCAGTAGCAGATAAAGCTTCAAAAAAGTTAATCTTGCCCAAATCAATTGAATGGCCTGGATTTTGTTGTTCCTGGGCATAAATTTGACCGGCCACATCGAAAGTGAGTCCCAATGCTGCCCCCCAGATCAATTGTGCAAATCGCCCGTCTTGATCAACATATGTTATTGGACGACCTTTTGCGTAGGCATATACATTAGCATTCTGCGGATCATCCAGAATGCTGGAATTTAAACCTTCGACCATAGGGTCCACGCTAATAAAACGTCCACACACGCTATCAAGGTAGCGAGCGCCAAAACAGTGTAATTGGCTTTCGGCGTCCAATTCCTTACCAATGAAATTATAAGGTTCGAAAGAACCGCGATTGCTAAAATGATTCCGGACATGCCCGAATGGATACATCGTTGACTCTTCAATCAAAGAGCCGGTTGAATCAGCCATAACATCCGTCGAACTTAAATGATCGTTGAGATAATAACGAAATCGCAGGGTTGGGTCGGAAGGCACCAAGGTGTCTGCGGCGTCCATTTTCACAAAGAGAACATCCCCCGGAGAAAGCGTGGGGGGAATGCCGGGCGCATTCGTCAAAGCTGCAACCGAAATCTGCCACGCCTGATTGACGGCGTCGAAGTGCCATTGATTTGAAGCACCATTCAGGCTCAAATTTGTCAGTATCAGAGATTCCAAGCCGGGAACGGCCATGAAAGATGGTCCGACAGATATGGAGTTGCTGGTTGGGGCGGAATACGTTCCCGAAAGCGCCAATGTCGTATTCGTGTTCGCCTGCAACCACAGCACGGATCCGGCAGTAACTGGTGTCCCCGGACTCAGCGGCAGCCAGGAGAGCGTGGAGGACTGCCACGTATAAGCGGAGACGATCGGGCTTGTTCCTAACGGCAGGGTGGCTCCACTGACCGCCACAGACAGCAGATTCATTCCCAGCCATAGCCGAACCCGCTGGACGCGCTGGGTGCTACTCAAAGAACCGGTTACCCGCGCCAGCCGGGTATTGCCGTTCCACACAAATTTGGTTGGGGCATCGTTTTCCCGGACTTCAAAGTATTTGCTGACGTATAGAACAGCCTTGGGGGCGGCGGCGTTTGTTTTATACTGGACGACTTTCATCACCCGTCTCCCGGCGTAGTCGTAAGTGTAAGCGGCGGACATCTGGCTATTTTCGGTCGCCACCAGCCGATTTTTGATATCCCAGGTATTAGTCAGGCCATCGATCACCAGCATGTTCCCATTGGCATCATACGGGTAATTCCGCGCCGGAAATGAAGAACTGGTGATTGAGGACAACGCATGGGGGCCGGGTGGACCATTGGCAGAACGTCCAATACGGTTGGCGGTTCCAGCACTGCCGCCCGATACCATCGTCCCCAAATTGGCAACTGGAAGTCCGCTGAGAGGGTCCAGATCGCCGATACTGGATGATTGCGTCAGCATGTTGCCAATCCGGTCGTAGCGATAGTTGACAAATCCACCGTCAACATTGGTTGCGCCGGGTCCGCCGAAAACATAACCGACATAATTCAATCGGTAGAGGTCGTCGTAGTTGAATATCTGTGTATTTCTCCGAAGATTACCGGCCGCAATAGATGAGGTGGGGCGCCAGTCTTCGATCATTCTGATGTTTGAAGCCGGATCGAAATCATACTTATAATGAATCAATTCATTGATTATTTGATTTGAAGATGAGGCAGACACCAACTCGCTTAAACGAAGCCTCGAATCGTAAGACGAAAATGTTTGGACGCCGTTGCCATAGCTGGCGACCGAGCTAAGACCGAATGGCGTGTAAACCACATTTGAGACAATCGCGCCGCCGGGACCTCCGGGGATTTGCTTCAGCAAGCTGCGCTCATTCCAAATGTAACCCACCTGGTCGTCGTCGGGATAAACCACGCTTGTGATGCGGTCTTGGGAATCATAAGCAAAAGCGGTGCGATAGCTGACAAGGGCTGAGGGCTGGGCAATGCCATGGATTATGAATTGGGGATCAGGCAGCCGCTTGATAATAAAAGCAACACGGCCACGGGAGTCATAGCTGGTGTGCTCCTCCCCTGACAGGTCATTCACGGAGGCGAGCCGTCCAAGCGTGTTAAAACAATTTGTAAAGGTTCCATTACCCACCGGAACGGTCTGGCTGGGAACGTCGTAGTGATATACCACCGCAGGCGGCCCATTGGAGGAAGCATAAGTTTCCGTCACTAGCCGGTTGGCACCGTCGTAACCATACGTAATTGTCTGGTTTCTGGCATCGGTGGTGGCAATGAGGTCGGAGGCGTCATCATAAACGTAACGCATCATTCCACGGTCGGGATCGTTCATGAATTGTTTTCTCTTTAATCCGTCGAACTGCTGAATTTTCTGGTTTCCAAGGCTGTCAGTAATTCCGGTGAGGTTGTTATTGATGTCATAGGCATAAAAAGTTGACCATGTATTAAAGGTTGTCCCCATGCTGCCATCGTCGTGTAATCGGGTCACCTCGTCTAGCTGGACGAGCCGCCCCAGTCCGTCCTGATGTTTGATCTTGGAAGCGAGGTAATTGGCGGAGGCAGGGTCGGCCTGATCTTCATCGTAATCCTGCTCCTGGAGCGGCATAAAAACGGCGCGGCGATAGGAATGGTCCGGATTGGTTGTTGTCACGTTTCGCAGCAGCGCGTCATAACTTTGTAATGTGGCATCGGCATTAGCAAGTGCGAGTATGGTAACGTTGCTTCCGTGAACAAACTGGCCTAGCCAGCCGTTCGATGAAACATCCTCGAACGCCATAACGGATGATACATCGCCCGAATTCACCGAGAAGCAGGGATTCAAATTGAAGTTGGGCTTATTGCGTGAATTGAATACAACGGCGGCGCTGACAACAGCCCGTGGTTGGATCATGCCGGGTGCCGGCTCGGCTTGTTGCTTGGTCATTAACCGACCACCGGCACCATCAAAAAATGTGCGTGCCAACACATAGCCGCCGGACTGGGAACTATCCTTGGAACGTGTTTCAACCCAGTTGACAGTTTTGCCGTTTGATGTTCCGAAGCCTAGCAGGTATGTGTATTCGAGCGTATGGTTCGTGTCAGGGACCTTGGTAATACCCTCCAATCGGCCCAAGGCGTCGTAATCAAATGAACTCACATTGTTATTAAAATCAATGAAATTTGTAATTACGCCAAATCTTGAATCATACAAGGCAGTTGCTACCAACGATTCGACAGTTGTTCCTCCAGTGTGGATTGTTTCTTGGATTGGGAAACTGTGAAACGCCGAATCAAACTGGATTTCGCGGTAATGCCCTGAAGATTGACCGTAAAGAGGATCGTAAATGTCAATGACATTACCATACTGGTCGTAGTTCTTGTTTATCGTTGTTGCGTAATGATTGCTTAGGGTCAACGATAATGTCTTAGTTAAGTCTCCATTCGCAAGTAAGCCCAGCACTTGGTTGCCGTCGTAATAGTTCAGGCTCTGTGCGGCGGTAATTCCGTTCCCGTCGTGGATGGATTCGGTGATCACTCGGTCTAAAATCCAATTCGTAACGTTGGAGGAATACGCGGAAGAATAGGAATTTGTTGTTATTCGTTGCGAAGCTGGCGACTCATTGGTTCTTCCTAACTCGGCATGAAGGGTCAGGTTGCCATAGGGGTCATACTGGAAGTTCTCCGATACCGCAGCGGCGATGCCGGCGCCCAGTTCGAATATTTGGCGGACGCGATTGGTTGGTGCAGTTAATGTTATTAGCCTGGGGTCGTTTGTGGCTGTGTTCACCACGATTTGGACCTGCCACACGTTCTGTTCTCGGTAAAACAGAAATGGGATGTCCAGTGTCGTGGGCACTCCGGTGCCATTAGTCCCATATTCAGGCCACACTGACGTATCTGCTCCGATACCTGCTTCTTCAACCAAAAGTTTTCCCTTGAGAGCTTCATTTATCTTTCCAACATCATATTGGTAACAAGTTACAAGGTTCGGAATGCTGGAATCTCCATGGTCAGTGACTTCGGCACGGGAAAACCCTCTGAATTGTTCTTTAGTGAAATCATAATACCCGTTGTGATAGTGCATGGTCTTCAGGCTCTGTTGGAAAGTTGTGTCCTTCAACACATTGTTCACAATGGATATGGGAAGCGGAACAGGGTCGGGCCATGCTTTGCCAAGAGACTGGTCCCTCACCCGTTCAACCACGCTGGAACCGTAACCCACCGTCGTGCTCATCCCAACCCCGTTGCTTATTTGTTTTATCTGATTTGGGTGTTCGAGACCGGAAAGAGAAATGTAAGCGAGCTGGGGACCATTACCTAAATCCACGTTTAAAACTATGTCCCGCACCCCATTTCCGTCCATATCCGCAGAGCGCACAATAGTAAAACTGTTTACATACGGAGACGAGAAGATGATCGGGTCTGCAAAGCTTCCTGAATTGGTGGATCCTGGATCGAGTCCTTTGTTCAAATAAATGCGAATGTCATTTTCCACTTGCACGACATCGGCCAAACCGTCGCCGTTTACGTCCATCACAAAAAGTCTCGTGGCGTCGTTAACGGTGGTCGGTGGGTTACGCATAGTGACTCGCGCTCCAAACTGACCATATCCAAGGCCCATGTAATAGTAGCAACTCTCCGAGTCCAGGTGTATCAAGTCCATCATTCCGTCGCCGTTCATGTCGGCAAGCCGGGTTGTCGGCTGGTCAAATGTGAGGCTAGAGTCGGGTGAGGAAGTGATAAAAGGCGAACTCCAAGACGTCGCATTTATATTTATCCAAGTCAGAATGTCACTGCCACTTGTTTCCATTGCATCAATAAATCGGTCGCCATTGGCGTCCAAAAGACGGACATTAGGATCAGAAAGTGAAAAACCTGCGCCAGTCATAGTGCCCTTGCTTTGCCATTCCAAATTTTGGCTGATGGAAAAAAGCTCGGGGTTATTCCCGCCAAAGAGGCTGACCAAATTAGGTCGGCCTCGACCCTCCATGTCTGCCAACTCAGCCGTCGCGTCCTGCAGGTAAACACCAACATTATTTTGCATATACTGCCGGCCGGACCAATGAATAACTCCGTCTTGCCCTGTTCCAAGGTTCAAGAAATAGGTGTGGGGCTGCGTGCTTGTATCCAGAATGTCGGGCAAGGCATCACCATTGATATCCACCAACTGAATGTTTGGATTGGACAGGTCAACGAATGGTGCATTAGTCATTACAATAATCGCAATGTTGGTTGGATTAAAAGGTAAGTAATTGAATGTTTCTGCCGGCAGCGATATTGTTCGGTCTCCGCTCATTTCTTGGACGGAGTTAAGCGTAGATAATTGCTGCAGTCCATTGGTTGGCGTGTAACCCAGGATGTAGGATCTTACAATATTTGAACTTACAAGCATATCTATGGAACCGCAGCGAAAAAAGGTGTCCGTCTCAAAAGTGGCTCTGCCGCTGCTAACTGGATCTGGCCTTTGTTGGTAATTAAAACGCACCGACATTTGCCCCGCCTCGTTGTATACGATATTAGTAAGATATAAC
>DASRLE010000214.1:0-11151 GCA_035648615.1 Saccharimonadales bacterium (SeqCode) | reverse complement strand
GATTACATCATCGATTTGGGGCCGGGTGCCGGGGTCAATGGCGGGCAGGTCGTGGCCAGCGGCACGCTCAAGGAGCTCATGACGCAGGAAAATTCCATCACCGCCCAATGCCTGCGCGCGCACAAATCTTACCCCGCCCGGGGCGAGCGCCGTCCGGTGGCGCGAGGCGGCAAGGGAGGGGAAATCGTCTTGACGGGCGCCAAAATTCATAATTTAAAAAATTTGACCGTCCGCTTTCCCCTGCATCGGTTCATCTGTTTGACAGGCGTGAGCGGCTCAGGCAAAAGCACTTTGTTGCGCGATTGTTTATTCCCGGCGGTGCGGGCCAAGGTCGCGCGCGCGCGTTCCGTCAAGGTGCCCAAAGGCGCCGGCACGGTGGCGGGCGCCGAGGGCCTCCGGGCGATTTACGAGGTGGACCAATCTCCCATCGGCCGCACCTTGCGTTCCGTGCCGGCGACTTATGCCGAATTTTTTGGCGACATCCGAAATCTCTTCGCGCAATTGCCAGAAGCGCGGCTGCGGGGCTATACGGCCGGCCGGTTTTCCTTTAACAGCGCGCAGGGCCGCTGCCCGGAATGCCTCGGCGCGGGCACCATCAAGCTGGAGATGAATTTCATGCCGCCGGCTTATGTGCGGTGCGAAACGTGCCAGGGGACGCGGTTCAATCGCGAAACTTTGGACATCGAGTTTCATCATTTGAACATTGCCCAGGTGCTGGATTTGAGCGTGGGACAGGCGCTGGCGGTTTTCGCCCCTTTTCCAAAAATCGCCCGCGCCCTGGAAGCGTTGCGCGATACCGGGCTGGATTATCTCAAGCTCGGCCAAAGCAGCCCGACTCTGAGCGGCGGCGAGGCGCAGCGGCTGAAACTGGTCACGCACTTGTTGACAGGATTTCGCAATGACACGCCGGATCTTTTTGGACGCTCGCTTTTTATCCTGGAGGAACCGACCGTCGGCCTGCACATGGCGGATGTCAAACGACTGGTTGCGGCGGTGCAGCGGCTGGTGGACGCGGGCCATACCGTGATCGTCATCGAACATAATCTGGACTTGATCGCCGAGGCCGATTGGGTCATTGACCTTGGGCCGGAAGGCGGAGGCGGAGGCGGACGAATCGTGGGGGAGGGAACGCCCGAAACCATCGCCAAAAACAAGCAGTCTTATACGGGACGGTTCTTGCGTCCCCTGTTCTTCCCTTGATGCGATGAGCGTGGCTTACCAGGAAATCATCAAGGGCGAGACGTTGTTGCGCGCCGCGCCACGAAAAAATCTGCGGGCGGCTGCACGCCAGAATCTCTAGCGCCCTGGAAACCAACACTACCACCCACCTCCTCGCGCCCCGTTCCGTAGTCCAAATTGCCCCCGGCATTATGCTTCGCCCGGATCTGGCGCTGGTCACCGCCGCGACGGGCAAGCTTTGGCTGGCGGTTGAAATCGTCAACGCGCACGATCATCGTCTGGACACCGTTCTCAAAAAAACCATTTACGATGACTGCAAGATCACGCGCCTGTGGATGGTTGACCCGCGCTACGACAACGTGGAATTTTATCATGGCACTCCCTACGGCCTGGCCTTGAAAGCGATCCTGGCTGGACGGGAATCGCTGACCGAGGCGCTCTTGCCTAACTTCGTATTGACTGTATCGGAACTTTTTGAGGAGTGACCGGCTTGGCTTAGTTAAGGAGCCCGTTTTTGCTGGTTGTTTTTCGCGGAAGGACTAGGCTGAAGGTGTGCTTAAACTTCGCAAGAAAATAGTAGTGGATGAAAGTGGGGCGCCCCAGGAAGTCATCATTCCGTGGAAGCAATTTTGTGAAATCGCGGAGGCTCTTGGCTTCGACTTGGATGAAAAAGCCCGGAATGACTTGCGCGTTGCTCGCGATGACTTTCGGGACGGAAAGCCCCAAGCGTTTCTTCCGCTTTCAAAACTGTAAGGATGCCCACACTTATCGTTCACCGCCGCGCGGCGCGTTAGTTTGGAGGGTTGGACGCGCGAATTAAGGCGCAGTTGAAAACAAAACTGGAGCAGCTTGCTCATAATCCCGATCTCATGTCGGGCGTTAAGCCCATGGCCGGCGAATGGGCAGGCTTTTACCGATTGCGTCATGGCAAGCTGCGAGTGATTTATCTTTATGATCGGTCCGCCGACACCATCGTCGTCGCTCACATCGGTCCGCGTGGAGATGTTTACAAGTAAGTGTCAACGACACTCGAACACACCTAAGAAATTCTGCCGCAAGTCAAAGGCCCAAAGCCAAAAGGACGCCTTGGCCTGCCGTAAGCCATAAGCCTTCTTTTTGATTGAAGGGAGAGAGCGAACCATCTACCGCCGAAACAATGAAAATGCGCGGCACGGAGGGTTTCGTTTTGAGGGTGAAACGGCTGGATTTTTCCAGGCTCAAATTGACGACCATCACGTAGGCCCTTCCGTTTTGATGCTGGAACTCCCCAACCATCACCGGGAAGGAACTGGTTACGGAGTCAACAAGATTGCCCGGCAATCGCGGAAGACCAGCCGCTGGCGGAGGGTCGCTGAAAAACACTCCTGTTGACGATAGATGGCTCATCACCGGAGCCAGCGCTGCCACTTCATGATTGACCTCTTGGAGCCAGTTCCAAGTCAGCGTCTTTTCTCCTGACTTGGAGAGCGGAGCGTAAGGATAGAAATCTCCAAAATAGGTGTACCAGGTCACCCCGCGATAACCGGCAGCCAGGGTGGTGTAGGCTTGGAAAGTCAAATTGGCTGGAGAAGGAATGGAAAACGAGGGCTGGATCTGGCTGGAGGCTACGATATTGAGGTAAGGGAGATGATACGCCAGAGCCACGCGACGGACGGCCAGCAGATTGGCATAGTAGCTCGCCGCCACGGCTTGATTCTTCAGGTCCATCGAATACTGCACCATATAGTTGTCATAGCTGATTAACTGCGGATTGACTTCCTGGACAAACCGTTCGAGATATTCGGTGTAAGTGGAGGTGCCAAGTTGGGAAACGTCCGGCGCGCCCAAAGTGGCGTAGTCCGGGCAAAGATTGATATAGGCGAGTTTGCCGGGGGCATATTTTTTGACGGCTGCCACCGCTTTGGCCAAGGCAGGGAAATCTCTGGCGCCCGGCTCATCCGAGATGAAGTACCCCTTGATGGAGGGATCCGCGCCAGACGCAGCAACCATATCCTTCACCCGCCGATCGATCCCGGCGTCCGAGAGATTCCTCCAACCATAGATATACTGCACATTGGTAAACGCGGGGTCGGAAGAAAGCATAATCGCGCCCAACCCCAGTTGGCGACAGCGCGGAAGGTCCTGCGGAAGAACAAAGCCCGCCATGTTGAAATGGCAGGCCGCGATGCTCTCCAATCCGTTTTTTCGTTTCCCGGCGGGCGATGCGCTCCATCCGTGATAAGGATCCCAAGGAAGAATCGGGAAAAAATTCGGGCTCGAAAGGTCGGCGCCGTCCAAACTTGCATGGTTCTTTTTTGATGTCGCGCAGCCAGCAAATGCCAGCACTGCGGCGACCAAAAACAAATTCAGATAAGGCATTTGAGCAGGTAGGGAAGGAGTTGCTTTTTGCGCGACACGACGCCGGCCAATTCCCAAATATGAGGGCCGCGCGCGGGAAACTTGATTCGCTGCAAAAATTCGGGCGCGCCACGAGCCAGCAAGAGCGAGTTCTGGGTATTGACGTCCGTCACTAATAAGGCCGCGAAGAAAAGACCCCGGCGGCGGCATTGCGCCTCCAGTTCTTCGATCAGGCCGGCCTGTTTTTCGGGGAAATGCGAGAAGTTCAACTCTTCGATCTGGGAAACCGTGAATCGCCTGCCTCCCTCCTCGTACTCCTTGCAGTCCGCCTTCACTACTTCTTCGGCGGTCATGGTCAGCAAAGGCGAGCCGACTGAAAAAATCTGCTCGGCCAGTTGGGTCGGGTCTTCTTTGGCGATGCGGGCAAGGTTTTCCAGAATGCGCTTGTCGGTGGGCGTGGCGGTCGGCGAACTGAGGTTTAAGGTGTCGGAGATCAGCCCGGCCATGAGCAGGCCGGCGACGTCCGCAGGCACGGCGATGCCAGCCTGCTCGAAACAGAGCGCGACAATGGTGCAGGTCGAACCGACGGGATTGTTCCAGAAGTGCATCGGTGCGTCACTGGAAAATCCGCCCATCCGATGATGGTCCAACACTTCGATAATCGGCACCTTATCCGCGCCGGGCACCGCTTGCGAAAGTTCGTTGTGGTCCACCAGGATGAGACGCCGCGGGACCGGCTTGATGAAATCGCTCTTGGACATGATGCCGACCAGCGCGCCGTCCTCGGCCACGATGGGAAAAACAAACGAGGCGGAGGTCGCCGCCCGTTCGCGGGCGATTTCCAGCGGGGTATCTGAGCTGAAGCTGGTAAACGGCTCGATCATGCGGCCCGCTCGAACCGCGCCGCGCGCCAGCAGTACGGTCGTAGCTGTGTCGTGCGGCGAACTGATGATGGCCACCTTGGCTTCACGGGCCGCCCGTTGCACACTTTTTAGGGCCTTCAATCCCCCGGTAATGATGATGGCTTGGACGCCGGATTCGATGGCCCGCATTTGAATATCGTCGCGGTCACCTACGAAGAGCACAATGTCCTTGGCTTCATGCCGCCGCAACCGCTCCGAGAAACGGTCGGGGTTCATCGCGCCGACCATCAGCACTTGTTCGATGGCTTCACTCGATAACTCGCCGGTGATCACCGTCCCGCCAAAAGTTTCCACGATGCCCGCCAGCGAAGCGATAATCATGCGCGTGCTGCCGGCTTCCTCGCGCGAGGGAAACATGTGGTGGCACAATTTGAAGGCTGAAAGCAAACCGAGGCAGTGATGATTTTCGTCCGTGACGGGCAAGCCGCGCAATTGTTTCTCCGCGATCAGTTGCAAGGCGTCGTAAACCGAGGCCTCCGCCCGCACCGAGATGGCATCGCGCTGCATCACGTCTGATATCCGTGGGGCCACATCGCTTAGAAAAATTGGAGCTTCGGCCGAGAATTTTTTCAGAATGAAATCGATGCGGGCATTTGTATTGCCGGCGCGGGCGGCGATGACGTCTTTTACCCCGAGCAACTGCTTGAGCCGGGCGTAGCCCAAGGCCGAGCAGATGGAATCCATGTCGGGATTTCTGTGGCCAATGATAATCGTCTGCATCGCGAACGTTAGTGGGAAGGCAGGCGTTGGGCAAGTCCCGGCGAAAGATTAAAGTGGGGCGCGATAGCCGGCGCGTTCCGCAAATACCTTGTCAATCGCCGATGGCCCTCGTTAGCTTGGCGCGATGAAAGTGGATTTCTACGGATACGTTCGCCAGGACAACAACCTCAAGACGGCCAACAAGGCACAATGACCCGGCATGGAAGCGATCATTCGTCCGACTGAGGAGGAGGCCGCGCTGCTGGTGGCGCGGATCATTGCGGCTGAACTGCGGGCGCACCCATCGCTGGTGCTGGGTCTCGCCACGGGCCGCACCATGGAATCGGTCTATCGCCTGCTGGTCAAAATGCATCGCGAGGAGCATCTGGATTTTTCCCTCTGCCGAACTTTTAACCTCGACGAATACGTAGGGCTGGCCTCGTCCGATCCTCGTTCCTATCGTCATTACATGAACGAACATCTGTTCAGCCAGGTGAACCTCGACAAGCGCAACACGCATCTGCCCGATGGCGTCGCCCATGATCTCTCCGCCGAATGCCGCGATTATGAAAAGAAGATCGAACGTTGCGGCGGCATTGATGTGCAACTGCTCGGCCTCGGCCAGGCCGGCCACATCGGCTTCAATGAACCGCTTTCCGCCTTGCGCTCGCGCACGAGGGTCAAGGCGCTGAGTCCGCTCACTGTCAAGCAGAATTCTGATTTCTTCGGCGGAGTTGACCATGTGCCGCGACGCGCGATCACCATGGGCGTCGGCACGATTTTGGAGTGCCGCCGCGGCATTCTCCTCGCCACCGGCGCGGCCAAGTCCACCGTGATTGCCAAAGCTGTGGAAGGCCCCATCACCTCAATGATTTCCGCGACCGCCCTGCAACTTCATCCGCATTGCAGCGTGATCGTCGATGAAGCCGCCGCCGCGCAATTGCAAGCGGCCGATTACTACCGCTGGATTTTCGAGAACGAGCCTGAATGGGAAGACTTCAGGTAGCCAAAACAAATCCCTTTCGCACTCGCGGCTGAACTGTTAGAAAGCCTCGCATGGCAAACCTTACCATTGGATTTCTTGGCGCGGGCAAGATGGCCACCGCCCTGGCCCGAGGCGTCCTTGCCGCCCGCCTCGTCAAGGCCGCCCAAATTCGCGCCAGCGATCCCCTGCCCGCCGCCCTCGCTGCCTTCGCCAAGGAAACTGGAGTCAAGACTACGGACTCCAATATGGACGTCGCTGAGTTCGCCGGGGTTCTGATTCTCGCGGTCAAACCTGGGCACGTCGCCGAAGTGCTGGAAGAAATTCGCCCGTCCCTCACCCCGCGCCATTTGATCATCTCCATCGCCGCCGGGGTGCCCTTGAGCAAATTGGAAGCCGGTCTGGGCGCAGGCGCCCGGGTCATCCGGGTCATGCCCAACACGCCCGCCTTGGTCAACGCCAGCGCGACCGCCTTCGCCCTCGGCCGCGCCGCCACCGCGGACGACGCCGCGCTCGCCCAAAAACTTTTCGCGTCCGTCGGCCTCGTCTGTCAATTAAAGGAATCCCTGCTCGATGCCGTCACTGGCCTGAGCGGCAGCGGCCCCGCCTACGTCTATTTGATCATCGAAGCCCTGAGCGACGGCGGGGTGGCCGCTGGATTGCCGCGCGACATCGCCACCAAACTGGCCGCCCAAACCGTCTATGGCAGCGCCAAAATGGTTCTCGAAACCGGCCAGCATCCTGGCGCCTTGAAAGATATGGTCACCAGCCCCGGAGGGACAACCATCGAAGGTCTGCACGAACTGGAAAAAGGGAAAGTGCGCGGCGTCCTGATCAACGCCGTCCGCGCCGCCACCGAAAAATCCCGCAATTTAGGGCAATAGATTGGGCGCTGGGAAGTCGCTATTTTCAGCCGAGCGGGGTGAATGTTTTTCAGTTGACGAAACAAACGCGGTGAGCGCTACGGAGCCAATCCCGAAGGGATTGGAGCATTCAGCCCAGCGTTGGCGCGTAGCGACTACGCTGGGAAGCCGCCACAATCACGCCAACCCTGAAAGGGTTATATCGTCTGCGGAAACGCGCGTTTCGGGATTCAACCCTTTCAGGGTTGCGCATTATGGAGATATTACCCAAGGTAGCCCTCCCCGAGTCGGGCAACCTTGGGCTGGATGATTTAGTCCCTTCGGGATTGAGTGGATAATTCCGCCGCCAACAGCATCTCCACGTACGGCACGTCGGCGGGCACGGTCACTTTGGGGTTGGAGTCAGTTCCGAGGACGAGGCGGACGGGCTGGCCAATGAATTCGCAGGCGGCGGTGTCGTCGGTGACTTGCAGTCCCTGCTCACGAACTTTGGCCAGGGCGCGCCGGATAATCTCCACACGAAAAGTCTGCGGTGTTTGCACGGCCCAGAGACGCGAGCGATCCAAATGGCGTGAAACAAATTTGCCGTCTTCGGAAACCTTGATGGTGTCGGTGACGGGTTGCGCGGCGGCGGCGGCGCCGTCCTGGCGAGCGGCCTGGATGGTCGCCTGAATGAGAACAAGGCTGGTGCAAGGACGGGCGGCGTCTTGAATGGCGACGATCTCCGTTTCCGGCGCAAGACATTCCAAACCATTCCAAACGGAATCCTGCCGTTCCTTTCCACCGAGCGCGAGGCGAAAGGGTTTGGTAAATTGGTATTCTGCGGCCAATTCGGCGAAGACACTTTGCATTCCATCGCGGACGACGAGGATGATCTCGTCAATAAAGGGTGCGCCGTCAAAACGCCGCCAGGTCTGCGCGACCAGAGGCCGGCCCGCGACGGGCAGGAAAAGTTTGTCCGTTCCCATGCGCGCGCTTTGGCCGGCAGCGACGATCAGAGCAGAAGTCATCGCAGGTTTTTCTCACGATTTTGCACCAGTCGTTTGGCAAGGCGGATCGCCGCCTGCATGCTCGATGGGTTGGCTTTTCCCTGTCCGGCGATATCGTAGGCGGTGCCGTGATCCGGCGAGGTTCGAATAAATGGCAAACCCAAAGTCCAATTCACCCCGGTGTCAAAAGCCACCATCTTTAAAGGCACTAGTCCCTGGTCGTGGTACATGGCCACGACGGCGTCGTAATCGCCGTGATAGGCATGATGGAACAGCGTATCCGCCGCCAGCGGGCCCACCACGTCAATGCCCGCCTGCCGCATCGCTTCGACGGCGGGTTGAATGATGGTAATTTCTTCGTCGCCCAACTGTCCCCCTTCGCCGGCGTGCGGATTGAGGCCGCAAACCGCAAGGCGGCATCGAGTCAAACCTAAATCGCCGCAAGCCTGGGCGGCCAGTTCGATGGCCAGTTGAATTTTTTCGCGATGGATGGCGGTGGCAAGCCATTTGATCGGGACATGGGTGGTGGCCAGGGCGACGCGCAGCCAGCGGCCCCGGTCATCCATGCCCAGCAGCATCATCGAAGTTTTGGTGGTGCCGGCCAGCTCGGAAAGAAATTCGGTTTGACCGATGAATGGCCGGCCGGTGCGCAGAACCGCTTCCTTGTTCAAAGGCGCGGTGACCAGCGCGTCGATCTCGTGGCTGAGACATCGCTGCGCGCCATCGGTCAACCAAGCCAGCGCCGCATGGGCGGCCGCCGGCGAACCTGGCTCCAATCCGGAGGGCAATCGTTCGAGCAAGGGATTATGCAGGAAAATTCGCCCGCCGCTGCCAAATTCCGAAAAGGGCTGCAAGCGAAATTGCAAGCCGAGCTGCTCGTAGAGTGCCGCCGTATGGTCGGGGTCTCCAATCAGCAGATAGCGGGTATCATCCAACTCCGATTCAGCGGCCAGCGCCTTCAATGCCACCTCCGGGCCGATCCCCGTCACGTCGCCCATTGAAATGGCAATCCACCCCGTCATGGCAGGTCAATAGTATTCGATGAAGGACTTCTTTTTCAGCCGGTCGATCCACTGCTTGTGCAGGCGGGAATTCTCCTCGTTTTTAAGGGCGCGTTCGATGTCCGCCCGCACCTCGACCAAAGGTTTGACATGCGATTGGCGCGCATCCTCGACCATGATCAGATAGCACCCTTCCGGCAACTCGATCACGCCGCTGTGCTGGCCCGGTTTCAGGGAGAAGGCCGCGTCGGCCAATTCTTGTTTGAAAAATTTCCGATCCACCCACCCGCGCTCGCCTCCCTCGGCCCGTTGCGAGCCGGCGGAATAGACCGCGGCCATTTCTTTAAACGGCACGCCGCTGTCGATTTTGGCTAAAATTTCCGCGGCGACCTTGCGCGACTCCCCTGCGTCCGGGGAATTGGTGATAAAGATCATGCGCATTTTCACCTGGTCATCGACTTTGAATTCGTTTTGGTGTTCGCCATAGTACTGTTCAATTCGCAAGGGGGAAATGAGCGTCTTTTTAGGCGCGGTGACGTTCTGGTAGATCATGTAGCGGACAATGAAATCCTCGCGTTCCTGGCGCCGAAACGTTTCGGCGCTGACGCCCTCGGCGTGCAGCGTTTCAATCAAACGGGCGCGATCGCCATAATACTCCCTTTTTATTTTGTCCTGGATCTGGCCGTCAATGAACGATTCGACGACATTGGTCGCGTACCCCGAGGTGATAAATTCATGCAGGATCAGTTTGCGTTCGACCAATTGCTCGATTTGTTGGTCCTTCAGCTTTTGCACCTCCTCTTGCAGACGCGCCGGTTCATTGGCATAGAGCTGCGCCGCGAGCTGGGCTCTGGGGGCGACGGCCCCCTGAATCTCGGCATAGGTGATGACGGAGTCGTTGACCACCACGCTGATGCCGCTGACCAGGTCCGCGCGGGCCGCCAGCGCAAAAAGCAGCGCGGCCCCGCAGGCCATAAAAGAGGAATATCTCATCACTGGCTTCGCATCTTAAAGAAGGCCGCCATCGAGTTCAAGCCGCCATTTTTCGCCATTGACCGGCCCTCCTTTGCCCGCAATCCTTTTCTCCAATTAAAATATGATTGTCATTCTGAAACCGGACATTTCAAAAAAAGACGAGTCGGAAATCCTAAAAGAAATCAAGAAACTCGGCTACCGCCCTCACGTCATGCACGGCATCGAGCGGACCGTCATTGGCGCAATCGGCGACGAACGAACCCATCAAAGCCTGGAAACGCTGGTTTCCTGGCCGCAAGTCGAGCGCGTCGTCCCGGTGCAAAAGCGCTTTAAACTGGTCAGCCGCGAAGGGCAGAAGTTCGACTCCGTGGTGCGGGTGCGCGAAAATCGGATCGGCGGCAAGAAATTTCAAGTGATGGCCGGCCCGTGTTCCGTCGAAAGCGAGAAACAATTGTTGACTACGGCGGAAGCCGTCAAAAAGGCCGGGGCCACCATCCTGCGAGGCGGCGCCTTCAAGCCGCGCACGTCGCCCTACGAGTTCCAAGGCCTGGGCGAAAAGGGATTGAAGCTGCTGGCCAAAGCGCGCCAGGAAACCGGCTTGAGCATCATCACCGAACTGCTTTCCGAGCAACACGCCAGGATGGTCGCCGAGTACACCGACATCATTCAAATCGGGGCGCGCAACTCGCAAAATTTCCAGCTTCTCATTGCCGCGGCGAAAACGGGCAAACCCATTCTGCTCAAGCGCGGACTCTCCATGAAAATCGAGGAGTGGCTCTTGGCCGGCGAATACGTTCTCTCCAACAACAACCCGCATCTGCTCTTCTGCGAGCGGGGAATTCGCACCTTCGAAACGTACACCCGCAACACCCTCGATCTCTCGACCATTCCCATTATCAAAAACGAATCGCATTGTCCCATCATTATTGATCCGAGCCAGGGCGCGGGGCGGGCGGATTTGATTTCGAGCCTGTGCAAAGGCGCGGCCGCCATGGGCGCCGACGGCCTCCTCATCGAAGTGCATCCCAACCCCGCCGAAGCGTGGAGCGATGGCGCGCAGCAGTTGACGCTGGAGGGCTTCCGCAAATTGATGGAGGAACTTCAGCCCTTCATCGCCGCTGCGGGCCGGGAATAAAATTATTCGCACTCGCGCCAATCGAGCACTTTCAATTGCACGGAGCGCGAGCCTTTGTAGTCGTTGAG
>DASRLE010000213.1:0-13004 GCA_035648615.1 Saccharimonadales bacterium (SeqCode) | reverse complement strand
TTTTTCCTGCCGCGTGTCTGGGACCTGTTCTGCCAAAACGCCGCCCGTTTCCTGCGAGGCGGGCCGTTGCTGAACGAGCTGACCCGCGCTCAGTTAACCACTTGACTGCGCGCGGGCCGGGCGGGGAACCAACGCGGGTATTTATCGCGCACCAACGCGGCCATGCGCTTATATGTTTCCAGTTTCAACCCGGAATAGGGTGGCAACAAGCGCAACGGAAACTTCGGATCATGCAGCCTGCAAAAAACCTTATCGAAGGCCCCGTCCATGTGCGCGTCGGCCAAGCCCATGGCTATTAATTCACCTGTCAGTGAGTTTAGTTCTTTTTGCATTTCCAAAAGGGTGGCGGTGTCGCCCTTCTGGCCGGCTTCGAAATATTGCCGGCCTGCGGTAAAATTCATGGATGAAACTGAGGCCAAAAGAGCGCAACGGCCGGATAAGCTGGCGTACCCATAACTCGTTTCAGTCAAGAAATGCTGAAGCTGGGGCACTTTGGCCAGCAGTCCAAGACATTGGTGCATCGAGTCCCCGCCATGCTTGGTGGCCACAAAGTTCGGATGTTTATTCGCGAGGGTCACATAGTCCTCGGCCAGAAGGATCCGTTTGGCTCGCGGCAGATTGTAGTGAAGAAAGTTGCAATCTGGAAACCGCCCGCAGGTTTCCCGAAAAAACACCGCCACTTCGCGGCCGGTCAGCGCGCCCCAGGAAGGCAGCGAGATTTGAAAACTCCGGAAACCCAACTCCCGCGCCCGTTCGATCCTCTCCACAATGGTGGGCAAGGAGAGACTGATCACCCCCACCATGGCCCGGACCTCCGGTTGCGCGGTCTCCTCGCGGAACACCCGCGTAATTTGATCAAATTGACTTTCGCTGACGGCATAACCCTCCCCCGCCGTGCCGAATACGTACACGTCCTGGGTAAACTCGGCCAATAGTGTCCTGACCGAACGCCGAAAAGTATCGGCCGCAAAACTCCCGTCTTCATTCCACGGGATGCAACACGTCGCCAGAATGCAGGCGGGATGCCGCTTGCCTGGGATGCGATTCACGGACACCCCCGCGTGAAGTATTCAGTCAGGGCGTATAGGGAACCGTCCATCTTTGCGCTCGGGGTAAATCATCCGACGTGTCGGCAAGGCAACTACGCCGGCTTGGCGGGCAGCCGTTCCATCCTCTTTTCGTTTGCGGCGGCGCGCGAATCTGGGATTATGGTTGTATACCACGCCAGCAAGCTGACGTGGGCCGATTGGGGCTGTCAAGCCCGATTTTCTGACGCCAGCGAAGCCTCACTCCGGCAAAGGCCCAAAGCGGTCGTTGCCGGAATGGCTTGCGCTCACTTTAGCCTGTTATTAGGGCGCTACCAGCCGATAGAAGCTGGCCGTTGGCTTTAGGGGCAGAGCGACTTCGTTCAGTCCGCCTTCCACCATAGGGTACGCTCCCACTGTTGACCACGAACTTGGGGACAGTTGCGGCGTGGTTTGAAGGGTGAACCCCTGCCGGTGTCGTGCCGGTGTCACTATTTACACAAAACCAGCGCATTTTTTTTTCACACAATAGGTTGGAAACGCAGGTCCATCTGCCCCTGTGCAGTCTTTGCGCTGTCCATTTTAGGCTCATGGTCATTTCATGTCGCAATCGGCGCGCCAGCGCCAATTTGCTTTTATCTCTTTTGAACAGAAGCGGCAAGTTTTTCTTCGTTCCCTTCCAGCCTCGCCGTTGGAGTTTCGCGCGCACCAAACGTTCGGCCTTTCGCTCCGTGGTTTCCTGGCGCTCCGCGCTGTAGGGGCTGGTGCTGGTGATCCAGATCGTCCTTGAAAATATTCTCGCGTCCGATCTCCACGATTAAGGAGGTGGTAACCGCTTCGGGATACTCGACGCGTAATCTACGAGGCATCAAAAAAGCCCAACCCGTCCACCAAAAAGTGTCAATAGTGAGGACTGACACCGGCAGGACAGCAAGAACTCACACCCTAGAAACTGCTTTCCGTCCTTCTTCAGCTGGAGGCGCGGTTTTAGGCGCTGCGCTTTGATTGTGTTCGGCCCTGTCGCGCGGTCGCCTTAGAAGATACACCGTAATGATTCCTGCTCCAAGTGGGATGATTGGTTCAAAGATTGATGAAGGGTCTGGTGTTGAAAAATGACCGATTGGAAAGTAGCAGGCGTAGAACCCAAAAATAGATATGACAATCAAGGCCCATCCGCACCATCTTAAAACAGAGAAGCGGCATCCGCAAAGAACCAGAATCAGCGTTAGAACACTCGTGCCAAGAACCACTCCCATTAGAAGAAGATCAAAGCCAATGATGAGCGGATCTCCCATTGCGAAAAGACAATAATTCGGAATGGCGACCATTGATTCGCTGTAACCAAGCGCTTGTAAAAATGATGAACTCATTGCCCTCTAGTGTAGTGTCCCGGAAATGACTAGACATATAAAAATCGTGGATTACGAGGGAAATGGCCCGAACCAACGAAGCCGTCCTCTGATAATATGTCTAGTTAATTGCGAGACACTACACTAGCCCCCCGCCGATCTGCCCGATAATGGAAGAAGTCGGACGGCAAAGGCGTGTTGCAATCCAGCAACTTATACAAATCGCTTGTTGCTTGGTCTAGTTGCGAGCCTGCCCCTGGATCGAAATTCTCCTCGCGCACATGATGCAGAGCCGCCTGGTCATTCCAATAATTTACCCCATAGCCCAGCCAAACCTGAAATCCCCAATGAGCAGGGGAAATCGAATCTTGGACTGTGTGAAGCGCTAAACCAAAGTACCACCCCCCCAACTTATCGTCCTCATGCTGACACGAGCACAAGCTGTCGCGAGCCAAAAGCATATTTCGTCGCACCCACGCATTTGCTAAGGCTCTAGCAACAGACTGAGGTTCACCTGGAGACGACATTGCATGTTTTGCAGTGGATTGCGGGTCAGTGCCTTGATTCTGAGAGTCGTCAACCCATCGTATAGCATCATTTACCCAAGCTCCCATTTCAGTGTAAAATACGTCCGGCAGTTTTCGAATTATGGCGTTCTCGTGAGCAGTATACACTGGTCCACCAAGGATTAAATTGTCCCAAAAATAGCTCGAAGATAACCATAAGCCAAAAGGATCGGTGTTAGAGATTGGATTGTTTGCAACAAAAACCATCTCTCCACCAGAGGTCGAACTATCAGGATCCTCGTTTTCGTCCTCATGGAAATTGTCAACATGAGGTGACTGACAAAGCAGTGGATCCCTGCTCAACCATCGCCCAGTCGAAGGGTTGTAATATCTGCAGCCGTAATAAGCCAAGTCGGTTTCATCATCGTCGAATTTAGTTGAAAATCGGAACGGATTTACCTTGGCCATCGGCCCTGTCTCTCTGATGACTTCACCGAAGGGGCCATATTCGTAAAACCCGAGTGGCCCTCCATTCGCAGCGTTGACCAAGGCGCTGACATTGCCGTTTCCATCATAAGCAACAAAGCAATTGGTAGTCGAAGAGCCATAATACGACATTTCCAACAACCCTCCCACTCCGCCCGCTCCTTGCAACGAGCCGCTCACATCTGCTCCCCACAGATAACTGCGGACGAGCGAACCGCCTGCTCCTAATTCAACGACGAGGTTCCACCCGTCGTAAAGGTAAAGGTTGGTGGACTGGCCGATGTAGGCCAGGCCGTTGTTGGTCGAAACAATCTTCTGAATTCTCCGCCCCATGTAGTCATAGGCAAAATCCAGTTTAAGTTTAGAGCCGGCAGGCGCATTGGTCAGACTGGTCATATTGATCAACCGGTTCTCCCCGTCCCAAACGTACGTCCATCGCCCGTCCTGAAGCAGATTCCCGTCTGCGTCATAGCTAAATTGTTCCGGGGTTTGCGGCACAAAAAGGCAGCCGGCGACACTGCCTTGTCCGGGAGAGGGCACGGTCACATTTTGCCAGATCGGGGCGCTCGTGTTGGTCACACCCACTTGATCACGAAAATATTCGCCTTTGCGGTAGGCGGCCTGCCCATTAACCGTCATCGCATTAGTCGCAAATCCCAGACCCATGATGTCCACATCCTCTGGGACCGACCGGCTGGTGATCTGGTTTAAGCCGTTGTTGGTGTAATTGGCCGTTCGCAGATTAGCACCCGTCTGGTCGCCGCCTGCCTGCGTTTGGGTCCGATTGCCGATGGTGTCAAAGGTGTAATCGAATTGCTGGCCGGCCACGGGCGTTCCATCGCTCCAATATTTTTTGCCCCCGGTCACCTGGCCGAGCGAATCGTAGGAATAAACCCAATAACTGCCGTCCACTGGCGTCGCTTTGGTCCGCTGGTTGGCATTGTTATACTGGTAGCTGAAACTCGAGATGTTGCTCGCCCCTGCCGACGAGCTAATCGCGGTCAGGCGGTTCAAGTAATCGTAGGTCTTGGTCGTGGTCATCTTCGTCGCGCCGTTTTGACTGAAGGTAATTTGCCCTGCCAACGGCGAATTGCCAACATAAAGATAGGCCGCCTCATTGGTCCCGTCGGACACCGACGAAAGCCGCGAGGCGCCGTCATAACCGTAAAGGGCGCGGGCAAGGACCGACGAACCTTGCGCCGTCAGATTGGTGCGGCGCAAGAGCACGTCATAGCCATGCCGTGCAGGTGTCATTCCGGTGTCACTATTTACACAAAATCAGTGGATTATTTTTCACACAATAGGCTGGAAACGCAGGTCCATCGGCCCATGTGTAGGCTTTGCGCTATCCATTTTGGCTCATGGTCATTTCATGTCGCAATCGGCGCGCCAGCGCCACTTTGCTTTTATCCCCTTTGAACAGAAGCGGCAAGTTTTTCTTCGTTTCCTTCCAGCCTCGCCGCTGGAGTTCCGCGCGCACCAAACGTTCGGCCTTTTGCTCCCCGGCTTCCTATGTTGGTGTCGGGGTCCCACATAATCAAATATTCATAATCCTTTGCGAAATAGAAAATGAAATATGTGATTATGCGGGACCCTTTCGGATCCCTTCGCCGGCGTAATCCAGACGGCTCGCCCAAGCCCCAATCTTTCCCAAACCTCGCGGTGGCTTACAATTAGCGTGAGGGCGCTACCAGCCGATAGAAGCTGGCCGTTGGCTTTAGGGGCAGAGTGACTTCGTTCAGTCCGCCTTCCACCACGGGGTACGCTCCCACTGTTGACCACGAACTTGGGGACAGTTGGGGCGTGGTTTGAAGGGTGAATCCCGTCGCCGTGGCGGGCCATGAAACAATGATGTTGGCTCCTGACGCTACGATTTGCAGGGATGGCGGCGCCGGAAACGTGACTACTTGGCTGATGCTGGCTGCCGCGCTTCCTCCCGCCCAAACGGCCACGCGATATTGGGTGCCAATGAGTGGAGAGGACACCGTATAGGTGGGGAGGCTGGCCTCGAGGATGTCTGTCCAGGATGTTTGTCCCGGACCCTTAATTTGCCATTGATAATTCAAAGCGCTGGCAGGGGCGTTGCCCAGCCCGGCGCCCGCCGAAATGGTGGTGATGCCTGCCACCGTCGTCACGATGGGCTGCTGAGTGATGGATAGAACGGCGTTGGGATAGGTGACCGGGCTGAGGAACTGGTCGGGGCTGAGGATGTTGCCGGTGATTCGGAAATCGGCAATCTCGCCGCTGAAGAAACGCGACGCGCCATTGCGGGATCCCAGGTTAAAGGTGTCCGGCCCCCACAAAGCGGTTTGAGCGACCGCCATATTGCCCTCGCGCAGCAAATTGGTGACGAACACGCCGTCAATGTAAACCCTGAGGCGGTTGGTGCTGATGAGGGCGGTGTCCGCCGTCACGGCATAGTGGTGCCATAGGCCATCGGGGATCGACATATCCTTGGTCGCCGTTCCATAACCGGAGGCGCCGGAGTTGTAGGCGCTTAAACGGCCGCCCCCCAGTTCGCTGATGTCGGCGGCCATGGCCCCCGGGTTGACGCCGTACTGGGCCGAATGCTCGTAAATCATGCCCAGGGTTGAGTCCGAGGTCTTCATATACCACTCGATAGTCGCTCCCGCATAGACTTGTTGATCGAGGTTGGTCAGGGTCTTGGCGAAGGAGCTCGTGCCATTAAACGTGGCGCTGCTGGTCGTCCCCGGGGCATTGGTCGCCACGTCGGAGGTGATCGTCACCCCTGTCAGGTTCAGGGTATGATTGTTGCCGGAGGAGTCCGCCCCGGGATTGGCCGTCCCAAACTGCCAGTAGGCCACGACCGGCTCGCCCAAGCCCAGCGGAGTGCCGTCGGCCAGGAAGCCGAAGCCCGCCACTGGCCCACCCTGGCCATCCTGAACCGTCACAGTGGCCGGTGCGCTGGCCGCGCCCACCCCGCCGCTGGCTTCCATCAAGAGCTGGACGCGGTACTGAGTGCCACTGGCCGCCGGCGATCTGACCGGCGCCCAGTAAAACGGCATGTTGGCCCCAGGGATATTCATCCAGGCGGTTGCGCCCGGATTGAGGACCTGCCACTGATAGTCCACGTCGCTGACCGGCCCGTTGGCCACCGCCACTCCCACCGAAAAGAGAGCATAGCTGTTGGCCTCCGCCGTCACGTTGGCGGGCTGCTGGGTAATGGTGAGAACAGCGTTGGTGAAGGTAAAGGGGGCCAGGAACTGGTCCGGGGTAAGAATGGCATCGCTAATCCGAAATTCGTCGAGGTTGCCCACAAAGTATAACGAGGACGCATTGCGAGCGCCCAAATAGAAATAGTCGTTGCGGAAGGGCGCCAAAACGTTGATCGGCGAACTGATCAGCACATTGGTCGTGGTGGAGGCCACTCCGTCGATGTAAACCTTGACGATGTGACTGGCCGCCAGACCGAGGTTTTGGTTAAAGGTCACCGCGTAATGGTGCCAGCCCCCGTCCGACCCGATCTGCACCGCCGCATTGGCGTAGCCGTTGCTCCCTCGGGCCCCGCTGTGCAGGCTGGGCTGGCCGGCCGTCTGCGAGAGGAACCCCACCACCCCGCCGGGATTGCTATTATAGTTGGCCGACTGTTCAAAGACGATTCCGGTGGCTGACCCGCTATTGACTTGAGTCGATTTCATGAACCACTCGATCGTCAAGTTCGTATAACTGGAAAGATTGACCGGGGAGGCCGTTTGGGCAGAGGAGGAGCCGCTGAAGGACGCGCTGCCGGCTCCGGGAGCGTTCGTCGCCGTGTCCGTCGAGGAACTCACGTTATTGAACACCAGCGTATTGCCGTTGCCCGAAGTGTCAGCTCCCATGTTGCTGGATTCAAACTGCCAGTACGCGATCGTCGCCCCGGGAGCCCGCGATCCATCCAGACAGGCCAGAAGCGCGCCCAGAGCCCCGACCCAACTGCAAAGACTAGATTTCATGGATTTCATATTTCCTTTGGTTTCATAGTTTTTGAGTTTCACGATAAAAAGGCCATTGGCATTTATAACGTTTGATTCATTGCCGCTAAGGGATTTCGATATTATTGGGTGGTATACCAAATGCGGCCGCATGATGCACGAGAAATCGTTAAAAATTATTATTTTTGAATTTTGCGGAATTTTGCTAACACTGCTGCAAACGCCGGGCATCCACTCCTCCAGTGGTGAAACCCTCGGCTCGCAGGGATTCAAATACTTCTTGGTCATAAACGTAGTGAAAATAGCAATTAAATGAAATGTCATTGACGAGGATAATCTTGGCTGGCCTCCCCCTTTTTATAATAAATCCGTTTTTTCGAAATTCTTCTTGCCATCATGCGGCGACAAGTCATGCGGCGACAAGTTGTATACCACACAAATATTCATGTCCGTAAAAGGGGTCAGACCGTACATTTGCTTTGTTTGTGTTCGGGATCACAGATGTTTAGCGCCGCGTCCAATTGGAAGGAAGGCTGGTTGAGCAATCGAGCCAAAAGCCATTCAGACAAAAATAGGGTTGACGGGATGCGCCATAAAATGACGAAGGACTATTGGGTAGATCGCTTACGAATTTACCGATGGGAATTCGCAACACTTTGAGCACAAAACGTCAAAAGAAAATAGAGCAAATGTACGGTGACCCCTTTTCAGCTTTTCGCCCGAGGAATTTAGCGTAAAGTTCTTCTCCCCCACCCCCTCCAAAACTGCATTGAGCCAGAGGTCCGTTCCCAATTTTAATCGTAATCTCTTCGAAGAGGATTAAGAGTCAGCGACCTCCGGCAAAGCCGGAGGCTTGTAAGAGGTGGAGCGGCTCAAAGCCGCTTACCCCTCCGGACCATGATTCCAGCGTCCACTTGCAATACGACATCCTCTCTTGTCCATTGTCCCACCCTTTGGCTCTTCGACACGCTTGCCTATTCCATGCTCTCGGTCATTCCGGCCCCACTATTACTGGCGCACACCAAGCCCTTGACCGCCACGGGCCTCGCGGCAATGTGTAATGCAACCGTCCCCTTTTCCCAGACTCCCGGAACTGTCAAACTCTGGGAGTCTCGCCAGCAGAGCTGGAGGATTTATTGCGTATTAAGATTAGGATTAGGATGGGAAAATGATCGGCAGGTTTATTCCTGCGGGTAAATCAACAGACGGTCGTGGACTAGCACGATCAAATCGTTCTTGCCGTCGCCCGTTACATCGGCCACGACTGCCTCGCGGGGCTCGAGGGCGTCGTTGCGCCGGGAGCGAAATGTGCGTTCTTCGAACACTTGCCAGCGATTGGCGGGAACCAACCGGTGCGGCAATTCGAAGGTGACCAAATCCAGGTAGTTTTTGGCCGTTTCCAAGAAGACCAGGTCTTTGCGGCCATCGTTGTTTAAATCCCCGGCAATGACATCGGAGAGATGGCCGTCCTTGATCGGTGTTTCGTAGCTGTCCATCTCGGTGAATTGCCAGACCTGCCCGCTCGTGGCCATCGTGCCGACCGCGTTGACGCCAATGAGCGCGACGCTGTTCAGCTTGGACGACCCCAGCCCCACGCTGCACAAAGAGTTGAAATCGCTTACCGGCAATGGAAGGTTGCGCACCACTTGCCAGACTCCCGCTTTGTCCCGTTCGCACAGGGTCAACTCCTTGTGCTCGGCGTCCAGCAGAAAGAGAGAGGCAATCGCGTTTGTCCCGTTTCGCAATGGCGTGGCCGCAACAATGCGTGAATCACTTGATGCGCCGTTGATTTGCTCTTTGACATGAAACGACCACGCGGGCTTGCCGTTGGTCGCATGGTCCGTCTCGGATTGCAGGACGACGGCGCGGACGAAGTTCTTTTGCGCCAGGAGCAATTCCGGTTTGCCGTCGCCATCGACATCGGAAACGCTCAACCAGGGTTCTTCCGCGTTGCCTCCGGGCGGAAGCACGTCCTCTTCGTCAAAACTGGAATGATTCGTTTGCTGGATCAGCACCTTAATCTTCTCGTAGGGGATGAGCACCACTAAATCGGCCAAACCATCCTGGTTGGCGTCGTGCATGGTCATGGAACTGGGCATCGCTTTGAAAGTATCGCTCAGTTTTTGGGTGTGGCTCTTGCCATCCGCGGTGAGAGTGAATAAAATGCGGTTGGTATCCTGCTCGGTGATAACGGCCAGTGTTGGTTTGGCCTTGGGCTGCAATGGGCCGATGGCCATGGTCAAGGGACGCCCTTCAATGGCCAAAATAGTGGGAAAGGCGATCCGGCCGTTCTTGTCCAGCTTCGTCACGCCAATTTGGTGCTCATCGCTGCTCAAAAGAAAGATGCTGGGAGTGCCCGAGCCATCCCAATCGCTCACGGCTAATTCCTTCACGCCGGTCAGCGTCGGAAAGATTTTGGCGGCGGACAATGTGCCGTCGGGCCGCTGCAAATAGAGGCTTAATTGGCCGCTGTCCGGCTCCGCCACCAGCAAATCGGCCAACCCGTCGCCATTCACATCCGCCCACAAAATACCGCGGTGGGCCTGGGTTGTTTTGTTCAAGGGCAGCACTTGGAATTGGCCTTGCTTGAACGCCCCGGAAAGAGGCTCGGCGGGCTTGCGGACGAAGTTTGAAACCTGCGCCCGCCCCGAGTTTTGCGCGATGGTGACGATCTCGGTTTTGTGATCCCCCTCCAAGTCCTCGGCGAGATAGGAGCGAATGGCGGGCAAACTGAAATAGATTTCCGGCCCGAGTTCGCCATCCGAATTCTGCAAGCGAAAACGGAACGGGTTTGGGCTGTCCCAATTCACCAGGAGCAAGTCGTCGCGCCCGTCGCCATCGATGTCCAGCACCTGCACGGCCTTGACTGTGCCCGAGAATGGAATTTTTTTCGGCTCGCCCAGCGTGTGGTCGGCGCCCTGGGGGAGGAAATAAATATTATTGTCACCGAGCAAAACCAGGTCGGTTCGCTTGTCGCCGTTGAGATCGCCGCTGGCCAGGGCGTTGGCGCTTAATTGGCCGTCATCAATCGGCCAGCGCTTGGGCGTGCCCCAGATATTGCTGCCCAGATTGTACTGCACGACCAATTCCTTGGGGTCGCCGTAGTAGGCCAGGTCGGGGCGGCCATCGCCGTTCAAATCAGCCACCACCAGCGACGAAATTCTCTTTTCGGAGGCGATCGAATCGATGCGAAAGCGCGAGTCCGCAGGAAGTTCGTTGATTTCCCTTTTTTGCCCGGGGTCGGCGGAAACGACATTAGTCTTGCCGGTTTGATTGTAAAGAAGATTTATCTTGGAGCGCGCATTGTTGACCACGATCAAATCCGTCAGGCCGTCCCCGTTGAGGTCGGCGGCGTGAAGCAAGCTGATCTGGGGGTCAATCGGGAAAATTTCCGGGCCGGTAAAGCCAAAAACGGCATGGGGGTCTTCCGGCGCGGCCCAAAGACGGCACGCCGCTCCGGCCACCGCGCACCACCCTAATATTCGCCAAGCAGAACGTAACATACAGGCTGGCAACCTGCCATTACACTTAACCCTTCGCCAGCTTTATTCATGGCGCAAGGCGCACGCGCTGCCGCTGGACGAACTCAAGAATCTCACCCGCCGACGGGACCTTGAACAAGAGCCCAAGAGCGAGATAAACCACGCTGGCCACGAGCATGGGGACAAAGACTTCGCCCGCCCTTTGCCACAGCGCCGCATGGCCGAAATGCCTCTCCCACCCCAGGCGGACGAACCAGCAGACCAGTCCGGCGATCAACCCGGCCAGCGCCACTCGCGGCAGTTGAGCGAGGGTCTCGGCCATCTCAAGCGTCCGGGCTTTTTGCGCAAGGCAAAGAGAAGCAGGCCGAGATTGCAAACGGAACTCAGGCTATTAGCCAGCCCGAGCGAGCCCGCCCCCAATTGCAAGCCAAACAAAAACGCCAACGTAAAGATGAAATTAATGCCAAGGCAAAAAATACTGATGCGCATCGGAACCTTGATTTCACCCAGCGCATAAAAAGCCCGCGCCAAAATGTTGACCAGCGAAAAAGAAATCAGCCCGGGTACCAGGCAGACCAGCGCCAGGCTGACCCGATCCGTCGAGTACTCGCCAAATTTCCCATGCTGGAACAACAAGCGAATAATCGGCGCGGCCAGAGTAAAGAGCAGAATGGAAGCGAGAAGATTGACGAAAACCAAATGCTCGACCGCCTGGCGCAAGGTCGCGCGAAATTGCGGGAAATTTTTGTCCACCGCCAGTCCGGCCAGCGTCGGCAGGAGAAAAGTGGCGAGCGAGAGGCCAAACACGCCTTGGGGCAGTTCCATTAACCTCACCGCATAAGCGAATTGGCCGACAATGCGCGCGTTTTCGCCATAAGCCAGCGTTTGAGTCAAAAGGAGATTTATTTGGAAGGCCGCCACCCCAATGACGCTGGGCAGCATTTTCACCACCACTTCGCGCACCATGGGATTGCTCCAGGGCGCGACCCACCGATAGCGAAACCCCTCGGCGCGCAACACCGGCAATTGAAAGGCGGCCTGGGCGACACCAGCCACCAGCACGCCGATGGCCAGCGCGAAAATCTGGGTCTCGAGCGTTTTTCCCATGTGCGGCACGAGGAAAATGACCGAGGCAATCATGACGACGTTTAAAACCGCCGCGCCCAGAGCGGGAATGAAGAAGTGTCCCCGCGAGTTGCAGATGCCAATGAAGACCGCGCCGACGCAGGCCAGGAGCATATACGGAAACATCAGCCGCATCAGTTGCAACATGAGGCGGGTGTTATCGCTCCACGACCCGAACATGAGCAAAATCGAGATGATCACGATCGCCAAAACGGTCAAGCCGCCCGCCGCGACCAGCAAACCCGAGAGCACGGCATTGGCGCCGCTCCACATGCTGGCTTCTCCTTCGTTCTTTTCCTTGGCTTTGAAAATGGGAATGAAGGCCGCCGTCAACGCCCCCTCGCCCAATAACCGGCGAAATAAGTTGGGCACCATGTAGGCATAGATAAAAGCCGCATAGACTACGCCGGTTCCCATGAAAGCGGCATAAACCTGCTCGCGCACCAATCCCAGCAGGCGGCTGCTCAACGTGGCCGCGCCGATTCCCCCCGATGACTTCAGCATTTGTGACATTCTGCGGTTTAAAAACCGGGCTTAGAAGACCCTGCTTTCCCCTCCTTTCCAACAACAAAAACCAAAATCGAAGGCCGGCCCCATCCGGACAAAAAAAGACCCGCCTGATGCAACCAATCATCAAGCGGGTCTTATCTATCCCCCCAAACAACGTGATGAGATTAAACAAAACTGGCCCGGCGACAATCGGGTTCCTCCCGAAAAGGCATCTCGGGGAATCTCTGATGCAATCTTTTCGGGCGTGACTTCGCTTTCCCAAACTCCCACAGTGACTCCGAGAAATGAACCAGCCATCGCCAATTTCGCGCAGCGCCCGTTTTGCCTCGGGCCCAGCGGCCGACGTCGCGCAATTCAGCCAGTCCGTCTCGTTCGATTGGCGGTTGTGGGAACAGGACATCCTCGGCTCTCTCGCTCATGGCGCAATGTTGCAAAAAATCGGCATCCTCACCGAAGCAGAATTCACCGACATCGAGAAGGCTCTCGACGACATCGCCCGCGAAATCACCACCGGGCGCTTCCAGTGGAAAGCCGATTTGGAAGACGTTCACATGAACATCGAAGCGGAATTGACCCTTCGCGTTCCCGC
>DASRLE010000212.1:0-3248 GCA_035648615.1 Saccharimonadales bacterium (SeqCode) | reverse complement strand
CTTGACTTGTAGATTCATAGCCAAACTTGGCGATATTTGAAGACTCAGGCGTCTCAACCCATTCCATCACTTTTCTCCTTTTGGGGCCTTGGCAACAATCTTAGCCAAAGGCCGTGGATGAACGTAATTCGGATCTTGTTTGCGCCATTGCTTTACAACGGCAGCGTAATCTTGAAGGTCGCGGGCTTGGTTCCAACCTCCTGGACCTTCAAACCCGTCTCCAACTAAGCTCCCGCGGAGTAACCGTTCACGGATTTTCAGGCGAATTTCGGCAATAACGAAGGCGGTTTGACTTTTGACGAGAGCGCCGCCTGGCACGCCTGGGTCAAGAATCCGAGCAAAGCGCGATTTTTCTGATTTTTTAGCGATGCCCTCACGGTCAGGATGCGCTCAGCGAAGCGACTTCCTTGTTCGCTATGTGTGCCGAAGCTGCCTTTGCGCCAAAGAACGGCTGGGCGTATCGCCCGCTCCGCAGCGTTATTGGTTGGTTCGATGCCTTTGATGTGGGCAAATGTCCACAGATGCCTTCTCAAATTGAGAAGGCGAATGCACGTGCGTCGCGCGGTCTTGCCGTTGGGCATCGATGCGCCTTCGCGTAACAGGTCTTCAATCTGATGCTTGTAGTAGGGCAGACGCTTCCGGAATTTCCGCCTCGAAAGCTTCCCGGATTTCACTTTGTGCCAGAGGAAGAACATCCTCTTGGCTGTGTCCAATAGACGTTTCCCGATATTTCCCGGTTTGCCTCGCATGGCTTTGATGGCCTCAAAATCCCTTTTGAGGTGGGCCCAACAAATCTGGCGATAGCCGTCATGCGAATTGTAGGTCCCGTAGCGGTCT
The DNA here is from genome assembly GCA_035648615.1 of Saccharimonadales bacterium (SeqCode). Taxonomy (GTDB): domain Bacteria; phylum Verrucomicrobiota; class Verrucomicrobiia; order Limisphaerales; family Palsa-1400; genus DASRLE01. The sequence continues at coordinate 2,411 of DASRLE010000212.1, read as the reverse complement.
GTGGTGAGGGTTCCCGAGAAATTCCCCATCAATTCGTTCATCGCCACACGGTTTCGATTGGCATGCACTTTGAAAACCGTCACCCACTTTGTGACCAAGGTCCACAACCAGGCCTTTTTACGCGCTTCCCTCCAGCCGGTCTCGTCCATGTTTGCGCTGGCCTGGGTTCGAACATAGTCCAGCGCCTCGTCCATAACGGGCGCAAGAGCTTCGGTCATCATCGCTTCGCAGCGGGTGATCGACCCAACACAGACGTCCACAGAAAACAGTTCCTTGAGGAGGACCTGAACCTCCCGTTTGCTCGTTCGGAAGCACCCGGTCAACATCGCCACCACAGCCGTAAGCCTGGGACCCAGCAATCGGTAGGAGACACCGTCGGGCAACTCACCCCGCGTCATCTTGCCGCAATGGCCGCACTTCAAGGCGTGAAGAGCGTGTTCTGTGACCCAGGCTTCAATCGGGGGTAGTTCAGCCTGCTGATAGCGCAGGGGATGGGGGTCGCGCCCTCTCAACGGGGTCCGGCAATGTTTGCAGCGCTCCGGGATCACCTCTTTTGGCGGCTCGTTGAGGCGCTCCGGGGGGAACGGTGCTCGGAAATGGGCTTGATGCCCCGGTTGCCCTCCTGGATTGCGACCGCTCCGCTGTTTCTTTGGCTTGCGTGGCACATGCGGTCCATCCGTTGAAGGCGGTTTGGACGAGTTGTTCGAGTTGAGATTCAGTCGCCGCTCCAACTCCTCAATCCGCTTCTCAAGCGCCAGAATCCTCTTGTCCTGCTCCAGAACAATATCGGCGACAAGCTCCGGCTGTTCCCTCGCTTGACGTATTAACGCGTCACGATCCCGCACGGCAAAGCTCCTTCCGGAACTCAGGCGTCAGGGCGTAGACGTAGGCATCCTTGATCGGAACGCTCATCTGGGTGTATCGATCCTGCCGGGACCGCCCTTTGGTTTGGCCCACGCAAGTCCAATTGGCCGCACGGTAGCAGGTCCCTTGGAAGCGCTGTTTCTCCACGAAGGTTTCCAGAAGGTGGATCGGATGCCCGTAGCGGGCCTGCCAGTCGCCTGCCAGCCTGCGGCTGATGGTCCCCAAAAGATGGCTGGCCAAATGTGGAACCCGGACCCAGGGCAGGATCAGAAAACGGGTGTTGTTGGTCACCAGCGACAGGTTTCGCGCCCGGGTGGCGGCGTCCCAGCCGATCCAGGCGTCTCTAGGCATCGTTTTCCACGCCGCCGCGCCGAACAGCAGGCACGCCAAATCCCGCTTTTGCCGATCTCGCACCAGGTACCCCATGCTTTCGCCAACGGTGCCGCGGAAGCCAAGATAATGATGCCGGGCCAAATATCTTGAAAAAAGCGAACACACGGCGGTTCTTGCCGCGACCACTTCCACGCTCAGCGGCTGCAAGTCCCTCAAGGGCTCTATGATCGCCGGCGGCGGCAGCAGGTCTTCCAAAAAATCGGATTCCGCTTCGGACTTGCGCCGGACCGGCATCCGCCGTCTTTCCGGCAATACGATCAGTCCACGCCGTTCCATCTTCAACAACAAACTGCGGGCCGCCATATCCTTGAGTCGACCGGAGCTATTGCGCCATCCCCATTGCTCCGCTAATACCTGCGAGATGCGCTGCCGATGCCAGTCTCGATGATCCTCGATCAGACCACGGACATATGCGATGTCCGCATCGCTCAGTTGCCGGCCCTGAATGACCTGGGTGGATGACATGCCTGTATACTACATAGGTGCCGCCAGAGAGTCCAGTGAAAAATGAAGGTCCGCTGACTAAAAAAGTGGCCGCCGGAACCGCGACTGGGCTATAATCCGTGAACGGTTACGGTTTTTTTGGCCAGGAGATCAATCACACCACCTACAACCTGGCGCGAATGAATATGTTCTTGCACAACATCAACTACGACAAGTTCAACATCCAGCTTGGCAATACACTGATTGATCCGCGTTTCGGTGACGAGAAACCTTTTGATGCCATCGTCTCCAATCCGCCATACTCGGTAAAATGGGAAGGTCTGGACAACCCTATCCTGATTAACGACCCGCGTTTTGCCCCGGCGGGCGTGCTAGCACCAAAATCCAAAGCCGACTTTGCCTTTGTGCTTCATGCGCTAAGCTTCCTTTCTAGCAAAGGCCGCGCTGCCATTGTCTGTTTTCCTGGGATTTTTTATCGAAGCGGCGCCGAACAAAAAATACGCCAGTACCTAGTGGATAATAACTATGTCGAAACAGTCATTTCCCTAGCACCCAACCTGTTTTATGGCACTACCATTGCCGTAAATATTTTGGTGCTGTCCAAGCACAAGACCGACACGAAAACACAATTCATTGATGCCAGTAGTATGTTCCAGAAAGAAACCAACAATAACATTCTGACCGACGAGCATATCAGTCAGATTATGGAG
>DASRLE010000211.1:0-10927 GCA_035648615.1 Saccharimonadales bacterium (SeqCode) | reverse complement strand
AGATTTGACTGCCTTCGCGCGGGATAAAATAGCGGGTGGCCTTGTCTTCGGCCATGCCGCGCGCGCCCTCGCCGCTGTAAACGATGGCGGTCGCAGCCAGGCGGGCCAAAACTTTATTTTCACCGGCCACGCTGCCTTCGAAACTGACACAGCGTTTCTTGGCATTGAGGATTAAATCGCGCGCTTCCAGCAATTGGTTGGGGTCGGTCGAGTTCAGGCTGTAGCCTTTATATTTGAGAGCCGCGCCGAACAGATCGCGCACAGAATCGATCAGGACAAAGGCGCCGCGTTGCCGGCCGGGGTCAAAGATGACGCTCCAGCTTTCGTCCAGCGGGGCCGCGCTTTGTCGAACATAAAGACCCAGGGTGCCCCATTGATAAGCGGCTGTATATGTATTGCCGCGATCAAATGGCGGGCTGGCAAATTTCTCGTCGAGATTGGCGAGGTTGGGAATGTTTTCGTGGCGGAGCGGCGCGAGGAGACTCAAGTGGGTCATCACCGAAACCATGTAATCCGGCGGCACGACCAAATCGTAAACGGCGTCTCCCCCACCCTGCACCTTGGCCAGCATGCTCTCGGCGTCTTCGTAGAGGTCGATGGTGACCTTGCAGTGAAACTGCGCCTCGAAGTCCTTGACGAGTTGCGGGTCGATGTATTCGCTCCAGATAAACAAATTGAGCTTCCCCTCTTGCGCGTGAAGCCAGATGTTCGGCCACAGCACAAAAAACACGGTCAGAGCACAAAAGATGAACCGGTTTTTATGATTGTTCATGTCGTCGTTGAAAAAGCATAACCGTGACCGCGCCCAAAATCGAGGCCGCTACGATCAGGGAGGAAAGGGCGTTGATCTCGGGTGTGATGCCGCGCTTGAGGGAGGAATAAATCAAAATAGGCAGCGTGGTGGACCCGGGACCGCTGGTGAAAAAGCTGACCACAAAATCGTCGAGGCTCAATGTGAATGCCAGCATTCCCGCCGCCAGGATGCCGGGAAACATGAGCGGCAGTGTGATGTGTCGAAGGGTTTGCCATTCCCCTGCTCCCAGGTCGCGGGCGGCTTCTTCCAGCGCCGGGTCCAAGCCATGCAAGCGCGCCCGCACGACGATGGCCACGAAGGGTATCTGGAAGGTCACATGGGCCAGCGTCATCGTTGTCAAGCCTAGTTCAAATCCCCCCAGCCATTTCCTCAGTAAAGCATAAAAAAGGAGCAAAGCCACCGCCATGACCACATCGGGAATAAAAACCGGGATGTACAAGAGAGAATCCAGCCAGCGAGCGGCCTTGAATTTAAAACGGGCCAGTCCGTAACCGAGCATGGTTCCCAGCATCGTCGCAATGACCGTGCTGAAAATGGCCAGAAGCAGCGTGTTTTTTATGGCCGCCTTCGCCTGCTCGTCCTCCGCCAGGGCGCGATACCATCGGGTGGTAAATCCCTGCCATGCCAAACCAAACCGTACCGCGTTAAACGAATAGAGCACCACCACAAAAATGGGCGCGTAAAGAAATAAATATAATGGCGCCGCCGTGAGTTTGAGAGAAAGGCGCGTCTTCATGCTTCCCGCCGCCGGTTGAAGATCCACAGCCCCGCAAGCATCAAGGCGAGCGAGACCATGGCAATCGCGCCGCCAAAGGGCCAGTCGCGGCTGGAGCCGAATTGTTGTTGAATAGCATTGCCCAGCAACATTGTTTTGGCGCCCCCCAATAAATCGGGAATGACAAACTGGCCGGTGGCCGGCAAAAAAACGAGGATGGCGCCCGCAATCAGCCCCGCCTTGATTTGCGGAAAAATAGCGTGGCGAAAAACATTGATTCCATTCGCGCCCAAATCGGCGGCGGCTTCGGCCAGGCTCCAATCCAGCTTCTCGACCGAGGCGTACAGCGGCAAAACCATAAAAGGCAGGTAGTCACAAATCATTCCAACGAACACCGCAAAAACACCCGGATAGAGATCGCCCTCGGCCGGAATCAGGCCGCAGGCCGCCGCCAGCCGGCTGAGAGGGCTGTCCGGCGCGAAGAGAATTTGCCAGGCGTAAGTCCGAATCAGGAGATTCGTCCAAAAAGGAATGACCACCAGGGTCAGCGCGGCGGTTTTCCACCGTTGGGAAAGGCCGGAAATAAAAAAGGCGAGCGGCAATCCCATTGTCAAACATAACACTGCCGTGCCCGCCCCCAGCAGCACGCTTCGAGCCAGCACGGCTGGATAAAGGGAATCGAAACCGAAGGGGCCGTAACCCGCCAGTCGCTTATAATTTCCGAAGGTCAGTGGCCATTGAACCTGACCGTAGTCCCCGCGCGAAAAAAAACTGATCGCGCCAATCGCCAGCAAGGGCAGAACCAAAAAGATAATCAGCCAGAGAAGGCCGGGGCCGACAGCCAGAAGCTGCCGCGCGCGTTGAGCCTGGATGTCCGCTTTATTGAGCATCACGATTCCAACATTCGCAGGGCGGCGGGCGGCGCTGCAAAGGCGACGGTTTGGCCCATTTGAAATTTGCTGCCGTGTTGGGTGTTTAAAACGATGGCTTTGAGAATTTGCCCGTTGCTTTCCAGTTCGTAATGGATTTGCGAGCCGCTGTAAACAATAGAGATTATTTTGCCATGAGCGCGGTTATCGGACTCTTCGACTGGGTGGAAACGAATGTTCTCGGGGCGAATGGTCAAGAGGATTGCCGCGCCGCTCAAATCGGACGTTGAGCTTGCGGGTGAATCCATCCGCCATTCGCCCCAGACGGTGGAAACCAAACAACTCGCGGAATTCCTGGATAAGATCGCGGTTTTTATGACATTGCACGAGCCAAGAAATTCCGCGGCGAAACGAGTGCGAGGCCGCTCGTAGATTTCGTTGGGCGAGCCAAGTTGTTCGATGCGGCCCTGGTTCATCACCGCGATGCGGTCGCTCATCACCATCGCCTCCTCCTGATCGTGCGTCACATAGACAAAGGTGATGCCGAGGCGGCGCTGCACTTGGCGCAACTCGATTTGCAATTGCTTGCGCAGTTTCAAATCAAGCGCGCCCAGCGGCTCATCCAGCAGCAGCACGCGCGGTTCATTGACGACGGCGCGCGCCAGGGCGACGCGCTGCTTCTGGCCGCCGGAAAGCTGGGAGGGCGTTCGGCCGGAGAGCGCCTCGATGTCCACCAGTCGCAGCGCGCGCTCGAGTCGGGCCGCCATTTCCGGCGGGGAAACCTTTTTCATCTTCAGCCCGAAGGCGATGTTATCATAGACCGTCATGTGCGGAAAAAGCGCGTAGGACTGAAAAACCGTATTGACGGGGCGTTGATGGGCGGGCAGCGCGAGGGCATCCTCGCCGTGAAGAAGCAGCGTGCCTCCATCCGGCGAATCCAAGCCCGCAATAAGGCGGAGCAACGTTGTCTTGCCGCAGCCCGATGGGCCGAGCAGCGAAAAGAATTCCCCTTGTCCAATGGACAGCGTAATTCCATCAAGCGCGACAACCGGGCCAAAGCGCCGCGTCAGGTTTTGAATTTCGATGGCTGCGAGCATGGGAGGCGCGCCGTTACGCTTTGGAGGGGAGACGGCATGGGGATATTTTGGATTCATTCCAGAACATTTCAACGAGGGTGCGGCTGATGGAAGCGAGGGCGGCGTCGCGGCGATTGGCCAGCAGAATGACGCTTAGTTTTTTGGAAGGATAACGGTCGATGTACGACGAAAAGCCACAGGTATCGCCGTAATGCCAAAGGCATTCGACGCCGCGTCGGCGCGTGACGTACCAACCAAAACCATACCCGCTATCAGGGTAATCTGAGGACGCGGAGGAAGCCGCAAAAGCTTGCCGCAACATTTCATCACTGACCAGTTGTTCCGTATAAAGCGACTGATCCCAATGGACAAGGTCGGCAACGGAGGAATATATCCCGCCGTCACCCAAGGTCGCGCTGGTCACGGATTGATCGGTCTGTTTATCGCCTGTATAACCCAAGGCGCGATGGCCAACGCTGGAAATGCCGGGTTCGAAAGCCACTGTGCCGACCATATCAAGCGGTCGGAAAATATTTTCGCGCAAGAATTCCGCAAAACTTCGACCGGAAATCTTTTCCACCAGCAAGGCCACAAAAACGTAACCCGTATTGCTGTAGCGAAAGGCGCTGCCCGGAGAAAAATAAGTTTTGTTCTGCTGGCGCAGGAGTTCGAGCACGTCCCGATCTTTCAACTGCACCGTTGTTGATGCAGGGATGAGGTCTTCGTAATCGAGCAAACCCGATCGATGTGTCAGCAAGTGGCGAAGCGTGATCGTTTCTCCATGAGCCGGATAATCTGGAAAAATATTTGTCAGCGAATCATCCAGTCGAAGTTTTCCGCGCTCGGCCAGGATCATGACAGCCATGGCCGTGAACTGTTTTGTCACGGAGGCCAGCCGGAAATTGGTGCGGGGCGAACAGGCCATTCCCGTTTCAAGGTTGGCAGCGCCGTACCCTTTGGACACCAGGATCTCGCTGTCCTTAATCACGCTGACTGCAATGCCCGGCGCTTCCGGCGAACTGAATTCCGCAAATAAACGGTCGATGACTTGCTTCATGCGATCAACTTCATCCTTGAGGCAAATGCGCCACAAATCAAGTGAATGGACTTGCCCCGAGGGCTGACCCAGCCTAATTTCCACCCATGTGTTTTTGTGACCAAAACAGATTTTTTTCTCCAGCCGCCCTTTGCGCGCTCTTAGCCGCGCTGATCCTCCCGCTTGACTATAAAGGTAATGCAGAACCCATTTACATTCCAAATGCCTCGTTCGAGTTGCCAGTCACGGATTTTGTGGCGACGAATATGGTTTCGTGGGAGACTGTGCCGCCGTTGCCGCAAGAAACGCAAGGAGCCATCGGAGTGTTTTATAACAATCCGCTTTACGGCCCGGGGGGTTACATCGTCAATGCCGATGGAAATCAGGCGGCCTACATTTTCGCCGAAACCGGTTTGGCTATGTTCCAGGATTATAATTCGCAGGACTCGAGTCAAACGGCGCCCTCGCACGCCTTCAATGCAAAGTTTGAAGTGGGCAGGTCCTACAAATTGGTGGCGGGCTTGATTGGCGGAGACCAAGGAGCGGCCCCCGGCGTCGTCCTGCAAATGAGCGCCTACTATCGCGATGCGTCCAACAACATGGTGACGGTCGCTTTTACCAATATTGTTTACACGACGAATCTTTTCCCCAGCGCCACCAATTTCGTGGATTGTGAATTGGATGTTCCGCCGGTTTCGGCCAGCAACGCGTGGGCCGGCCAAAATATCGGCATCCAGTTTCTTTCCATCGTCCCGACGAATGTGTCAGCAGGGGGAGATTGGGACGTGGACAATGTGCGATTGTCGTCCTCGCTTTACGTTCCCAACGCCTCGTTTGAATTGCCAGTCACGGATTTTGTGGCGACGAATATGGTTTCGTGGGAAACAGTGCCGCCGCTGCCGCAAGAAACGCAGGGAGCGATTGGCGTGTTTTACAACAACCCGCTGTACGGCGCGGGCGGTTACATCGTCAATGCCGATGGAAATCAGGCGGCCTACATTTTCGCCGATACCGGTTTGGCTATGTTCCAGGATTATAATTCGCAGGACTCGAGTCAAACGGCGCCCTCGCACGCCTTCAATGCAAAGTTTGAAGTGGGCAGGTCCTACAAATTGGTGGCGGGCCTGATTGGCGGAGACCAGGGAGCAGCCCCCGGCGTTATCCTGCAAATGAGCGTCTATTATCGCGATGGGTCGAACAACATGGTGACGGTCGCCTTCACCAATATTGTTTACACGACGAACCTTTTCCCCAGCGCGACCAATTTCGTCGATTGTGAATTGGATGTTCCGCCGGTTTCGGCCAGGAATGGGTGGGCCGGGCAAAATATCGGCATCCAGTTTCTTTCCATTGTTCCGACGAATGTGTCAGCAGGGGGAGACTGGGATGTGGATAACGTGAGATTGTCGGAAGCTTTAGCTCCGGCTTGGATCAATCCCGCGGTGACGAATGGCCAATTCACCGCCACACTACAAAGCGACCCGGGCCTGGCTTTCCAAATTTTGGCGACGACGAACCTCTCCGCCGCGGTGTCCAATTGGACGAATGTGGCCACGTTGACCAATGTTTCTGGAATGATTTCGTTTGTTGACGCAACAACCAATTCCAGCCGTCGTTTCTACATTGCGCGCCAAGTGCCGCACCCATGAGCGATGCCGACATCCCATCCAACCCCGGAGGAGCAAGGTTTTACTTTAATAGAATTATTGGTGGTCATTGCCATTATTGCTATCCTCGCCGCGCTGCTGCTGCCGGCGCTGGCCGCCAGCAAAGAGAAAGGCCGGAGGATGGCGTGCGTCTCGAATTTGCGGCAGATCGGCATCGCCATCGAAACCTACTCGATTGATAACAACGGACTGATTCCCTACGGCCCGAAAGCCCCGCCGTTTATCAACCCGGAAGACTTTTATCCCTCGACGGGCGCGCCGACCAGCCTGATTTCGCTGGCCGATGGCAGTCCGGCAGGATTTGGTCTGATGTTGCCAAGCTCGTTAGCCGCCGTGCCGAAGGTCTTATTCTGCCCGGGCAGCGATCAGCCGATCAATGAAGATGCCCAGTTGGCCCAAGTCGGCGTCGGTCAGGCGGAGTGCAGCTATTATTATCGCCATGCCGGAAATACCGCGTTGTTCGATTCGCCGATTAATCCCTTCGTGCCGGATCACATTCATCTCGACAACCTCGGCAACAACCGCAACGGCTTGCCGATTCGCGCCCTGGCCATTGACACGATGTTCCTTTGCCCGGCCGAATTGGCTGGTTTTGGAGTGACGCCGGCCACGCATCACCAGCAAAAATTCGCCGATATTTTATTCGCGGACGGCCACGCCGTTTCCCGGCCCAACACCGGAGGCCAGTTCACAGTGAATATCGTGAATTACGCGCAGATCGAAAATGCCTTTGCCATGATCCTGGGCGTCCTGGAACAAGCCGACACCGAACCTTGAAAGTCCGCCAAAGCTACAAGCGCTCGCGGCCCGCGTAACCCGAATCAAGATCATGCCAGTATTCGATGTCGTCCTCGTCTTTCTCCCAGCACAGGAAGATTTCCTGGCCATCGCGAAAGGACGGAAAATCGATCAAACCCCGGCTCAAGTCCTTGATTTGGATTTCGCGAACGCTGAACTGCTGCAATATCTCTTTGCACTCCGCCAGCGTCTTGACTAATTGATTGACAGAGGGGCCGCCGGCGTCGTCCCCTTCGGCAATCAAACTGTTCACTCGCTTGTCCAGGACACTGAGCCGCTGCTGGTGCTGGCTCAATTTATCAAGCCATTGGCGGATGAGAGGCAACAGGGCGCGGGCTTCTTCAAGCGTGTAGTGTTTGGAAAAATGGCCAGGCATGAAGGTCAGGTCCCGCCGGAATAAAGCTCAAGCTTCTTTTGAATGTCGGCGTTGGATTCGATGGAAAGGGATTTTTTCCAGGATTCGATGGCTTTGCCGGTTTGATGCAACGCCCGATAGACTTCGCCCAAGTGATCCAGCACGGTGGCATCCGGCTCGGGCGACAACTCCTCGGCCTTGAGCAACAAGGGCAGCGCCTGCTGGGGCTGGTTTTGTTTAAACAAGACCCACCCAAGACTGTCGAGGTAAGCGCCGTTTTTGGGTTCGATCTGCAGGGCCTTTTCGATCAAGGCGCGAGCCCGAGGCAACTGCTCGTTGCGGTCGGCCAGCATGTAACCCAAGTAATTCATGCCCTCGCTAAACTGTGGATTGAGCGTGACGGACTTTTGCAAATACTCGTCGGCTCGTTTAAATTTCTGATTGCGTTCACAAGCCGCTCCAAATTGAAAATAGAACCGGTAATCGAGCAGCTTGGGATCCGTCGCCCCGGCGATCAATTCTGCCGCCTCAAAATGGTTCATCGCCTCGGTGAAATTCTTGACATGGGCGTAAGCGACGCCGGTGTAAAACTCACCGGAAAATGTTTTGGGAAACTTGGCGCGGGCCAGGTCGAGGGTTCGAAAAGCATCGGTCGTGCGGTGCAAATCAATCTCCACCAGGGCCAGCTCGTAATAGGCTTGTTCGAGCGCCGGGTCCCATTGCAGGGCATTTTCAAAATCATCGGCAGCCTCGGCCAGCTTTCCATCTTCATAGGACAGTTCGCCGAGGAAGAACCAGGCCCGGGGAAAGCGGGTGGGGTTATCGCGCACAATGGCCTCAAGCTGTTTCATGGCGTTAGTTTTGTCCTCGGCTTGAAAATAGATATCGGCCAGTCTTTCGTGCAGGGCCTCGCGCAGCACGGCCGGTTCCGAGCTGTCGCCCAGAAGCTTGAGGTAAATATCGGCCGCCTTTTTTGGTTCGTCCAGGTGGCTGTAACTGTCCGCGACGCGCTGCCAAAGTTGCGGCGCGGCAAAGTTCATCTTGGCAACGCGATCCAGCAGCGCGACCGCGCGAGCCTTGGCGTCCAAGTCCTTGGGTTGGGCCTTGAGATAAATGGAGTAAAGCCCGGCCAGCGCCACCAGGCCCGGCGGGTCCGGACGAATGGATTTGGCGGCGCGATTGAGGACGCGGCTGGCCTCGGCCAATTGGTTCTCTTGAAATAAGATCTCCAGCTCGCTTTCGTAGCCGTCGAGCGCTTCGGGTTGGCGCTTGATGGCGAGCCGGCTGGCTTCCAAGGCGCGATTGGTCTGGCCAGCCTGAAGGTCCGCGCGGGCCAACCAGCTCAGGACCAGGGCCGAAGCGTCCACCCGGCGTCCCGATTTTTCCAGCAGGGTCAGGGCCTTGTCCGTTTGCTTATTGTGGAGGAATCGCTGGGCCAATTCGATGACCAGGGTCTCGTTGCTGGGATCGGCCAGGGCCGATTGATCGAATTGTTTGACTGCCAATTCGTCCTGTTCGTTTAATTCATAGGTGACGCCGGCCGCAAAATGGGCCAGGGCCGTTGGATTGCCTTTGGCGATTCGCGGAGACGAGAGGTCCGCCGCTCCGTCAACCATCCGATTACCGCCCTCGTCCGCCGTGGCTGACGCTTGGGAATGGCCGGGGCTGGAGCAACCCGCCAAAAGGGTTCCGCCCAATCCCCCAATTAAAATGAACTTAAATGCCTTCATTGAAAACCTCCTCGGGCAAAAGCGAACGGTGTCCGCTAGGCAGCAGACTGCGCGGGGCGACCCCAATTGATCAGCACGGCTAGCTACTTCTGCCAGGTGCGTTTCTTGTGCCGGTTAGCCCGCAGCTTCTTGCGCCGTTTATGTTTGTTAATTTTGCTTTTGCGGCGTTTTTTTAATGATCCCATAATTTATTTTTCTATGCGGCTTTAATATACCACTTTATTCAAAGGATATTCAATAATTCCTTCTGCCCCGGCGGCTTTGAGTTGAGGAATCAACTCCCGGACCACTTTTTCGTCAATAATCGTCTCGACGGCCAGCCATCCCGGCAGGCTGAGATTGGAAATGGTCGGATTGCGCAAGGCCGGCAGGCTGCGCAAGAGTCCTTCCAAATCCTTTTGTTGTAAATTCATTTTCAAGCCGACTTTGCTTTCGGCTTCGATGGCGCCGCGCAACAGCAGCGCGAGAGTTTCGACCTTTTGCCGTTTCCACGGATCTTTCCACGCCGTATGATTGACAATGAGTCGAGGGGTTGAAACCAGCAACGTATCCACGATGCGCAGGTTGTGGGCCCGCAATGAAGAACCCGTTTCAGTCACTTCCACAATGGCATCGACCAGCTCGTGCGCCTTGACTTCCGTCGCGCCCCAGGAAAATTCCACCTCGGCCGTCACGCCATGCTGGTCGAGGTAGCGTTTGGTGAGGTTGACCACTTCGGTGGCAATGCGTTTCCCCTGCAAATCTTTGGCGGAGTTGATCGGGGAATTTTCCGGCACAGCCAGGACCCACCGAGTCGGCTGGCTGCTGACTTTGCTGAATTGAAATTCCCCCACCTCGTGAACATTGGAGCCGTTCTCGACAATCCAATCGTGCCCGGTCAGGCCGCAATCCAAATAGCCCAACTCGACATAGCGGCTGATTTCCTGGGCGCGAATCAGGCGGATGGCCAGATGCTCATCATCCACGTAGGGCACATAGGAGCGGCTGCTGACCTGGACATGGAAACCGGCCTTGGCCATCTTGGCCAGCGCCGCTTCCTGCAGGCTGCCCTTGGGCAGGCCCAGCTTCAAAATCTCTTTAGTCTCCATATCGTGACTGCGGGGGATTTTCCACTGTCGGCGCGGCAATGCTATCTTTTTCTTTGTCAAATTTGCGTCCGAACCGTTTGCCGGCCCGCCACCCCGATCTCGCCGCGGGCCAGGGCGGCGACGGCAGCGGGATAGATTTTGCGTTCCACTTCCTGGATGCGCCCGTGCAAAGTTTGCGCCGTGTCGCCGGGCAAAACCGGCACGGTTTCCTGGGCAATGATCGCGCCCGTATCGATCCCCTGGTCCACGAAATGCACCGTCACGCCTGTGACCTTGACGCCGTAATCCAGCGCCTGTTTCCAAGCCTCCAAGCCCGGAAAAGCCGGCAGGAGCGCGGGGTGAATATTCACGACTCGATTGGCGAAAGTGCGCAAGAATTCGCCTTTCAAAATTCGCATGAAACCGGCCAGCGCCACCAAATCGACCGAGGCGTTTTGCAACGCCTGAATGTAGGCCGCTTCCGCCGCGTCGTCCAACTTGGTGCGAAATTTGCCGGGCGGAAGATAGAGAGCCTCCAGGCCGCGTTCCCGCGCGCGTTCGAGGATTCCTGCGTCGGGCCGATCGCTGATCACCACGGCCACCTGGGCGGGAATTTCACCGCAAGCGCAAGCGTCGGCAATAGCGGCGGCATTGGAGCCTTTGCCCGAACCAAGGATGCCGAGACGGAATGTTCGTTGACCAGTCACGCCTCTTCTTCCAACAAATCGGCGGCAATCGCAAGATGTAAAAGAAGAAAGGCGCCCCACCCGGGGCGCCCCATGAAAACTAACTCTACTGCG
>DASRLE010000210.1:0-4630 GCA_035648615.1 Saccharimonadales bacterium (SeqCode) | reverse complement strand
ATGGTATGTATATACTATACAATACATACGTGAGCAATAAAAAAAAAGAAAAAGTTATGGCCCGTTTTCCCGCCGTCACTGAGGCATTACAAGCGCCTGGGGGCAGCCATTCTGGTGGTGGCGGCATTCCGTCACAAATAGACACACAAACTCCGGTCGCGGCGGGTCATTTGCTGTCAACCATTGTCACTTTGTCACTTTGCCAGGGATGGCGAAAAGAGAAGAACCCCAATGTTTACGGGCTTAACGTCCCCATTGGCCGCTGTCAGTCACAATGGGTCAAAAGTGGGGAAATGGTCGGAGCGACAGGATTTCAAACCTCCACGTCTAATCATGCTGCTGCGGCTGCAGTCGCCGGATTTTTGCGGGGGTCGGTCGCGCTGATGATTACGCTGACGGATTTTTGATTGAATCCTTTGAAGCCGCCTCGCCGTTGCAGATTTTCCAAGTGACTGCCAATGGCTCCTTCTTTCAGAAACTTTTCGAACTGCTCGGTCGAAATCAGCCCTTGCTGCAAAAGCTTTTTGGTTCGCTCGCGCAACACCGGCCAGCGCTCGCCCTCGGTGAAGGCTTGGCGCAGAAATTCGAAATCAGAAAAGGGCTTCATGGTCACGACGCCTTGGGTCTGCAACTGGGTGCGTAGCAGGTCAAAATCAAAACGCGCCTCCAAATGATGCATGCCCGCTTCGAGAAAACTTTCGCCGTGCAGTCCCACCCACAAACCGACGGTGCCCAGGCGCGGCGCGGGGGTCAGCCGAATCGAGGAAAAATCGACTTGGGTTTCGTCCGGCATCAGATCCACATCGGCAAAAACAACAATGCCCACATGCGATTGCTCGGAAATTTGCGCTCCCCAGCCGGCCTCGGAGCCCGCGTAGTAACGTTCCCGCTTTTCGAAGCCGAGTCGGAGGAGAAACTGGGTCAAATCCACAAAATGCTGGCGGGACGAACGGAAAGTATGATGGTCGTGATTGCCCCATCCCAATCCGAGGCTGTCTTGACGCCGCTTCTGCACTTGCGCGGCGCGATTGCGGCTTTCCCAGTAGCGGCGTTCCTCCTCAAAAAAGAATTGGCACGATAAATCCCGTCCCACCAGGCTCAGGCTGGTGGTCAGCACCTTATCGGCCACGGCGATTCCTTCCGCGTCCACCGCGCAATGGCGGCGGCGCGTGCGCCACAAGTCCTTGGCTTGGACGATGTTTTTTAAATCGGCGGCATGGAGCGGGGCCGGCACGAACCCGCGATAGGCATGGCGCTGCACTGCTTCCAGGCGCGATCCGCTTTCTTCGCTGACCAGCACGCGGCGCAAGCGCGACTCGGGCGCGCCCTCGATGGGACCGGGCAACGAATGGACCGCGACGAAATCCGCCACAGACTCGGGACGCAAAGCAAGAGACGATTTGCCCTTTTCGCCGGTTAATACCACGCGCGGCAAGGTCGCGCGCGGATGATGCAGCACAATTTCACCGTGAGCAGTTTCGACAGAATCCGTCACAAAATCCAATTCGCGCAGCGCCTTTTCGTCTTCGAGCGGAAGGCTCAAGTGATCGACCCATTCGAAAAAATCCGTGCCAGTTTCCTGCTTCATTCGTTCCCCCAATCGCCGGGCGAAGGAGTGGTGGGCTAAAAACGCTTCAATCCTTTGACGCAGGAAATTTTCCGCGGCAAAAGCCAGCGGCCAATCAAAACGGCCTGGCTCGCTGGCCGGGGAAACGCTCTTATCATTGACACGGTTTATCATGGTGAGGAGAGGGTATCCGAGAAGGCGATGGCACGCAATTCGCAAAACAAGGCGGATGAAAACTGCATTCGTCTAAACATCGGAATGACAGGCAAAAAAATGGGGGCAAAAAAATTCTGATTTAAATCTTTTTGCCCCAAATTTTTTGCCTCTGCCACCAGCGGGAAACCAGCCCAATCCAGCCAGTAGTAACCGAATACGAGATCAACGAAAGCCGTCAAAGTTTTCCATAAGGCCACAATTCAGCGCCCAAGGCTTTATTTTTGCAGTGGATTTTTTGGAATATTCAAAATAGAATTTTGCCATGGCAGAAAAAACAATCAGCCAGATTCCCCGTCTGGTGCGCGAGCAGTACGAAAAAGGAAAGTCGGCCTTTGACCGGCAAAATTTCGACTACGCCATCGCGATCTTTAATCAGGTTCTCATCCAGGAACCGGCCTTTTATGATTGCCGGGAAGCGTTGCGCGCCTCGCAGCATAAAAAATCCGCCGGGGGCAGCGGCTTCTTCAAGAAGATGCTCAGCGGCGCCGGGTCGTCTCCTTTGCTGGCCAAGGGCCAAATGGTCATGATGAAACAACCGGTGGAGGCGCTGAAAATCGCCGAGCAAATTTTAAATAACGATCCAAGCAGCGCCGCCGGTCACAAGCTGCTGGGCGAAGCGGCCATGCAGGCGGACTTGCCCAAGACGGCCATTTTGTCTTTGGAAATCGTGGTGAAAAATTCGCCCAAGGATGAAGATGTCAAGAAAAGTCTGGCCCGGGCCTATTCAGCGGCTGGACAGGGAGAAAAGGCGGAAAGGATTTTTGCCGAGTTGATGCGATTGCATCCCAACGACCTTCGGTTGCTGGACGAACTGAAAGACATTTCCGCCCGCAAAACTTTGGCCGAAGGCGGTTACGAGGCGCTTTCCGATGGGAAAGGCTCGTATCGCGATATTTTGAAAAATAAGGGCGAGGCGGTCGCGCTGGAGCAGGAGGGCCGCCAGGTCAAGTCGGACGATGTGGCGCAACGGCAAATTAACGATTTGGAGGCCCGGCTGCTCAAAGAGCCGAATAATCTAAAGTTGCTTCGTTCCGTCGCCGAGCTCTACGACCAGAAAAAAGACTACGACCGCGCGCTGGAAACCTACCAGAGAATTATTTCCCAGGAAGGCTCGGCTGACGCATCCCTGCAAAAGGAAATCGCGGCGACAACCATCCGCAAGCTGGACCTCGCCATCACCCAGCTTGATCCGCAAGCCGCTGACACACCGGAAAAAGCCAAGCAGCTTCAAATCGAGCGCGACCAATTTTTGCTGGCCGATTGCGAGCAGCGGGCCGAACGTTATCCGAACGACTTGGGAATTCGGTTCGAGTTGGGAAAACTTTATTTCCAGACAGGCAAAATCACCGAAGCCATCCGCGAATTTCAGAAGGCGCAGAACAATCCGCACAAGCGCATCATGTCCCTCAGCTATTTGGGCCAGTGTTTCGCCCAGCGCAATATGAATGACATGGCCGCCCGCAGCCTGCAAAACGCGCTCAAGGAAAAGCTCGTTTTCGACGAGGAGAAAAAGGAGATCATTTACGCCTTGGGCATGGTCCTGGAAAAAATGGGCAAGAAAGAAGAAGCCATGGACCAATTCAAACAAATCTACGAGGTGGATTCCACCTTCAAGGACGTGGCCAAAAAGGTCGAAGACCATTACAGCGGCGGCGCCTAAACAGTCCTGTCTTACTTATCGCGCTTCAGTAAAAATTCGGCCAAGGCCTCCAAGGCTTTGGCTTTGCCCTTAAAGGGCTGCAAAGCGCTAAAAGCTCGGCGGGTCAACTGGCTGGCAATTTGCCGCGATTTTTCCAAACCGACGATTGACGGATAAGTGGCCTTTTCCGCCGCCGTGTCCTTGCCAGCCGTCTTGCCCAATTGCTCGCTCGTTTGGGTGACGTCAAGGATGTCATCTATAATTTGGAAGGCCAGCCCCACGTTGTAGCCGAAATCGGTCAGCGCCTTTAGTTGCGGGGCGGTGCAATTGGCGCTCATTCCACCCAGCCGCACGGCGCAACAGAGCAGCGCGGAAGTTTTCCGCTCATGAATATAGCGAAGCTGGCCGGCTGGGATTTTTTTTCCTTCGCTCTCCAAGTCAGCCACTTGTCCGGCGATCAATTGCCTGGAGCCGGCGGCGCGCGCTAATTCCCGCACGAGGTCGCGGTGGCCATACCGCGGCCAGCCTTTGGCTTGGGCGGCGATGGCAAACGCCTCGGTCAACAAAGCATCCCCCGCCAGGATGGCAATCCCTTCGCCGAAAACTTTGTGGTTGGTCGGCTTGCCGCGGCGAAGATCGTCGTTGTCCATAGCCGGCAGGTCATCGTGAATCAAAGAGTAAGTATGAATGCACTCCACCGCGCAGGCCAGCGGCAGCGCTGCTTCCATTTCGGCGCCGCATGCTTCCGCCGCCGCCAGGCAGAGGGCGGGCCGCATCCGTTTGCCGCCGGCGAAGATGGAGTAGCGCATGGCGCGATGGATTGTGGCGGGCTTGGCGCCGGCTGGGGGCAAAAAGCGTTGCAGGGCGCCATCCACCGCCGCCATCTGCTGGCGGAGGTAACATGGCAAATCAAAGGCCTGCTTTTGATCCTGGGCTAAGGACATCTGCTGCTTTTAGGCTAAGAGGGCATCGCGCGCAAGCGCGGACTGGAAATTGGGGGTTGAAAGGGTGCATTTCACTTTTTTGGGTAAGTCCTATTGGCGAAGTAGTGCGTTAAGATTTCGGACTTCTTGATTGAAAAATGGTCATTGAAAATTGGTCATCGGGGTCACGTCCTGAAATAGGTTGGTACTTTGGAAAGAGAAATTCCAAGTATTATGAAAGTTATTCGATACAGTCATGGATTCAAAATGCAAGCCGTCAAGGAC
>DASRLE010000209.1:0-10606 GCA_035648615.1 Saccharimonadales bacterium (SeqCode) | reverse complement strand
GGGGGGAGGTCGGAGGGAGAATATAGAGGGGCGGCCAGGTAACGGCCGTGGGCGTCCGAGAGCGAAATATCTTCCGCTGGCAGAGGGTGGATGGAGGCCAGGATTTTTTGCTGCGCTTCTTCCAAGGAAATCACGGCTATGCTCCTGAGGTGAGCAACAACGTTTGTTCCAAGGTGGATTGGCCTTCGCCTACTTTTTCCAAGGCGACGCGCCGCAAGGTTTTCATGCCTTGCTCGATGGCCAGTTTGGCGATCTCCTGCGCCCCGACGCGCTTGATGACCAGTTTGCGGATCTCGTCCGTCATCGTCATGGCTTCGATAATGGCGAGGCGGCCGGAATAGCCGGAGTTTTTGCAGCGCTCGCAACCGCGCCCGCGAAATAAAGTCACCCCTTCAAACATGCCAGGGTCGATGCCGAGATCAGCATACATTTTGGCGGGATAAGTGACCGGTTCCTTGCAACTGCCGCAAACCCGGCGCATGAGGCGCTGGGCGCAGGCCAGAATGACGGCGGACGAAATGAGAAAGGGCGCAATCTCCATGTCGTCCAGGCGCGAGATGGCGCCCGGGGCGTCGTTGCAGTGCATCGTGCTCAAGACCTGGTGGCCGGTCAGGGCGGATTCGACGGCGATCTCGGCGGTTTCGGTGTCGCGAATTTCCCCGATCATGATGATGTCCGGGTCCTGGCGCAAAATGGAGCGAAGGGCGCTGGCAAACGTCAAACCTATTTCTTTCCGGACCGGCACCTGGTTGACGCCGGGCAGTTGGAATTCCACCGGGTCCTCCACCGTCACAATATTATATTGCGTGCCGTTCAGTTCGTTGAGCGCGGAATAAAGGGTGGTGGTCTTGCCCGAGCCGGTTGGCCCGGTGACGAGGATCAGCCCGTGCGGGGCATCGACCGCGTTTTTGAACCGGACGAACGTCTCGGCGTCGATGCCCAGTTTGTCCATGCTGGCCGAAAGGTTCGATTTATCGAGCACCCGCAAGACGCACTTTTCGCCATGCACGGTGGGCAGGAAGGAAACGCGCAAATCAATATCGCGCCCGCCCGCCTTCACTCTCATGCGGCCGTCCTGCGGCAGGCGGCGTTCGGCAATATCGAGATTGCTCATCACTTTGATGCGCGAGGCCAGGGCCACTTGCAGATTTTTGGGCGGGGGCGGCATATCGACCAGGCCGCCGTCAATGCGATAACGCAACCGCACCATGTTTTCGAAAGGTTCAAGATGGATATCGCTGGCGCGGTCTTTGATCGCTTGGACGAGAATCAAATTGGCCAGCTTGATGACGGGCGCTTCCTCGGTCGAGGCGGCCAGTTGGGCAAGGTCTGTCGTGTCGGAGGTTTCCGCGGCCAGTTCGAGGTTTTCGGCCTCGGCTTCGGCTTCGGCTTGTTTGGCCGCGTCCTGGATGATCTCCTCCATGCTGCCGGTGCGGGAGTTGTCGAGATGGGCCAGCTTATCAATAATAGCCTTCTCCGAGGCGATCATCGGCGAGACCTCGAGCTTGGTCAGGCGTTTGACATCATCCACCGCCAAGACATTAAGCGGGTCGGCCATGGCCAGGTAAAGGCGGTTGCCGAGGCGCGAGACCGGCAGCACTTTGTAATTGGTCGCGATGTCCCGTGGAACGAGGTCAATGATGTCCGGCAGCAGGTTGATCCGGCCAATATTGATCGGCGGAGTGTTCAAAACCCGGCCCATGGCGACGACGAGGTCGTTCTCCGTCACGTAGGCTTTTTCAATGACCAGCTTGATGAAGCGCGTGCCTTCTTTTTTTTGCTTTTCCAGCAATTCCTGCACCTGCGCGGCGGTCAAAAGGTTGTCTTCGATCAAGGCATCGGCAATTCGTTCTCCAAGGGATTTGATGGGTGGCATAGAGTGTTAGCGAAAAGCCTTGCCCAAAATGCGCAGCAACTCGGTGGGAGAAGCCAGATACCAAAGCAGCCGGTATTTGACAGTCTCCTCGAGATCCATGGCGGCTTGTTTGTTGAAAGGGTTGGCAGTGGCGACCATGATCGTTTTGCTCATGCGATCCACTGGCAGGATGCACCAGCGCTGACAGACATGGCGCGGCGCCGTGCGCACCAAATCCATGTCCAGCTCATAGCGTTCCAGAGGGAGGAAGGACAAGCGCGAGCGATCCGCCAGGAGACGGAGCGATTTTTCCAACGGCATGATCTGGCGATCGGCCAGGTTTTGAATGAAAGGCTCGATCGCCTTCGCGGGCGGCGAAGTCAAGCTGGGAACCGGCCAGCATGCTTCAAAATCGCCGGTTGAAATCAACTTGGCCTCGACGAAAAACTTGTGCATGGGCTGGCGCCCGTCCTCGAGTTCCTGGGCGGGAGCGGATTTGCCTGAGTCCTTTTTGCCCAAAGTTTGACTGGCCTTGGCCGGGGCCTCCATCTCGGAGGGCGGAGGCGCGGTCAGGTTGTTGGCTTTGCTCTCGATCTGGGCCATGGCCTCGATCGCATCGCGATCCTCGGGATGGCGTTGCAGGATGGTTTCGTATTCGAGAATGGCGGAGGAGAGCTGGCCCAATTGGACGTAAGCCTGGGCAATGCGCTTGGAAGTGAGGATGACCTCGTTTTCCAGATTGAGCTTGAGATAAGCTTCCTTGAGGATTTCGAGGGATTGGTAGTCCTGCGGCTGCGATTGGGTGATGACTTCGAACATCTCAATCGTCTGCCGCAATTGCGCCTCTTCCCCAGGATTTAAAGTGCCAAGCATGAAAGCTTCTTTGTGACCGCGCAGAGATTAGCCGCCCGGCGAATTTAAATCAAGAAACGGTATTTTGATGCCGTCCAAGCTTGAATGATAAACTTGTTCCGATATCATGCCGAAATGAAAACACTTGACCAAGTAGAAGCAGATGTTCGACTGCTTCCGCTCGAACAGCAGGCAGAATTGAGGGACTGGTTGGAAAATCTGCTCGAAGATCAACTGGAGTTCACTGACGAATTCAAGGCCAGGATTGAACGGGGTGAAGATGATCTTCGCGAGGGGCGTAACAGGGTCCGCAATCCTTGAACTGTGTCGATGAACGGCGCGGCAACGCAAATTTTTTCATGATTTCGCTCAGCAACGCGCAACTACGCGGTTTCAAAGCCCAAGCCCAGCGGCTCAAGGCTACCCTCAAGGTAGGCAAGGAGGGTCTTAGCCCAAAGTTCCTGGCGGCCTTGGATAAGGCGTTGAAACATCATGAATTGATCAAAATCAAGTTCGACGACTTCAAGGACCAAAAAAAAGAACTCGCTCCGCAATTGGCCGAGAAAAGCGGCAGCCATCTGGTGACCCGCGTTGGCAATGTCGTCGTCCTTTTTCGCCCAAAACCCATTTCGCCAACACAGGAATAAGATTCCCGGCTTGCCACAGCACTGGCTTGCGCCTATTCAGTGGGTCAAAGTGGCGCGAATGGGCGGCAAATCCCGAAGTTTTTCGGGAGTTTTTAGTTTAAATATTGGGGTGATGTTAAAATATGGCGGCGGTTCCTTCGAGTTTTTTGGATAAAGTGCTGGGGCGCATTGGTCGGCTCGATGCGCAAGGGTTGCAAACCGTTGTGGAACGGCTGGCTCGTGAACGGCAGTTTCTCGAGACGCTCTTCAATGCCATTGAAGACGGGGTGCTGGTGGCGGATGAGCAGGGGCGTGTCATTTACTTGAACCAAGCGGTGACGCGATTGCTCAATCGGACGCCTGACGAGGTGGAGGGGCGCCTGGTGCGGGAGGTCTTGCCGGAATTGGATTGGAATAGTTTGGTCGCTCCTGGGCCTAATGGCCGGCAGCGCACGACGCATCATGAGTTCGAGGTGGCTTATCCGCGGCCGAGGTTCTTGAGGGTTTACGCCGCGCCGCTGGATGGCGAAGCGAAGGGAAGTTCGGGCATGGCTTTGATTTTGCACGACGCGACGGAAGCGCGGCAAAAAACCTTCGAGGCGATCGAGAGCGAGCGCATTCATTCGCTGACCTTGCTGGCGGCCAGTGTGGCGCATGAGATTGGCAATCCGCTGAACGCCCTGCACATTCACTTGCAACTGATGGAGCGGCAGGTGAGGAAGTTGCGCGAGCCGGTCGAGGTCGCGCAAAAGCTCGAACATTATCTGGAGGTGGCCAAAGGCGAGATTTCGCGGCTGGATTACATTGTCACGCAATTTCTCCAGGCTCTCCGGCCTTCGCCGCCGCAATTGACGCTGGGTTCGATCAATGACGTGGCGCGGGAAACTTTGGAGCTGTTGAGACCGGAAATGGAAAATCGCGGATTAAATGTCAAAGAGAAATTGGCGCGTCGCATCGCGCTGGCCCCGATGGATGCCGGCCAGATCAAGCAAGTGCTGGTCAACTTGGTTAAGAATGCCATGCAGGCCATGACGCGGGATGGCACGCTGACCGTGCAAACGGGCCAGACGCCAGATGCCGTTGAAATCAGCGTGGCGGATACCGGAGGAGGCATTGCGGAGGACCAGATCAACCATATTTTCGAGCCGTTTTACACCACCAAAAAAAAGGGGACCGGCTTGGGGTTGATGATCGTGCAGCGCATCGTGCGCCAGCATGGCGGGCGCATCGAACTGGAAAGCAATGTGGGGCAGGGGACAACTTTTCGCATCCGCCTGCCGTTGCGCGACCGGCAGCCAAGATTGCTCGGCACAGCCCGGATTGAACCCGACAATGAAAAGTGAATTAACCGCCAAGCCCATGCTGCTGATCGTCGATGACGAGAAGCCGACCCGCGAAGGATTGCGCGCGGCGATGGAGGACCAGTACGACGTCTGGGTGGCCGAAGATGCCAAGTCCGCCATGAACCTGCTCGAACAGGAAAACTTCGCCGTTATGCTGACCGATTTTCGCCTGCCGCAGGAGGATGGAATGAAGTTGATTGGCCGCGCCAAATCGTTGCCCAAGCCTCCCGTCTGCATTTTGATGACGGCCTACGGGTCGGAAGAGTTGGCGGTGCAGGCCATGAAACAGGGAGCCGACGATTACATCGCCAAAGGGCGGCTGCAAATCGACGAGTTGGAAATGCGCATCGGGCGCGCCCTGCGCCAGCAAAATCTCGAGGTCGAGAACGTGGCCCTGCGCCAGCAATTGCAAAAGAAGTTCGGTCTCGAGAACATCATTGGGCAATCGACCGGGATGCAGGAAGTATTCGATATCGTCCGGCAGGTTGCGCCGACGCGGGCGACAGTTTTGCTTTTGGGGGAAAGCGGCACGGGAAAAGAATTAATCGCCAAGGCCATTCATCAACTCAGCCCTCGCGCTAATTTTCCCATGGTCACGGTGCATTGCGCGGCGCTGTCCTCGACCTTGCTGGAGAGCGAGCTTTTCGGGCACGAGAAAGGGGCGTTCACCGGCGCGCATGAAAAACGGGTGGGCCGGTTTGAGCTGGCGCAAGGCGGAACCCTTTTTCTCGATGAAATTGGCGAGATCGACCAAACCTTGCAGGTCAAGCTGCTGCGCTTCCTGGGCGAACGCACCTTCGAACGAGTCGGCTCGAACAAAACGCTGACGGCCGATGTGCGAGTCATCACCGCCACCAACAAAAACCTGGCCGAGCAGGTCAAAGAAGGGAAATTTCGCGAAGACTTGTTTTTCCGCCTGAAGGTGGTCGAACTGACGCTGCCGCCCCTGCGCGGGCGGGCGGGCGATATTCCGCTTTTGGCCAAGGCGTTCCTGGCCGAGTTCGCCCGGGAGAATAATAAAAAGGTGAACGATTTCACGCCCGACGCTCTCGAAGCGTTGATGAATTATTCCTGGCCCGGCAACGTGCGCGAATTGCGCACTGCGGTGGAAAGCGCCGTCGTTCTGGCGCGCGGCGAACGAATCAGTTTGCGGGACCTGCCCGGGGCCTTGCGCGCGGCGGATCTCTCGGCGGGCAGTCCGGCGAGGCTGCTGGCCCAGCCGGACTTGACCGTGGCGGAAGCGGAAAAGCAATTGATCGTCCGCGCTTTGAAAGAGTCAGACGGCAACCGCACGGCAGCGGCAAAAAAACTGGGGATGAGCCGTCGCACCCTTCATCGAAAATTGCACCATTATCATTTGGAGGGATTTTAAATGCCGTTGCAGGATTGGATTCATCATTGGGAGGAGGGCGCGGGGGCGCGGGTCCTTAAAATCGTCGTGGCCGTTCTGGCGTTTATTGCGGTGGCGGCGCTTTATGATTTATTGACCGCGCGCAGTTTTTCCTCCTGCTCCGCCATGGAAAGCGCGCAATTGGCCCGCAATTTATCCGAGGGCAAAGGATATACGACAGATTCGATTCGCCCTTTGGCGCTCTACCTGTTGGGGGGAGCCGCCGAGCCCGGCCAATCGTCAAAAGTCCTGGCGGGACGCGTGCCGGATTTAACCAGCCCTCCGGTTTACCCGGCGCTGCTGGCCGGCTGGATGAAGGTTGGCCCGTTTCAATTTAAGGCCAATCAGATGTGGACTTACCAGCCGGAGCGGTGGATCACCGTTTTCAACCAGGCCCTTTATTTCGCCGCGTTGCTCCTGATTTTTTTCCTGGCGCGAAAAATGTTTGACTCGCGCGTCGCATGGCTCTCCGCCATTCTTTTCGGAGGGACAAGTTTATTCTGGGAGTTCAGCGTCTCGGGATTATCGACGCTCTGGTTGATTGTCATTTTGCTGGCCGTGGTTTGGGCGCTTCTGGAAATCGAAGCGCGGGACCACGCGGCCGAAACCGGAGCGGATCGCCGCTCGGTGTGCCTGGCGTTGCTGGCCGGCCTTTTGGTCGGAGTGGGCGGATTAAGCCGTTATGCTTTCGCGTGGATGATTCTGCCGGTGGTCTTATTTGTCGGGCTGAGTGTCACACGCGGCAAGGGGAAGTTATGCGTCGCGCTGCTGGCGGCTTTTGTCGTGGTGATGGCGCCGTGGCTGGTGCGAAATTTCCGGTTAAGCGGCGCTCCTTTTGGCACGGCGGGCTACAGCGTTTTGCAGGATACCCCGCCGTTCCCAGGGGATGCGCTCGAGAGATCGTGCGATCCAAGAAATGGTTTGAAACGCATCGAACCTTCCGACCTGATGAACAAGCTGACCGATAATATGAGCGCGCTCGGTCAAGATGAATTGCCAAAATTAGGCGGCAATTGGATTTCGGCTTTTTTCCTGGTTGGCCTGTTCATTCCCTTTCGGAGTCCAGCTCTGCGGCGGCTCCGCTATTTTTTGATCGGCTCCCTTATTTTAATGGCCGTGGCGCAGGCCCTTGGCCGGACCCACCTCAGCGCCGAAACTCCCCTCGTCAATGATGAAAATCTAATCGTCCTCTTGACTCCGCTGATCTTTATTTATGGCGCTTCGTTTTTTTATGTGATGTTCGATCAGGTCAACCTGCTTAATTTAGATCTGCGCGGCTTTGCGGTCACGGCGTGTGCGGCGGCCTTGTGCGCGCCTTTTTTAGTCTCGTTGGTGGTCACTCGTTCTCCGCCCGCCAATTCGCCCTACGCCCCGCTGCACCTGCAAATGACGGCGCGTCTGATGAGGGAAAACGAATTGATGATGAGCGACATTCCGTGGGCGGTGGCGTGGTATGGGGAGCGCTCCTGCGCGTGGTTGTCTCTGAACGACGACGAGGACTTTTTCAAGGTCAACGCCTTCAAACCCATTCACGCTCTCTTCTTGACACAGCGAACAACCGACGAACGCTATCTTTCTCAAATCAAAGCGGACACCAAGGGATGGGGCCATTTTGTTTTGGAATCCGCCGAGCATGGCGAGGTCCCCTCCGGGTTCCCTTTGCGCAAAGCGCCGGCCGGTTTTTTGCCCGATCAATTCTTCCTCAGCGACACGGTAAGATGGCAGGGCGGTTTTAGGTGAAAGCCCGATGTCTAAAAAATTGACAAAATTTCTTTTGACAAATGTCGGGGATACGCTTAGAACTCGTTCCTGTTGAACGGAACTGCATAGACAACATGCGGATGGAAAGCTCTGCGTTAGGGAAAATTAATTAAAATTTATGAAAAAAATCGTTGCCTCAGTAGGTTTAGTAGCTCTCGGCGCGGCGGCTGCGCACGCCCAATATGCCCCCGGTTTGAGTCCTCAGGAGACTTCCAAATCGTGGGCTTTGTCTGCCTCGTTACGAGGTTTCTATGATGACAATTACTTAACATTGCCCAAGTCGATTCCCGATCCGACCGGCGCCCCGGGTTTCGTCAGAGGCGCCAGGAGCAGCTTCGGCATCGAAGTCACCCCCTCGGTCTCGTTTAACCACTCGGTGGAAGACACCCTGTTGAGCGCCAGTTACGTTTACGATCTGCATTATTATGAGGATCATAGCGTTACGGATCAAACCCACCAGTTTAACGCCAAGCTCGACCACGAATTCAGCGAGCGCTACAAAATCCAGCTCAACGAATCTTTTGTCATCGCCCAGGAACCGACCGTGCTCGATCAGAGCGTCATAGCTTCGCCATTGCGCACTGAAGGTAATAACGTCCGTAACACCGCGTCAGCCGACTTTACCGCCGTGTTGACCCGCTTGTTCGATATCCACCTCGGCTACGCCAATACGGTTTACGCGTACCAAGAACACGAGAGCGATATCCCCTTCGGCTTGGTCGAGCCGAGCCGTTCGGCCCTTTTGGACCGCATGGATCAGCTTGGCACAGTTGACCTGCGCTGGAAGGCGTTGCCCTCGACCACCGGTGTTTTCGGCTACCAGTACGAGCATCTCGATTATACCAGCCCTGAGTATATCATTTACCCCGATCCAGGCGTAACCAGGGGGTACCATAGCGCCGTTCGTAACGAGGATTCCCATTTCGCCTTTGTCGGGGTTGACGAAAGTTTCACGCCTGACTTGAATGGCTCCATCCGCGCCGGTATGCAGTATGTCGATTACTATAATGCCCACCATAGCGATGTATCGCCTTATGTGGACGCCAGCTTGACTTATCAATATATGCCGCAAAGTTCGGCCCAAGTCGGAGTCAAGCACGTTCATAATGCCACGGACGTCGCGGGACTGCCGGGCACCCCTCCTGTGTTGGACGAGGAATCCACGGCGGCTTATCTCTCGATTAGCCATCGGGTAACCTCTCGCTTCACCGTCAGTGCTTTGGGACAGGCCCAATTCTCCACCTTTAACGGCGGCGGCTCTGGCTTTGACGGACGCGGTGAAGACTTTTTCATCGGCGGCGTCAATCTGGCCTATCATTTCACCCAATGGATGACAGGCGAAGCCGGCTATAATTATAACAAATTAAATTCCGATCTGGCGGATCGCGCCTATACCAGAAACCAGGTCTATATCGGTGTCCGCGCTACATATTAAATACGAAATAATTTGACCTTTGGTTCAGAAGGCTAGAACGTATCACCCGCGTACGATCTAGCTTTCTTTTTTTAAGTCTATGGATGCTGCAACAACAAACGAAACACCTGAACTAAAACTTCATTTCCTGGATTATTGGCGGGTCATCCGTCTGCGGCGCAGCCTCATCCTGCTGGTCTTTCTGCTCTGCGTCATGACCAGCACCCTGCTCACCATTGTGCTGCCCAAACAGTATGCCAGCACCGTGCGCATTGAAGTGCAGAAGGATGCCCCGGAGATCTCCATCACCGGTCCCCGCCAATATGCTTATGGCGATCCTTATTGGCTCACCACTCAATTCAAGATTATTCAGTCCTGGTCGATTTTGACCAATGTCATCACGAAATTGAATTTGACGGAAAAGCTCGCCAAGCAGGCCGACGAGACCGTGTGGTCCATGGACGATACCTATGCGGTTTTATCGCACCGGATCACGGTGGACCAGACGCGCATGACCAGCTTGATTGAAATTACGGTCAAAAACTCTGATCCGCAGCTTGCGGCTGCGATTGCCAACGCCACGGTCGATGCCTATCGCGCCTCCCGCCTGGAACAATGGAAAAGCACCCGCGGCACCGGCGTCGAAAAGCTTACCATTGACCTTGCCGAGAAACAAAAAGAACTTAAAATGGCGGAAACCAATTTGGATCAATTGCGCGTCGTGCTGAATATTAACGAACTTCTCGACGAAAATCCAATTGCCAGCGACACCATTCAGACTGAAGAACTAAGGGATTACCAGCATTCTGAAACGCTGGCCATGACTGATTACCTGGAATATAGCAATATTCTGGCCAAGCTCGATCTTATCCCGACCAATCAACTCGGCGCTTCCCTCACCACAGCCTTTGCCCATCAAATAGACTCTGAGTTTGGCGAACTTTCGTTCCGTCTTTCCGAGGCCAAGGCAAGAATGGCCGCCGCCAAGAGCGAATACGGCCCGCAACATACCGAATACGAGGCCACCCAAAAACAATTGGAGCAGTCCCAGCGTGACTATGACAACAAGATCACCGGCATGCTCGCCGGTTTGAAAACCCGCGTGGCCATTGATCGTGATTACATGCAGATCCTCAAGCAGGAACAAAAGGAACTGGAGGACGAGAGAAACCAGATGTCGATCCGCAATCGGCCTTACTACAGCACCAAGCGGGATGTGGAAAATCTTCGGCGTATTACTGAGGAAATCGACCGCAAGCTCATTGACGAAAGCATCGAATCCAAAACGCCCTCAGAAAGCATCGTCCTGGTGCGCGATCCCGCCCGTCCCGAGAGACGGCCCGTCAGCCCCAAGAGCATCATCAT
>DASRLE010000208.1:0-3893 GCA_035648615.1 Saccharimonadales bacterium (SeqCode) | reverse complement strand
CTCCAGTGGCGATCTGATCCCCGCCCCCCAGGGAAAGCGGAACAAAAAGCCCTCCCGATGTGAGGGGAGAACCGCGAAAAGTGGAATATGGCACGGCAAAACTTGAGTCAGCGTCCGTCTGGATCACCCCTCCTCCCTGTTCGACAATCCCAAACGCGGCATCTCTGTCGGGGGGCAGCAAGCCTTGTTGCGCCCTGCCGACTAATGGCAGGAAAATAACGCACCCTGTCAACACCAACGATAATCCGCGTGCGATGTGTGACATCATGAATGGTTTGGTTTGGCAGTTGGTTTCGGTTGCTATTTTTTTCTATATCCGGCGGCAAGCGTCATTTGGTTGAATTCTATTTTTTCCGGGGTGTGCCGAGGACATCGGAACCGCGTTCTTCCGTCACGGAAAACGGCAGATATGCCAGCACGCCGATTATAGGCACGCAAACGACCATGCCGATCCAAAAGAATCGCTGTTTGGCGGAAAAGGGCTGGCTCAGGATGCTGGAGACAACGGTGCCGACCACCACCAGCCAAATGGCAACCAGACAGATCTCCATCTGGCCGTTCATTTTTGCCTCGTCCAAACTGAATCGATTTAATAAATCTTGCATAAGCTTTTAAAATGCGTCCAAGCGCGCACTCATCAGCAGGCTAGCATGGAAAATTCCCGGTCTAATGTCAATGTTAAAACAGACTCTTTTCGGGTCAATCTCCATCTCAAAAAAACTTGCAATGGCCCCGAATCACCCCAAAATCACCTTCGCGGCAACTAACTGGCCTTTCGTCTGAATAAATTAAACTCATGAATAAAGCGATACAATTAATTCGCAGTCTAGTCAGAAGCACGGGCTACGACGTGAAGCGGCATATTCCAGGGGAACGCGGTGTTGACCCGTTTCAGGACATGTGTTTCTTCCTGCAGGGGGTGAAAAATCCGACCATTTTTGACGTTGGAGCGAACATTGGCCAATCCGTGGATGGCTTTAAGAAGATATTTCCAGGCTCGGCCATTCACTCATTCGAGCCAAGCCCGGCCATATACGCGAAATTGAACGAACATTGCAACGGTCTGGAAGGCGTGAAGACATGGAACGCCGGAGTGGGGTCGCGCGAGGGGGCGTTGCCATTCCTCGAAAACTCCGTTTCAGTCATGAGCTCATTCCTGGCCCCAAGCAAAACATGCTGGGGCAAGATTGAAAAAACAACGGATGTCAAAGTAATCACACTGGACTCGTTCGCACACGAACAGAATATCGAATATATTCATATTCTGAAATCCGATACTCAGGGATATGATTTCGAGGTTTTCAAGGGCGCGGAAGGTTTAATGAGGCAAAATAAAATCGGCATGTTGTATTTTGAGTTTATTTTTTCCGATCAATACAAAGACCTGCCTCCGTTCGACGAAGTCTTCCGATTCCTTTCCGAGCGCAACTTTGTTCTCGTCTCCATTTACAAAGCTCACATCCAGCGAAATATTCTTAGTTGGACTGACATGTTGTTCATCAATGTCGATTACCACCAGCGGTTCCAACAAACCGCTGCTGCCAGCACCGTTAAGGTTTAGCCTGTCAGCATCCGTTTCAGGCGGGAAAGTTTCTTGCGCAAATGAAGTTTGAACAGGATGAACGGCCAGGAAAACCGCATGATCCGTTCATCAATCCAACGGCCCTTTTTGATCTCATCGAGACGATCCATCAGATAATTAAACTCGTTTTCAAGCTGATACCACGCCTCCCAGTTTTTACGCGCCCGATCTCCGCGCTCTCTCCATTGGGCGTCGTAACGCCCCAGGATTTCCGGCAAATGTCCAATCTCATTTTCTTTCACAAAAACCGCAAAACTTTCCCAATCCGGCCCGACAGGCCGAATCCATTGGTCGGAAATAATCACAGGCGCAAGACCCATTTGCATCACCTCAAAAAGACGGATGCTCGATGTCCCCTGCCCTCGCGGGCAAAGGACAAAACGCGACTTCTCGCAAACCTCCAAATATCGGTTTTTAAAGCGCTCGCGGTCGGGATCGTCTCCGCCGAAGTAATTAAACTTCGAACTGTTTTCAATCAATACGTCGGGCCTTTTGAAATCGCATTTGAACAAATGGTTGCGGACGCGATGACTGTCCCTTCCGATAAACGAAAAAAACAGTTCCCCGTTCCGTTGCAGCGGTGGCATTTTGTCCACTGAATTGCCGCAACGATGATGGCAGTAGGAGTAGGTCCCGGGCCGGAACCGGTTCAAATTGAAGATTGAATTGGGCATGGAAGTGTAAATGCCCGGCACGAACCTCAGGGGAAAATCACCCTCGAAAATAGTAAAAGTCTTTTCGGGATATTTCTTCAACAACGGGTTGATTCGCAATCCGTAAAAATCATCATCATCCTTGCCATCCGTTATTAAAATGATGTCCGCTTCAGACGGGTTCTCGGTCAAGGTATGCTTTTTAACCCGGCTCATCGCCTCCAATCTCAAAAGGTGCTGATAGCAGCCAGTCCATGCCCCTGGCCCCGATTCCGCCGGACTCATGTAGATTTTCATGGATTGATAGCGCTCATTAAACAGCAAAAGTGTGAATTTGCTCCTCACGGGTCAAGGCATTTCCATTTTCACGCGTGACGGGGACCCCGCTTCGTGTATTTTCAATGGAGTGACAACCGCGAATGCCGCCAAACTTTTGGAGAATTTCCGCAAGGGAACCGTTTCCCTCGCGGAAACGCTCCACGCTTTCCAGGCCGCTCCTGTGGCCGACATCGGGTTCGCCCAGGTGGATACCCATCGCGCGTTGCGAAAGGGATTTCCAGAAGTCATTTACGCCGCCGGCAAAACACCTGATCAGGTCGTCAAAATCGCTGGCGAACTTTGGAAACGCGAACACCGGGTGCTCATCACACGCGTCTCGGTCGTTCAGACACGGGCGGTTCTCAAGAAATTCAAGGCCGCCGTAAGCCACGAATCGGCCCGCTGCATCACCTTGGAAAAATCGCCGCTGCCCAAACGGCCCGGCTTTATCGCAATCCTTTGCGCCGGCACCAGCGACATGCCCGTGGCGGAGGAAGCCGCAGTGACTGCCGACATCATGGGCAACCGCGTCGAACGAATCTACGATGTCGGCGTCGCTGGATTGCACCGTTTGCTCTCGAAGCTGGAGCTGATCCAAAACGCCAGCGTGCTGGTAGTCGTCGCGGGAATGGAAGGAGCGCTGCCAAGCGTGGTGGCGGGCCTTGTCAACAAACCAGTCATCGCGGTGCCTACAAGCGTCGGTTACGGCGCGAACATGGCGGGATTGACCCCCTTGTTCGGGATGCTCAACAGTTGCGGGAGCGGGGTGACTGTTGTTAATATTGACAATGGCTTTGGCGCGGGCTATGCCGCCAGCCAGATAAACGCCCTTTGCAATGGCGAACTTTGAGCAAATGAAAACTTTATATCTCGATATTTTCAGCGGCATTAGCGGCGATATGTTCATCGGCGCGATGCTCGATCTTGGCGTGGACTTCCACCGCCTGGAAAACGAACTGAAAAAACTCCCGCTGGAAGGCTATCACCTCCATTCTTCGCGCGCTAAAAGATCGCACATCGAAGGAACAAAATTCGATGTCCATCTGGCGCATGACCATTCTCATTCGCATAGCCACCCGCATTCGCATGGACACGATCACCCGCATGCGCATGAGCACGAACACGGCCATTCGCATGAACACGCGCGGAATTATGCGGAGATCAAAATGTTGATTGCACGCGCGGGATTGTCTTCGTGGGTGAAGGAAAAATCCACGGCGGTTTTCCATCGCATCGCCGTGGCGGAAGGAAAAATTCACGGCCTCCCGCCCGATCAGGTTCATTTTCACGAGGTTGGCGCGGTGGATTCGATTGTTGACATTGTTGGCGCGTGCATTGCC
>DASRLE010000207.1:0-14588 GCA_035648615.1 Saccharimonadales bacterium (SeqCode) | reverse complement strand
TCGTTCAAGACCGGTTCGAGCAGGCGGATGCGAAACATTTCCCAGATGAAGCTGCGCCGAGGCTGTTCTGCGCCTGGGTCTTTGCAATCCGCCTCCATCCGGCGCAACGTTTCCGCCAGGACAGACTTAAACCACGCCAGGTCAAAACTCTCGGAGTCATTATCCGGCGCGGCCAAGTCGATTTCCAATTCATCGAGCGAAAGAGGCGCGTGCCGCACGTCGGCGCGGTTCAAGCGATCCAGGACAAAATTCCGCAGGCTGGTTTTAAGGAAATCGCGAAATTTCCCCCGCTGTGGATCGGCCCGGCGCAGCCAGCCCTCCTTCAAAATTTTATCCTCGGCAAACTCCTGCAGCAACACCTCCGCCTGATCCTTGAGCGATGGAAAAGTGGCCGCCAAAAAGATGCGCAACGGCGTCCAATAAAGACGAATCAAGTGATCCAGCCGCGCCGCATCGGCATCGGCGGCCAGGCCCAACTGGGCCCAATCGGTGCGCGGAAAAATGGAACTAGCCGGCTCGGAAGACATGGTTGCCTCGCCCTATTGAAATGGCATAACCCTCGGGGAAAAGGATAAGACTGATGGATAGATGCCTAGATTAAAATGATGCACGCCGGCGGGAAAGCGGCGCTGGCGCGCACACACTCCAAAACCTGCCGGTTCCTCGGTGGCGGGAGTGCGCGAGAAGCGCCATGGAGTGCGGAACGTCAGTTCCGCTTTGGCCCGGGAACAGGTTTTACGACTATTGAAGAATTTTGTCTCACACCCTGTATTAAGATCATCCGACGGATTTAACAGGGCCACCCAATATCCCGTGTCGGCAAAGACTTTTTTCATCCTTCTTCCTTAGTACCGCCGTAAAGATAGTGTTTATGGTTTCGCGCCGCATCCGAAGGCAAGTTCTTCCATTCTTTAGCGGGGATTTTTAAGCCGAGTTCGGCCACCGCTTCCCAAACGGGCCGCGCCTTGGCTTCCACAGTCAACGGCTTGGTTGTCGATGGTCGGTGTACCTTCATATTTCTCGAACCTGATTTTAGCCAAATCTCCCTCCTAAAAGCCACTTCATTCCAAAAACTCCATAAGTTGCTCAACGTAAGCGACTTTCGCTGGCGGATCGCAACGAGTCAAATTTGCCCCTTCCTCCCAGTCTCCCACTTCAGCCTTCAGCCTTCAGCCTTTAGCCTTTCCCCTAAAGTCCCCCGCCCATCTGGCCGATACAAAGGAAGCAGGTGTTGATGGGTTTGCAGTATGCCCCTGCGAGTAAGCTATGGAAATTGATACCAAAATGAATCTGGCCTCCATTAATGGCCTCACTCCGGCCAAACGTTCGGCGTCCTCCCCCCCTGCGCAAACGCCGGATGGCTCTTTTGCCAGTTCAACCGCGCTCGAGGATGGCTTGAAGAGCCTGCCGGACGCCCGCCCGGAGGCGGTGAACTACGCCCGGTCATTGATCGCCGATCCCAGTTATCCTTCGGCCAGCACGCTCAATAAGCTGGCCGGGTTCCTGGCCGGGCAATTGCAAGCCGGGTTCGAGTGATCGTTAACCTAACCTGCCATGAACCCCGCCAATAATCCCTGGCAATCCTACCGCAAAATCACCACCCAGACGGCCTCGCCCGGACACCTCGTCCTGATGCTTTATGACGGAGCGATCCGGTTTTTGGAGCGCGGGCTGGCCGGGTTCAGTCATTCCGATCCGATCGAGTTTAACCAGACGGTCAATAATAACATTTTGCGCGCCCAGGCCATTATCCACGAGATGAATGCGCGGCTGGATATGGAACGCGGCGGCGAAGTGGCCGAGAATTTTCGCAAGCTCTACAGTTACTTTTACCGGCGGTTGCAGGAGGCCAATGCCCGCAAGAAAAAAACGCCGCTCGAAGAGGTCATCCGGCATTTGCGGGTTTTGCGCGACAGTTGGGCGGAAATGTTGCGCAAGGGCCTGGCGGTGCCGCAAGACCGGGCGGCGGCGGACAATCTTCAATTTGCATAAATCCCATGAACGCGCGCCAAGACATTGCCCGGCTGTTGGAGCAATGGCTTCAATTGACCCAGGAGGAAGGCGCGGCGATTAAGGCGGCTCTATGGCCGGCGGTCAAACGCATCCAGGCGCAAAAGGCGGCGTTGCAAACGCCCTTGACGGAGGCCGCCCAAAGATGGGCCGAGGAAGATTCGAGCAACGGGGGCCTCAATGCCGCCTTGCAGCCCTTTCGCGCCGAGGTGGGGCGGATTCTTTCTTTGTTGACCCGCAACGGTGAGGCGCTGGCCGCGCAATTGCGCCGGGCGCAGGCCGAACAGGAACTGCTGGATCAGGCCACGCGGAATTTGTCGAAAATCGAAGGGTCCTATGTGCGTCATCTATCGCCCACCGCATGGCATTCCTATTCTTGACCGCAGCCTGGACGGCTCGAAAAACCGCTCGAATTTTTTGTGGGATTTCGGGATTGAACCGGCCCGGATACTCTTATATCCTGTTTGGCGTTAGCCCAATATCCGTGTGCCAACGAACCTAGATTCAGCTCGCTCGACGGCTGGCCCCAGAGCCGCACTTGCTTCCATGGAACCTTTCATTGCCTCGACTTGGTTGGACGGCGGAATGGCCGTCCTCGACCCGCGCGGTCATTTGCTGGAAGCCAATGACGGCCTGGCCAATTGGCTGGGCAAGAAGCCCTCGGAACTGGCCGGACGGGACTTCGCGGAAATCCTGGCCGCATTTTCGTCGGACGAAAAATCTCTGGCCCACTTCCTGGAAGGCTCGGCGCCCTTTGGGCGGCTGACCCTCAAGTCAGCGCCCACGGGTCCTTTGTCGTCGCAATGGCTCGTTCTGGAAATGGCGCGCCGCGAGGAAATCTGTTTTGTCAATTTGCATTCGACCTTGCCTCCGCTTTCGGAATTGGAGGAGGCGGCGTGGAATGAACATCTCGGCGATGACTCGGCCCGCCGCGATATGTTCATGCGCCTGCTGCGCGCGGAACAACAGTTGGACCGCCTCCTGCGCTGCTGGCCGTGTGTCGTCTTCAGCCAGCGACCGGATTTCAGCCTGCACTTTGCCAGTCCGAACATCGGGGAGTTGACAGGAATTTCGGCGGAGGATTGGTCCCGCCAGCCGCGGCGTTTCTGGGAACTGGTCCACGAACTGGATGCCAGCGAGTTGCAGCAGCATGTCAAGCGCGCGGTGCAAGGCGGAGTGCTCTGCACTCATACCTATCGTCTGCGGCACGCCTTGACCGGGCGGGTCATTTACGTCTTGGAATATCGGCAACCGGTCATCAGCCGAAATGGTTTGTTGCTGGGTTACGACGCGGTATGGCTCGATGTCACCCGCCAGACCATCGCCGAGAAGCGCCTCTCTACTGCGGCCTGGAAGGAAACGCTGGCCGTCCTGACTCTCGGCATGGCCCACGATTTTCGCAACATGATGGCGGGCATTCATTCGCTCAGCGAATCGTTCCTCATCCAGGTCGATGACAGCCATCCCTTCAAGGAAGGCTTGTCGCTCATCCAGAAAAGCTCGATGCAAGCCAGCCAGTTGGTGCAACGAATGATCAACCTGCACATCGGCCAAACCGGCGAGCGCAATTACCACGACTTGAACGAAATTGCCCGCGACCTGGTGGAATTGGTCAGCAAGCTTTTGCCCCGCCGCATTCTGGTGCGCTCGGAGTTGACGCCCGATCAACTGCCCGTCTATATCGACCTGGTGGAACTGCGGCAAGTGGTCATCAATCTTCTCCTCAACGCGGCGGATGCGATGCCCAACGGAGGCAGCCTCACCCTCCGCACTTCACGCCATGAGCAGGCCCCGGCGTTGGAGAACATGCGCGGGGTTCATCCGCGATTGCCCTGCGTTTGCCTGACCATTCAAGACTCCGGATGCGGCATCAAAGCGCGCCATCTCGCGGCCATTTTCGATCCATTTTTTACGACCAAAAGCAAAGGCTCCGGCCTGGGGCTTTACAACGCCGGCATTGCCGTCGAGAAGCATCAAGGCGCGATCTCGGTGGAATCCCAGGAAGACGTCGGGACGAGTTTTCACATCTGGCTGCCGCAGGCGGACTTTTCCGAATCCGCCGCAGCGGCCGAGGGCCTGCTGCCTCGAGCTCCCCGGCGCAGCCTCCTGCTCCTTGGCCGCACGGGAGAAATCCTCGACAAAACGGCCGAGCTGCTCCGTTCGCATAATTACCATGTCGTCATGGCGACCGAGCCGGAAAGCCTGGGGGAACTTCTTCAATCCAGCGACTACCAACTGGCCGGCGTGCTCCTGCTGGCTGAACCGAACGATTCATCGCTGAGCCCGATGCTCAGCGAAGTGCGCCAGCAAAAACAGGAGTTGAAAGTGATTTTGAAAATGGCCGGATGCAGCCAGGACGATCTTTCCACCCACGTCTTAGCCCGGGTCGATCTAGTTCTCAGCCCTGATTTGCCGGAGTCCGAGATGCTGGCCAAATTGGAAGGTATTTTGAATTGAGGATGCAGTTACCATGGCAGACCCAGAAAACATTTTGAAACCAGGCAGCGGTCCGATCCTGATTGTGGACGACGAAGAAATCGTCCTGGTGGCTCTGCGCGACACGTTGTTGCGCGAAGGCTACAAGGTCGTCGCCTCGCCTCACGCGGTGCATGCGTTGAGCATTCTCCAGGAACAGCAATTTTCCGTCGTCATCACCGACCAGCAAATGCCGCTGGTCACCGGCTTGGAATTTTTGGCCCAGGTCAAACAAATTCAGCCCGACGCCACGCGCATCCTCATCACCGCCGTCCTGAGCCTGAGCACCGTCATTGACGCGATCAACAAGGGAGAGATTTACCGCTTTGTGGTCAAGCCGTGGCTGCGCGAGGAACTGCTGGCCACAGTCAAGAACGCCGTGCAGCGGCATGAATTGATTTGCACCAACGCCCGCCTGCGCGCCGAAACGATGGAAATGAACGAGAAGCTCACTCATGCCAATCGAGCCCTCGAAGCCCAAATCATCCGCGTGGCCGAGCAAAACAAACAACTGGAAATTTTGACGGCGGCGCAGGAGGAAAATTTCCGTCAATCCGTCGAATTATGCGTGCAAACGATGCAGACGTTTTACCCGACGCTGGGCAACCAGGCCCGGCGCGTCTTCGAGCTTTGCACGACCATGGCCAAAGGCATCGACCTGCCGCCCGAAAGCCGCCAGACCCTGGAGATCAGCGCGTGGATACACGACATCGGGTTGGTCGGGGTGCCGCGGCAACTGATCAAGCGCTGGGAAGATTCGCCCGGCACACTCAATCCGGCCGAACGGGCCCTGATCGAGCATCACCCTATTTTGGGCGCGGAATTAGCCGCCTTTGCCCATCACCTCCACGGCGTCGGTTCCACCATTCGAGGGCATCACGAACAGTTTGACGGCAGCGGCTATCCCGACCATTTGCGCGGCGACACTATCCCATGGCTGGCGCGATTACTGGCCGTCGCCGTCGCCTACGCCGAAAGCGATTTTACCGGCCAACCCGCCGCCGACATGATCAGCCAGGGCAGCGGTTCACGCTTCGATCCCGAGGCTGTGCGCGCCTTCCTGCGCACCTTGCCCAAAGCCGTCGTTCCAGGCAAACAGCGCGAGATACTGCTCTCCGATCTGCGGCCCGGCATGGTATTGGCGCAAGGCATCTACACCATCAACGGCATCCTGCTCATTCCCGACGGCCAGCGGTTGACGGCGACTTATATCGACAAGCTCCTCAACCACCATCGAATCAACCCCATCTCGCAGTCGCTGTTGGTCTATTGCTGACCCAGCGCGATGGCGCCGACTTGTACCCACTTGTAGAGTCGAGGCTGTGCCTCGACCGGTTGAGCCGCAGGCTCAACGCTACACCTACACCCGGTCAATCATGTGGACTTCGCCTTGATACGGCCAGTCTTCCGGTCGCCCCACAAGCTTCGCCCGCACCGGATTGCGCCAAACATAATCCCATTTTTGCGCATAACTTTCATCGCGCCGCAAGAGGCGATCGAAAAAACCCGGCTGCCAAAAGCTTTTTAATATGGCGCCGGGCATCTCCGTCGGCTTATGACCAAGTCCCGACAACGCTTTGCCTAGACAGTGTTTCAAGCCGCTTTCCCACCGTCGCAAGGCCATGTCACGTCCGATGCGGACAAAAACGTGGACGTGATCCGGCATTAGAACATAACGTCCGGTCGCCACGTTGAATTCCAACCCGCGCTCGGCGTAATTGCGGAATGCAGTATGAACCGAATCATTGACCAGCAAAGGACGTTTCAACAACGTATTGAAGGTTACAAAATAAAGCGGCGCGTCGAAACGCTGGAAGATGGCGGGTAAGCGCGGGGGAACCCGTTTCAACTTGCGTTCCATAAAAGGAAAAAGTCCCTCGTCTGCAAAACTATGTCGAGTCGAATTGTTGGGAAAAACTTTCGGCTCGACCAAACAGAAACCAAAAAATGACCACCTCCGAGCCCGCCCGTCTTATTCTTAAAATCGCCTCCTATGACCGGAGACACCGGGCGGCCAAGCCCATGCCGGTGATACTTAGCGCCAAGAGACCGAAGGTCGCGCCGCCGTCGGGTACGCTTTCCAGGGCTAACTGGTTCTGCACACCGCCCCCCGACGAGTTACTGAGTTGCAATACACCCACGTCAAAGTTATTGCCGCCCGCCGCGTCGAAGGGGTTGCTAAACTCCGTTTTGGCTAGCTCGACGTAGGGATTGCTGTCAATCGAGCTTAGGTTAATGTCCTCGTCCTGATGCATGAAATACCAGATGGCATTTTGTAAATTGCCCGCAGACGTATTATGACCGCTGTCGTTATTATAGTCATAACCAGCCAAGGTGCCATGGGCGAACTGCGAATAGAGCCACGCCGTGCCTTCGGTCAGGACCTGGCCTTCGGAATTTTGCGAACTTAGCACTCCGGTGATTTGGGTGCTGGGATAAATATAGACGTTATCTTCCACGCAAAAAGTCTCGAATGTGCCCAGCCCGCTGATGCCAGAGGGAATGGACGATTCTCCAGCGACGTAGCCGGCCAGGTTGATGCCGCTGCCCGAAACCACCGTGAAGGTAAATTCGCCGCCTGAGCCCGTTTGCCAGATGCCGTAACCGGTGCCGGCAGTCCCGACGTCAATAACAACCGCTGGATTGGCCCGAAGCGACGGAGTGAGGAGGCAGCCAGCCAGCGCTGCGATGGCCAGTATTTTACGTTTAACGATCATTGTAAATTGTCTTCTAGCTGTTGTTTGCCCAAGTCAGCGCGCATTCTCACGCCTGACTGTATTGGATTTAAGCAGCTTAGGTGCCAGAGACGAGGTCCCGGGGTGGAGCGTTAACAATAAGTTTACGTAACATACTGTGCAACAACAATTTGAGCCAACAATGCCGGGCTTTAGGCTAAATAGATTAAGGCCGCATATTTCGCAAACCGGCCTTGCGATCCTGGTTTGGAAGCCCTGCGGCGGCGGTCCGGCCAGATAAATTGGCGGCTCGATTCGGGCGCATAAAACAATTTTTAAAATGACTTGCGCAAGGTGAGCCGCGCCCGTAAGGTGAGGGCTGGCATGGATCGCGGGGTGGAGCAGCCTGGTAGCTCGTCAGGCTCATAACCTGAAGGTCGT
This sequence comes from Saccharimonadales bacterium (SeqCode), assembly GCA_035648615.1. Taxonomy (GTDB): domain Bacteria; phylum Verrucomicrobiota; class Verrucomicrobiia; order Limisphaerales; family Palsa-1400; genus DASRLE01. Next base: position 6,987 of record DASRLE010000207.1, on the reverse strand, counting down.
GGGTTCAAATCCCGCCCCCGCAACCAATTTAGGGCCTGGAACAAATCGTTCCAGGCCCATTTTTATTGGTGTTTTTTCACTTTCCTCATTTTCGACGTGCTCAGATGAAATAAGGCGAAAACAGGGAAACATGGGATTCAAAAACAAACACATCCACAAACACAACCAACACACATCTGGCCCACAACAGCTTTAATGGCATCGCACGATCTACGCCCGCACAAACTGCACCGCCGCTTTCCGAGGACTTCCCGCAAGAACGCGCCTCAGCAAACCATCCCAATGCAATAACCCGTGACCGCAAGCATAGAATGAAGCAAATGTACGGTGACCCCTTGGCAAGTGTTATAACGACCCCGGCGGGACCGCACAAGCGGCAGTTTGCGGGATGCAGTTGAAAAATAGCGCGCACGGTGCGCGTCTCTTCTTGACAGTACGCCTCTGAGGATACCCTAAACATTGCGCGCACGGTGAGCGGCAGCGATTTCGCATTTGGTGATATAAAGAGACTCGTGATGGAAAGGTATGATGAGAAAAGAACGATGTCGCGGCATGGAACGGCCCGGAAATGGCAAATGCATCAACGCCCGGAAAAGTGTCGCGGATGGTAAGTGGCACCGGGGCGATTTGACCCAGTTAAACCAAATTAAACCAAAACCTGAGCTTCTATGACACAAACAAAAAGACCATTATGCGGATGTTTTCTCTTTGCCCTTTTATGCGGCATGGTTGGGGTCCAGAACAGTATTCCTTATCCACGCGCTGACTCATGCCCACTGCGAACTCACCTTCCATCAACCCTTGCGGTGGTAATCAACGGCCACCGAGCGGCTATCGAGTTCAATGACCGAGTAACCCCAGGGCAAATAGCGGGCGGCGCCTTTTTGATCGGGATGCTCGAGTCGCCAGGCGATGACCTTCCACCCATCGCCGGTTTTGATAACCTCCCATTCGGCGCGGTCGGCCCAGTTCTCCTTTTGCTCCAACAAGCGCCGGGCTGCCGCGATTTGGTCAGAATAGCGGCCTTGCGGGTCCTCCGCTTGGGACATGCGGGCGGTTGTGCCGCCGCATCCGCAGAGCAAGGAGAGCAACAAAGCGAAAATCCAGCATCGAGCCATCCGATCCTATCGGCGGAACAAACGACTTCATTTAATTTCCGAAGGCAAACCTCACCCGCCGAAACGGGCTTTAAGTTTAGTTTCAGCTTCCCGCCATGAAATTGACTTCTTGGGGTTTTCAATGGGTGTGAGACAATATTCTTCAATAGTCGTTAGACGTTTCCGGGCCAAAGCGGAACTGGCGTTCCGCACTCCATGGCGCTTCGCGCACACTGCCGTCGCCGAAGAACCGGCAGGTTTTGGACTGCGTGCGCGTCAGCGCCGCTTTCCCGCGGCGTCCGTCATTTGCATCGCATTAAAGAATTTTGCCTTACACCCGGTTTCAATTTGCCGCGAATTTCGTGCGCAGACGGGCGGAGAATTCTTTGAGGCGGGCGGGGATCGGGCATCAGGAGGAACTGACTCACACTTCGTCTAATGCAATCGGCCGAGTTGAAAGTCAAGGGACGAACGCTGGATTTGGTAGTCGTATTTGGCGTCGGCCCCGGCGATTTGCGCGGACGTTTGGTTGAGTTCGGCCTGGCTCAATTCGATGATCGAACTGATGCCGCCTTTGTAGCGGGCCTGGGCCAGCAGCAATGCTTCGTTGGAGTTTTGCAGAAGCTGTTGCGTCAAGGCCAGGCGTTGATGGGCATACTCGGCGTTAAGTTTGGAAACCTGCACGTCCTGAATGATGGTGTTTTCCTCGTCGCGCAACGTTTCGTCGGCGGCGCGGGCCCGCAGGTCGGCTTCCCGCCGGCGCGCGGCGTAGAAACCGCCCGCGTACAAGGGTAGATGCAGATTCACGCCCGCCGCGGCATAATCGGGCGGCAGTTGCGACTGGCCGGTCGGAACAATGCCCGCGGCGCCCACCGCGTTAATGGTCGGATAGATTAGCTTTTCCTGGGCTTTGGCAAATTCGCGGGCGGCGTCGCGTTGATAACGGAAGCGCGCCAGCTCAGGACGTTGACCCAGCGCCTCAAAAATCAGCGAGGACATGTCGTTGGTCAGAGCGGCGGGCACCGGTTCGTCCGTCAATTGAAAGGTCTCGGGCTTGGGGGGGCGTTCGGCCAGTAAAGTCGAAAGGACGGCAAAGCTGGCGTTAAGATCATTGCGCGCTTTGGCCAGCAAGATGACTGCCTGATCGTAATCGACGCTGGCAAAACTCACCTCCAAATCCGACTTCAGCTTATTCGTGGCCAAGGTTTGAATTTCCACCAAAACGAGTTGCCGCGATTTCACCGTCTCGGCCGCCACTGCCAGAACCGATTGCGCGGCCAGCGCGGAAAAATAGGCATTGTTGACTTCCAATAAAATCTGGGCGCGCGTCGCTTGCAGGTTCATTTCCTCGGCGCGTGTTTGCAAGTTGGCGCTGCGAGCCAGGTTGCGGGTGCGCCCAAAATCGGTAATAAGCTGGCTGATGGTCACGCCGTCGGCCTCGCGGTCGTAAATCACCGGATTATTGAGCGCTCCGGCGGCAATGCGCGTATCGTTCGGGTCCGCTGTGCCGACGGCGGTGGCGCTGGCGTAAATGTTGGGGAAAAATGCGGACTTGACGGCCCGCGCCGATTGCCGGGCCGCCAAGGCGGTGAGAGTGGCCACCGAAATCCGCGGATGCTGGCGCATGGCGATTTGCTGCGCCTGCCGCAGGGTAAGCGGGCGCGGCGGCGATTCGGCGGCTGCTCCGCGAAAGGCCAGCGTCACGGCCAGCAACAACACACTAAATCCTCTCATGCGGTTTGCCCTCCCGGCATGGCCTGCGGCTGCTTCCGCTCACGATGGCGATGAACCAGCAGGTAGGCGGCCGGCACAATAAAAACAGTCAACACGACTGATACGGCCAGCCCGCCGATGATGGCGCGGGCCAGCGGGGCGTAGGCTTCGCTGCCAGTGCCCAGCTTCATCGCCATCGGGATTAATCCAATCAACGTGGCCAGGGAAGTCATCAGCACCGGCCGCAAACGGACACGGCACGCCATCACCACCGCTTCCTTGAGTGAACGTCCTTCTTCGCGCAATCGGTTGGTGAATTCCACAATGAGGATGCTATTCGAGACCACGATGCCGACCATCATCACCACACCCATGAGCGACATCACGTTGAGGGTTGTTCCGGTGAGAAACATGATCAGCAGCACGCCGGTCAGCCCGGTCGGAACCGCCAGCAAAATCAGGAGCGGATCAATAAAAGATCGAAATTGCGCCACCAAAATCAAATAGACAAGGAACGTGGCGAGAATCAGGCCCAGACCGAAGCTGCGAAACGACACCTCCATGGCACGGGCGGAGCCGCGAACTTCCACGCGCACGTTTTCCGGCAACTTGGCGCCGCGAATGATTTTTTGGACGCCACTCAAAACTTTGCCCAGATCCTCGCCCGAAGGCGAAACGTACACATCCATTTCGCGCCGGAGTTGGTAATGATCCACCTCGGTCGGCGATTCGACGTGGCTGATCCGGCTCACGTTATCCAGCCGGGTATCGTGCGATGACTTGCTTCCGCGCAGTGGAACAGCCGCGAGGCCGGCGAGATTCTTTACATAGTTCTCCGGATATTGAACGGTCAGCATGTAGTCGTTGCCGCTTTTGGGATCCACCCAAAAACTGGGCGCAATCATCTGGTCCGAAGCAAGCGCGGTGATGACGTTGCCAACGACCTCCTTCTCGTTCAACCCGAGTTCGCTGGCTCGCACGCGGTCAATGTCCAGTTTCAACGATGGATAATCCACATCCTGAGGCACGAGCACATCGCTTACGCCCGGCAGCGCGCGGACTTGTTGGGCGATGTCCGTCGCGGCCTGGTGAGCCTCCTTGAGATTCGAGCCACTGACTTGAATGTCCAACGGCGCGGGCAGGCCGAGATTCAGCACGGCATCCACCAAACCGCCGGTTTGGAAATAAGAGGAAAGCTGCGGCAGGTCATTTTTTAAATGTTTCCGCACCAGGTTCATGTAGGCAAAGCTGCTCAACTTATGTCCGTCCTCCAGCCCCACCTGCACAAAGGCCGTGTGCGGTCCGGAGTTGGGCGTGTAGATCGAGGAAAAGCCCGGAGTGACGCCGATATTCGAGACGATGATTTTCAACTCATTGGTCGGCACGACTTCGCGCACGATGCGCTCAACTTGAGCCACCAATTTATCCGATAGTTCGAGGCGCGTGCCGGTGGGCGCCTTGAGATTGATCACAAACTGTCCGGGATCGGTGCGGGGAAAATACGCCTCGCCCACAAAGGGATAAAGCGCGAGACTGAGAATGAAAATTGCGCTGATGCCCAGCACGGTGGCAACGGGACGCAGCAACGCTTTGTTGAGCGAACCTTCATACCCGTTGAGCATTGCGGTAAACTTGCCATTGAACCCGCGGTTGAATCGCGCGCCCCAGCTTTTCGCCTCGCCATGATCGCCCTCAACCTGCGGCTGATGCCCCTTGATCAACTTCGCGCAAAACAGCGGCACGACGGTCATCGCCACTAAATAAGAAGCGAAGAGAGACAGAATTACCGAGAGCGCCAGCGCGCCGAAGAGGAACCTGCTGACACCGTAAAGAAACGTGACGGGGAAAAAAACCACCGCCGTCGCCAGCGTGGCCGCCAGCACCGGCAACGCCACCTCCCGGCCGCCGCGTTCCGCTGCGACTTCCGGCGACTCACCCAATTCCAAGTGGCGGAAAATATTTTCCAGCACGACCACCGAATTATCAATGAGCCGGGAAAAGGCCAGAGCCAGACCGCCAAGAATCATGGCGTTGACCGTGTTGCCTCCAAGCGAGAGGGCGATAAACGCCGCGAGCGCGGAAAGCGGTATCGACAGAAAAACCGCCACCGTGGCCCGCATGCTGCCGAGAAAAATCAAGATCAAGAGGCCGGTCAACAGCAGGCCGATCGCGCCTTCGTGAATCAGATTTTCAATCGCGCTCCGCACGAAGACGGATTGATCGAAAACCACTTTGGTCACGAGTTGCCTGGGCACATCCAGCAAATGCGAGACGGCGCCCTTGATGCCGTTCACCACCTCAATGGTGTTGGCGTCGCCGCCTTGTTTCAGTACCGGCAGATACACGGATGGCTGGCCGTCCACGCGGACGATGTTGTTTTGAATTTGCGAGGAGTCCTCGGCCCTGCCCACGTCGGCGACGAGCACGGAAGCGTCACCGATTGTTTTCAACGGAAGCCGGTTGATGTCCTTGATCGCGTTGATCTGGCTGTTGACGTAAAGGTTGAAATCGTAAGGTCCGATTTTCACGTCGCCGGCGGGCAGAATTAAATTGGCCTCGTTGACCGCGCGCACCACATCCATCACGCTCAGTTGGTGCGATTCAAGTTTGAGCGGATCCACATACACCATGATCTGCCGGTAGCGTCCGCCGAACGGCTGTGGCACGGACGCGCCAGGCACGTTGGCGACCTGATTGCGGACATTGTATTGGCCCAGGTCGCGCAGGGCCGCTTCGTTCAGTCCTTCGCCTTTCAAGGTGATCAAACAAACCGGCAAACTGGAAGCGTCGAATTTCAAAACCACGGGCGGCAATGTGCCGGGCGGCAGCTTGCGCAAATCCGCCATCGCAAGATTCGCAATGCTGGTGACGGCCGAGTCGGCGTTGAACCCCGGCTGAAAATAGATTTTAATCAGACTCACGCCCGGCAGCGAACGTGATTCGATGTGATCCACGCCGCTCGCCAGGGTAAAAAAACGCTCGAAGCGGCCGGTGATATCCGTCTCAATTTGCTCCGGGGGCATTCCTGAAAAAAACGTGGCCACGACCACCACGGGAATTTTGATGGGTGGAAATAAATCCACCGGCATGCGCACCAGGCTCGTCACCCCAACGACGCAGGTGATCAGGCAGATGACGATGATTAGATAAGGATAACGTATGGCAAATCGGGACATAACCGTTTTTAAGAGCCGTGCCTCGCCACAGCGGCGCGGAGTGTTTCCAGCGAGAATTCAGGAGCCTGACAGAGAGAAATAATGGCCCGTTCCCGTTCCTTGATGCGAGCAGCCACGGCGGGAATCTGCGCGGCGAGGTCAAGGGGAACGATTTGAAACCCATGCTGGTCGCCATGCAGCAAATCACCCGAGTTTATTTTCAAGCCGGCGATTTCAACGGGCGCGCCGAATTCAATGATGTGAACATAGGCGTGAGAGACGGCAAGGCGGCTGCTGAACAATTGAAATCCAAGGCTTTGAGCCGCAGGCAGATCGCGCACGGAACCGTTGGTCACTGCGCCAATGCAGCCCAAAGCGTGAAGAATGTTCATGTGGACGGCTCCCACCAGGGAACCCAGACCGATTCGCGTGGCCATGTCCTGCACAACCACCACGCGTGGTGACGGCAAGGACAGGATATAGTCCCACACATCGGTGCGGTCGGCGTACAAGGCAGCCGTCGTGGGCGGGGCGGAGCCGCGAATTTTCAGAGTGGCGGCATAACCGACCATTGGCTCCATCTGCGGAAACAAGCAATGCACGCTGCCGTCGGCAAAGCCTTCATTGCGGAGTCGCGTGTGGAAGGTCTCGATGGCATTCGCCAGGACACTCGCGTCAAGTTGCCGGAGGGCTTGTAATTGTTCAGCGGAAAGTTTCGAGGGGTTTGTGCTCATGATGTTGTCTTGGAAGCAGCACTAGGCGTTCATTGCCAAATGAGAACGGGTGACGGCGCGCGACCTTTCGACGAGCTGGCTGGCTTGCTGGGGCGCGCTTCGAATCGGCGGGTAAAAGTTGCGGAACAAGCGAAGCTGGAAAGCAGCCGTTTCATTGCACGGTGGGCTGGCTGACAAGTTTCGCTTCCACTTTTTGTCCTAGATGAACCAGCGAACGATTGCCGATCATCACGTATTCCCCTTCCTTCAGCCCGGAGGTCACCTCGTATTTTTCGGGAGTCTCCAGAC